>CALVOW010000004.1 GCA_944350445.1 uncultured Bacilli bacterium | reverse complement strand
AAAATTATTATTAAACTTATACTTATTACTTTCTTTCTATCTTTCATATTACTTTCCCTTCTTTAAAATGAAAAAAAACACCTAAAACCTAGTATTTACATACTAGTTTAAGTGTTTAACTTTATTACTATTTCTTAGAAAATTAGAAAAACTTTGGCGGTTTAGACCCCCCCCACGGTTGACACAGAGTTAACTTTATTGATTGAATTATTCATCATATTTATCAACTACCCTTCTAATTTACTCTTTTATCTTACTATATTTTTTAATATTTTTCAAGAAATATTATCAAACAATGAAAAATCATTTTGTAAGATATTCATTATTTCTTCTTTATTATAGCTTTCTATTTTCTTTTTTACTGTAAGAAAAGGAATTAAAAATAAATCTAACTTATTTATTAATAAAGTTTTTGAATTAAATTTATTTTCTTGAAAATAATCTAACAATTTACAAACATTTTCTTGCATATAAATAATGCTTGCTATTATTTTTTTATCATATTTACTTTTAATATAATTAATATCTTTCTCATTTAAACCAAATTCTTTTAAAAAATCCATATTAATTAACCCCATTTCTTGTTTGTTTAAATAAACTATCCATATCTTCTTTTAAAATATCAAAATCAGTACATAATGATTCAATTTGTTCTTGATTTAAATCATAACACTTAATATAGTTTTTTAATAACTCCATAACAACCTTTTTAGTATCTTCATAATCTAAAATAGTATCACTTATAAAAGCTATTATTATTCCTTTTATTGATGTTAATAAATCGATATTTTTAATTTTTAAACTATTAAGATAATTTTCATATATGCTTAATACTTTATTTTTAGAAAAATATAAATCACTTATTTTATAAACAAAATCATTAATTTCATAATCTACTAAAAGTTGAATTAATAAATTATTTTTAATATCTCCTTTCAAAGATTTAAAAGTTTTTGAATCATTTAAAAGATTGGAAGAAATACAACTAGGTTTATATACTTTTACTTTTTCTAAATAATTATCACGATTTATATCTAAACCATCCACATCAGTTATTTCTTTAAATAGAAAACGTTTTTTAATTTGAATACCATTTTTATTAGCATAGTAAATTCGATAAAAGAAAGCTTCATCTTCATTTAATAAAATAGCTGGTACACTTTTTATATATTCGTATAAACCGGCTTCAATAAATTTATCTATCTTAGCACTTAAATTATTAATCGTTAAACATTTAATTGAATTCTTGCTTAAAGGTATACCATATAAATTTAAAACATTAATGTTTTCTTGAATTTTTTCTTTTCTAGTCATACATAATGTACTATATTCTGTTACTAAAATTTTCGGTTCTATATTACTAGAAAACATCAAAATTACTTCTTTTAAAGTTTCGAATGAACCAGCAAGATTATGATAAAATTCATCTTTATATATTGAAAAATCATTATCTTTATTAGAACTTATAAAGAAAACAGGAAGCAATGAAGCTATTTCTATTGAATATTTTTTAGATAAATCTATAATTTCTTGTATAATATTAAGATTAGAAAAAACTAATAAAATTATAAACAGTTTTTTATACATTTCTAAATTATCTTTAATAAATTTAAATTCAACTGCTTGATTTAAATAAGCAAATTTTTCTTCCATTTGTTCTTTATGAGTTGCATATTCATTTGTTAACAATTCTTGTTCAAATTCTGAAAATAGACTATGATTTTTCGTAATAAAAGCTTGTAAATTAGTATTAGTTTTTGAATCTTCTTCTTTAATAGTTAACTTTTGGTTATTACCAAGCTTTTCTATATCTTCTTCTAAAACTTTTTGATTTAAAATAACTTGTTGATTATGCTTATCTATTTCTTTTACAAATTGAGCTATAGAATTCATAGGAATTTTTAATTCAGCAAATACTTTAAATAATAAATCAAAATCCGAAATAAATAAATCTTTGCTTGTAATTGTCTCCTGTAATTTAGCAATTTTTATTAATAATTCTTCACATTCACTTTTTGATATTACTTCATGCCTTAATTCTAATAATTCACGAAATGCTTCTTTTAAAGCTTTTTCATATTCTTTAGTTAAAGCATTATTAAGTTGTATATATTTTATTGTCATTAAAATTTTTTTTATAGTAAGTGAATCATAATTAGCAGTATTTAACATAGTTTCCAATTCAACTATATTTATTTTATTAAAGTTATCTTGGTTTTCTAAAGATAATAATAAATTATCTATTTTGTCATTTAATTCAATTTGTTTTAAATTACTTTCTAAATTTTTTTTATATTCATTTAGAATTGTTTCTAACGTCATTTATCTCACCTACATTTCCTGAAATATTTGGTTCAACAACACTAATTTCCCCTGTTTGATAACTTTTTACTCTAGAAATTATAAATTCTAGAAGTTCTCGTGTCATTTCTTCTTTATTTTGAGCATAATTTTTAGCTAAAACTCTAATATTTCTTTTTCTTATTTTAACAATTTCTTCCATTGATTGTTTATCACTTACTTTAAATAAAATTTTGGGAACAAATAAAGAATTTTCGTCATAATAAATAAAGAAAATGCGAATAGCTCCTCCATCATTTGAATTAGTAATCCGATATTCAAATATATCGTTTTTAAGATCAACTTTTTTTACTTCTTGAGCACCAAGAGATGATAAATCGGAAACTGTAACTAAATTTTTAAATGCCTGTAAAATTGTTGAAACCGTTGATAAACTTAAAGTTTTTTTTGAAAATTCCTTTTTAAAATCATTTAAAGTTGAATTATTAAAAATTAAATAACGACAAAAGTTCCAATTGTTTATATCTAAATCTGTAGGAATTTCTTCTGGATTTTGTTCAGCTACTTTTAAACCCTTAATAGCTAAATTAAATTGTTCTTCTACTTTAATAAATTCATTTTCTAATAATTCATAATTTTTCTTTAAACGTTTAAATTCATCTTCCAATTCTTCTTTTTCTAATTCACCATATAATTCTTTATAAGCAAGATAAGTAGCTAGAAAATCATTTTTTAAATCATTTACTTTCTTGAATAAATCGTTAAGTTCCGAAAATAAAATATAAAGATTACTATCTAATTTTAAATAAGTAGAAATATTTTCATTTAATTTTTTAATTTTATCACTTAATACTTCTAAATCATTTTTAAACTTTTCATCTTTAGGATCAGAAATAGGTTTAATACCATAAATTTCTTTTTTCTTTTGAATAGCTTCTTCTTCCTCATCAACTATTTTTATATCTTTTTCAGCAATACTTACTTCTTCTTGATGTTTATAAAAATTTAAATTATTTTCCAATGCTTGTTTTAAGATAGCTAAATATATGTCATTAGGAAGATTGATTTCTAATAATTGATTAGTTAAATTATCTAAATCAATAATTTTCTTATCCGTAACTAAATTTATAATTTTTTGTATTTTTTCGATAAATATTTCTATTTGTCTTTTTTCTTCTTGATAATTTTTTAATATTTCATTTTTATATTCTAAGCTTTTAGTATATAAAAATTTTATATCAGCAATTAATTTTTCACATTTTTCATCCCTAATTAACAACATATTTAAATCTATTCCATTATCTAAATTAAATTTATAATAATTAATAGATTCTTTTATACTTTGTAATTTAAACTTATCAATGCCTAATTTAGGAATTAGAGTTTCAAAAACTAATAATATATTTAAATTCAATTGTTCTAATATATTAGCATCTATTTTTATATCAGGAAACGAGTTTTTGAAATCATTTATTTTTTCATTTAAATTGGTTATTTTTGAAGTAGATTCCATTAACAATTTTTCTAATTGTTTCATTTTTTCTTTTCCTTTCCTAAATCATATTCTTGAAGCATATCATAAACAACTGTATAGAAAGTTATATCCAGATTTAATTTAACTTGTATTTTAACAATTATTTTTTTAGCTTCATAGATTTTTGAAGGATCGTTTAATTCTTTTAATAAATCAACTATTTTCTCCAATAAATTGGTTATATCTAATAAGTCTTTTTCAGGTAATTTAGATATTCTTTCTTTTTGATTATTAATATATCTTACGATATTTTTATATTCAAAAATTATTTTTTCTTGTTCAGATAATATTTTATTATCATATGAATATATTTTAGTTTCAAGCTCAGTTGGTTTCATATTTAATTTACTAATATTTCTTCCCATATTTAATAAAACTAAATATTCTAAATAATCATCATTTGCTAAAAAATCAGTTTGGTCATTATTAAAAAAGTTTTTTATATTATTTATTTTATCTAAATCACTCATAATATACCTTCCCTCTATAATAAATTATAACATATCTAAATTAATTTTTAAAAGAAAATAAAAAAAATAGAAAACTTTTAATTTTCTATTTATTAGTATATGGTAATAAAGCAATTGCACGTGCTTTTTTAATTTGTTCAGCTATATGTCTTTGATGTTTAGCACAAGCACCTGTTACACGACGAGGTAAAATTTTTCCTTTATCATTAATATATTTTCTTAAAATTTCGACATCTTTATAATTAATATCTTTACCTGTTGTACACATGTAACATACTTTTTTCTTTTTTCTATAAAATTCTGCCATTTTCTCCTCCTATCTAGAAAGGTAAATCGCTATCATCTATTTCAATCTTATCACCAAAATCTTTAAATGGATCAACATCTTCCGTATTTTTGGAAGAAGAACTTGAAAAATCATATGGAGTTACATCTGGTTGTGATGATTCAGGATTTGCTTGAGTTACAGTTTCATTATTTCTAGAACCTTTGGAATCTAAAAATTGAAATTCATCAATTATAACATCGGTTGTATAAACTCTTTTACCATCTTGACCATCATATGATCCAGTTTGAATACGACCACTAACAGCAATTTGACTTCCTTTAGTTAAATATTTTTTCATTACTTCGGCACGATTTCCAAATGCAACAATATTAATAAAATCTGTTTCACGTTCTCCACTTTGATTTGTAAATTGTCTATCAACAGCAATTGAGGTACGCATAACAGCATTGTTACTAGATCCATATCTTAAATCAGGATCTCTTGTTAATCTTCCTACTAAAAAAACTTTATTCATAATACTCCTTTAATCAACCTTAACAACGATATGTCTAATTATATCTTCATTAATATTAGCAATACGGTCAAATTCTTTAACAGCAGCAGGTTCTGCTTCTACTACTAATAAAAAATAATTACCATTCTTGAATCCTTTTACTTCATATGCAAGTTCACGTCTTCCCACATTTTTCTCAGAAACGATTTTGGCTTTTTGTTCTTCAAGAATTGTTTTTATGTTTGCTAAAACATTTAAAGTTGCTTCTTCTTCAAGTGTTGGTCTTACGACAAACATAAGCTCATAATTACGCATATATTACACCTCCTTTTGGACTAATGGACTCACTAAGAGCCAAGAAGTTATTAAAGTAATCAAATACTTCGTACATAATATATCATATTAATAAAATTTTCGCAATTTATTTTTTAAAATTTTTTCTAATAAAAAAAACAGTTATTCTAAAATACCGTTTTCTACTTTTTCATCACATTTATAAATTGTTAATTTTTCTTTATTATCACAAACCACTAATAATAAATTAGAAATATCTTCATATCCTTCCTTTTTTAAGCGACTTAAAAGCCATTTTTCATCATGACCTATTGATTTTAAATTATTATACATAATGTTACCATCAATTACTAAATTAGCATTTAAACCATTCTCGCTTATTTTCAGTTTCATATCACTTGGAGTTACAGGATGATATTTAGATTTTGGCAAAAAACTAATTTTTCCACTTGGTTCCATAATTGCATAATTAATCTCGGATATATCAAAATAGCCACTTTCTCTTGCATCTTGTAATAAATCATTAATATCGATTTTACATTTATGTAATTGCTCTCGACTTATCTTTCCCTCACTAATTAAAACAATAGGAAAACCTGTTATAAAACGCCTAGCTAAAATACTTTTAGCTGTAATAATTGATACAGCCAATGAAAATAGTCCGTAAATACTCATTGAAACTAGTCCTTCTAAAATCGTAATTTCTTTATTAACTGTCATCTCAGCAGCAATATTTCCAAGTGATAAACCAATTATATAATCAAAGATATTAAGCTCACTTATTTGCTTTTTACCAAGAGTTTTTATAACTAAAAATAAATAGATAACAGCAACACTTCCCTTTAAAGCCATCTCTAAAAGTTTTAAAGTCATACAATCACCATTATTAAAATAACCATTATTTACCTTAATATGCAAAAAATAGTTTAGATTTTCTAAACTATTTTAATACTCTATCTATTTCCTTAACTAAATCACTCTTTAATAAATAACCACTAAAACCATCTTCTAAAAAATGTTTTTTAATAAATTCAGTATTTTTATCTAAAATAACAATAACTGGTGTCTTAAATTTTTCATCTTTTTTTAATTCCTTTAAAATAGGCAAAGCCCGATTTTTAATATTATCATCTATTAAAATATAAGAAAATGTTTGTTTAAGACGAATTCGATCTAAAATATCATTAGAATAAGCTGAAACCTCAACATTATAGCCTTTTTGATTTATTAATTTGGAAACATCTTTTAAAAAACTATTATCATCAGAAACAAGTAAAATTGTTTCTTTTTTTAAATATTTTGAAGCGTCTACTAAATTGTTTTTAAGCTCAATTTTTTGATCAATGACTATTTTTACTTCAGTTCCTTTATCAATTTCACTTTTAATCGTGAAATAGCCACCCATTTTGGAAACTATCTTCTTAATAGTATTAATATTAACATTTTTTGTTTCTAAACTCTCTATTTCTTCTTTATTTAGATCTTCATCTAACATTAATAACTCATTTACTTTATCAATTGAAATACCACATCCTGAATCTTCAATACTAATTAACAAACGACACATATCATATTTTATAATCGTATTTACATTTAATTCAATAAAACCAGTTTTTGTATATTTAATAGAGTTATCAATAATTGAAATGATTGCTAATTCTAACAGCTTAGAATCACCATATAAAACACTTGGAATTGTTTCACTTATATTAACCCGAAACTCTACTTCATTATTTACTTCTTTTTCCTTTAAAAGTTTTATTTTAGTAATTAAATTAGAAAGATTATACTTATTATTTACTATTTTAATATTGTTAATTGTAAGGCTTGAAATATCCATTACATTTTCAACTAAAAAAGTAAGAGAATGAGCTAAATTATTAATTTGTTTTATATCTTCTTTAATAACTTTTTCATCTTTTTCTGAAGTTATACTATCAGAAATTTCTAAAATATTATTAATTGGGGATTTTAATTGACTAGATGCAAGAAATAAGAAATTTGATTTTTCTTCGGTTATTTGATTGATAAGTAATCTATTTTTATTTAATTCATTAATCATTTTAACATCAGGATTTTCGATTGTAAAATACATTAATATTACTATAAATGTATGACCAGTTGTTGCTATTAGTATTGATCGATCATAAGATTGAATAATAAGAACTAACGTTAAAATAATAATACATGCAATTATTGGTATATATCTTTTTTGTTTTAAATCGCGAAAATGTTTAATACATTTTATTATCCATAACCCTACTATAATAAAACATAAAAGTATTAATACATTCGTTATTGGACCATATGTATAAGTTAGTTTACCATCATTAAATATTTCAATTGGTAGCATTAACATAATAATACTAATTATAATACTTGCTAAAATAGTAATTCTTTTAACTTTGTTAAAATAAATATTTAAACTATTATCTTTCTTATCATAATTTTTATGCGAAACAACAAAAACATAGACATTAAATATTACAGACCAAACAAATATATACACAACATATAGTTTTAATATAACTATCGATATAAAATAATGTTCAGTTACTAAATCAACAGCAAAATAACACAAAATTTCTAAAATTAAACCAATTATATTACTAACAACTAACCACTTATAAATGCTATTTTCAATTGACTTAATACGTGGTTTATAAAAATATACAACAGAAACAAGCAGAATAAATACCAAACTACATATAGGAAAGGCCATAAAAGTTTTCATATCTCTACTCCTTTATTTTTATAAATTATTTTTTCATCAAAATCTTAGCTTTTTCAGATGCAAATATTTTTAAATCATTAGAGGAAATAACAAATCTATTTGCCTCATTATCACCAATAAGATTAGTTTGATAGAAAATATTATTTTTATTATCAAAGATATAATATCCATCTTTTTCTTCAGGAAGTGATAAATAATCTCTTTTAGCAGTAACGGGATTAGTTTTAAATTTATCAATAAATCTTGTTCCTATTAAGTATTCTAATCCTGGTGTTGTTAAATGTGAAATATATTCAAGAATGTCTGGCATTTTATCTTGATATTCTTGTTTTAATACAACAATAATTGCTGGATATTCTTGACCATTAAGATCAAATTTTATTACCTCAGCTTCCGCAATACCTGGATGTTTAACAACTTCTTCTTCAATATCAAACATAGCATATTTCTTCTTATTATTTGTAAAGTAGTCGGTTCCGCGACCAAAAACACGGTATCTACCATTACTATATCTAATAGCTACATCTCCAGTATTAATCCAACCATCTGGTGTAAATAACTGTTTAGTCTTTTCAGGATCAGTATAATCTTTACAAGCACAAGGAGTCCATTTTTCTAAAATACCTCTTTGATTATCGCCAAGTTCTTCTCTTGTGATAGGATCTACTATTCGATATTTAACTCCTGGAGCTGGAACAATCGTTACATCATCTAAACTTAAAGCAACCTTATCAGATATTCCTGACATACTTCCAGTTTCCGTCATACCATAACCATTTAAGATATATTCAATTCCAAGTCTCTTAGAAGCTTCTCGAAATTTTTCCATTTGGGCTGGCATGATTGCCTCACCACCAATAAAAATATATTTTACATGATTTAAAGAGTCATCTGGTAAATTAGAATCAACTAAAGTTGCTAAATGACTTGGCGCAACCAAAGCAATTTTCGCCTTTGAATCCATTAAATCCTTAGCAAAGGCAAAGCGATCATACTTTGGTTTATAAATATTGGTTAAACCACTAAATAATCCAGCATGAACTCCATGTATGGCTCCCGTTGCATAAAATAAAGGAATAAAAACTGTATTTCGATCACCAGGTTTAAAATCAAACCAAGTTTTATCATAAATTTGGGCCATTTTATTTAAACCATCTGCGTAAAGTTCCACAGCCTTAGGAATTTGACTAGTTGTAGCTCCGGTTAAAAAACGAGCAGCTATTTGTTTTTCTTGATATGGAAACTCAACATCTTCTTTAATTTTCGCTCCAGTTTTAGCAAATTCTTCTAATTTAATAAATTGCATTCCTTGCGGTAATTTCTTTCCACTTTTAACGTAACTATCCAAAAAGTTTTCTTTATTTACTAAACCATTTTTAATTGCATATTCTTTTACCATCGGATTCATATAATCAGTTGTTGATGTAACAACAACGTTTTTAACTCCCGATGCAGCTAATCTATTGATAAAAGCTTCATTTAAAAATGCTTCATGGATAAACAAAGTCTCACTTTCAAATTCTTTCATATATTTTTCAGGAAAAGCAAAGAGAAAACCTGGTCCAACAGAATTAACTATTTTATTAGCGTCAATTGCTCCATAAAAGGCATTGACAGAAGAAATTACAGCTGGTGAAGAAACTGTTATTGAGTGTGAATTATTTCCATCTAAACTTAAAAAAGCTTTTTTGTAATCATTAATCATCTTAAAAGTTTCATCATAAGTATATTTTCCCCCAAAATACTCTCCGGCTATAACACTACCATTATCCCTATTTCTTCTTTTTAAATCTTCTAAAACTCGTATATGAGGATTTTCAATAATTATTTCCGATCCACTTTGAAGTTTTAAATTTTCTTGTTGCATTATATCTAGCATATTTTTATTTATGTTTATGTTACTCATATATATCCTCCTATAATTAATTATAAAGAAATTGATTTTAATAATCAATAAAAATACATAATATTTACTTAATTTATAAATAATTTCTCCACCAAATTAACTATAACAAATATTTTTAAATATAGTCAAATAACAAAAAAAACAAGAATTAAATTAATTTTAAACTTAATTTTAAAAATTTTCTTATAGGAAATTCTTTAATTAAATTTAAATAATTACGAAATTCTTGTTTTAAAGTTATTTTTTAAGTTTTAAATTTTACACTTTTTTACAATAATATTTTTATATCCTTGCAAAAAAGTATTTAAAGAGAAAACTAAATGCTTAATTATTTAATTACTAACTCATTATTTACACAGTCAAAAGTTACTGTTTCTCCATAATGAATTTCCCCACTAATAAGTTTATTAGCAAGAATAGTTTCAAGAGTACGTGAAACAACTCTTTTTAAAGGTCTTGCTCCATAATTTACATCATAGCCAATACTAACTAAATAATCCCTCGCTTCATTTGTTAACCTTATTTTTATATTTTTATCAATTAAACGATATTCTATTTCTTTAATAATTTTATCTAAAATTTGATAAATTATATCTTTTGATAATGGTTTAAAAATAATAATTTCATCAATACGATTAATAAACTCTGGTCTAAAAGTCTCTTGAAGTTCCTTTAAAACTAAATCATTTTTACCCTCTAAGGCATATTCTGATCCTAAATTACTAGTCATAATAATGATTGTGTTTTTAAAATCAACAGTACGTCCATTAGAATCAGTTATACGGCCATCATCTAGTATTTGTAAAAGTAAATTTAAGACTTCAGGATGAGCTTTTTCTATTTCATCAAATAAAACTATACTATACGGATTACGACGAACGGCCTCAGTTAATTCGCCACCTTCTTCATATCCAACATAACCAGGAGGAGAACCAATTAATCTAGAAACACTAAATTTTTCCATATATTCACTCATATCAATACGGACCATATGACTTTTATCATCAAAAAGTTCATAAGCAAGTGTTTTAGCAACTTCAGTTTTACCTACCCCAGTTGGACCTAAAAAGATAAAAGAACCAATTGGTCGATTAGGATCTTTTATTCCACTTCGACTTTTTAAAATACAATCACTTACTAATTTTAAAGCTTCATCTTGACCCATAACATTTTTTTTCATATTATCAAATAAATGTAAAAGTTTTTCTTTTTCCGAAGCAACTAATTTTGTTAAAGGAATATTTGTTAACTTGGAAATAACATAAGCAATATCTTCTTCATTAACAGTATCTGATAAAATACGATTTTTCTCTTTATTATTCAATTCTTCTAATTCTTTTTCAAGTCTTGGTATCTCTCCATGTCTAAATCTTGCTGCTGTTTCTAAATCATATTTATTTTCGGCTGTTTGCAAAGTAAATTTAGCATTTTCAAGTTCTTGTTTTTTAGCTTTGATTTGATCATTAATTGCTTTTTCTTGTTCCCATGCTGTTTTTAAATTAGCCTCTTCCCCTTTTAACTTAACAAGTTCTCTATCTATTTCTTCCATTCGTTTTTTTGATAATTCGTCTTTTTCTTTTTTTATGGCTTGACGTTCAATTTCTAGAGATAAAATATTTCTTGTTACTGTATCTAATTCATTTGGAACAGAATCCATTTGCACACGAATAGTAGCACAAGCTTCATCAACTAAATCAATAGCTTTATCTGGTAAATACCTATCAGTTATATAACGATTAGATAAAGTGGCTGCACTTATTAAAGCCTTATCGGTAATTGATACACCATGATGAATTTCAAATCTTTCTTTTAAACCTCGAAGAATAGTAATAGTATCTTCAACAGATGGTTCGGATACTTTTATCTTTTGAAAACGTCTTTCTAAAGCTCCATCTTTTTCAATATATTTACGATATTCGTTTAAAGTGGTAGCTCCGATTACATGAATTTCTCCACGAGCAAGAAGTGGTTTTAAAATATTGGAAGTATCCATTGCTCCTTCGGCACCATTTCCAACAATCATATGAATTTCATCAATAAACATGATGATATTACCTTCACTTTTTTTAATTTCATTTAAAACATTTTTTAAACGCTCTTCAAATTCACCACGATATTTCGCCCCAGCTACTAAACTAGCAAGATCTAGTTCCCAAATTTTTTTATCACGTAAACTATTTGGAACATCGCCTGCAACAATACGATTAGCAAGACCTTCAACAATTGCTGTTTTTCCAACGCCCGGTTCACCAATTAAAACGGGATTATTTTTAGTTTTTCTGGATAAAATACGCGTGATTCCACGAATTTCTTCGTCACGGCCAATAACGGGATCAATTTTTCCATTTTTAGCATCTTGTGTTATATCACGACCATATTTTTCTAAAACATTCTCTTTTTCATCTTGATTTTGATACATAAAATCATCCCCTTTTCTATTTATAATATGACTAAAATTCATATTCCAATACTAATTATACTCAAAAATTAGCACTTGTCAAGTAAGAGTGCTAATTTTTCTAAAATTAAAAAAAGCATAAAATCTAATTTTATACTTTTAAATACTTTTTAACTGCTCTACCTGATCCTAACATACCAACTAAAATACCAATACCAATTACAATAAGAGAAGCAATATAAATAAATGGTTCTGGACTTACTAATTTAATTAAATCAGTAAATATTCTGCCTCCAAAATAATTATATAAAGCATAATAACCATAAATCATAACACAAACTGGGATAATTGACCCAATAAAACCTAAAATCATTCCTTCAACAACAAATGGTAATTTAATAGCAAAATTACTAGCTCCAACAAGTCGCATAATGGAAATTTCTCTCTTTCTTGAAAAAATTGTTAATTTAATCGTATTGACAATTAAAAACATCGTCATTAAAACAAGGGCTATAACCGCAATGATTGATATTCTCTCAGCTCCTTTAAACATTGTTACTAACTGATCAACCATTCCTTCGCCATATTTAACAACATCAATTGAATCTAGGTTGCTAATTGCCGTTGCCGTTTCCGTTATTTTTTCAATATCATTTACTTTTATCATATAAGTATTTTGTAAAGGATTTTCTTCATCATCCCAATTACTCATTGCATTTTCAAAAGCTTCATCTTCAGCCATCATTTCTTCTTTTATTTCTGTTTTACTTTTAAAAGTTACAGTTTCAACATTACTAATTTCTGAAATATCTAATTTTAATTTTTCTAAGGTATATTCATCAGCATCATTAGAAACAAAAGCAATAATAGTTAAATCTTCTTTTAATTCTTGAGAAAAATTATCAACATTATAAGAAACAATTAACGAAATACCAACAATAATTAAAGTTATAACAATACATGAAATACTTGCTAACGATAGCGAAAAATTACGCCCAACACTTTTAAAAGCATCTCTTATACTACGTCCTAATATTCTAAAGAATCTCATCTATGTATTCACCCTCCTTATAATCTTTGTATAAATGTCCTTCTTTAAGGGCTATTACATGTTTTTTCATGTTATTTACAATTGTTTTATCATGAGTTACCATAATAACAGTTGTTCCAACTTTTTTATTAATTTCATCTAAAAGTTCAACAATTTCCATACTCATATTAGGATCCAAATTACCAGTTGGTTCATCACAAATTAAAAGTTTAGGTTCATTAACAATCGCTCTAGCAATAGCTACTCTTTGTTGTTCACCACCTGATAAATTATCAGGATAATCTCTTAATTTACTTTTAAGCCCAACAAGTTCAATGGCTTTTAAAACTTTAGGACGAATATCTTTTTTACTATCCCCAATTGCTTCTAAGGCAAAAGCAACATTTTCATAAACATTTGATTTTGGAAGTAATCTATAATCTTGAAAAACAATACCAAGTTTTCTTCTTAATTTATAAACATTCGAATTTCTTAACTTATTTACTTTTAACCCTCCAATAATTATTTCACCTTTGGTTGGTTTTTCTTCACGATAAAGCATTTTAATTAAAGTACTTTTTCCTGATCCTGATCCACCAATAATAAAGCAAAAATCGCCTTTTTCAATACTTAAATTAAAATCGTATATAGCAACAACACCATTTTTATATTGTTTGGTTACATTTTTAAATTTTATAAATTCCATTGTATCACCGCCTATTTAGTATATACACAAACATTATAACATATTTTTTTGAATATTTAATAAACTTTTTTTTAATATTAAAAAAGAATATAAAATTTGCTTTCATATTCTTTTATAAATAGTTATATTTATTTTATTTCCGGAATAGGAATATTGGTATTAGTTGGTTGAATATTTTTAGTTACTGTTTGATTATTAGGTAAATTAGTTCCTTGATTTAAATTTTGACTTTGAGTTGGTATTTGATTAGCTACAACATTTAAAGGTTGATTAGCTTGCTTGACTACTTGCTGATTTGGTTGATTAGAAACTACTGATTGACCTGTATTTTGAACTGTTACTTGTGGTGTTACTGGAGGAGATGCAACTTGATTTGGAATAGGTGCTTCGACTTTTGTTTGTACTGGTGGTGTATTTAGGGATTGGCTAGGAATATTATTTTTTTGCTTTAATAATTTTTTCTCTTTACGACTAAGTTTTTTAGCTTTCCCTTGAACAGTTGCTATTTGTTCAGTAGTAGCTTGAACACTTGGTTGACTACTTTTTAGTTTAATTTCTACTTTAGCATATTTTTGTTTAAACAAATAACCAATTATTGAAAACATTAAAAATAAACAAACAAAAGCATAAATAAAGTAATGAACTCCTGATATTGTATCTCGAAAAAAATACAAAATTATTTCCATTTTAATCCTTACTTGCTAATTTAGAAGCTGTTCTTACCATTTGATAAGAATAACCCATTTCATTGTCATACCAAGCAATTACTTTGACAAGATCCCCTTCCTCAGTTTCTAAAACATCTGTTAATAGTCCATCAACAACTGAACCATATGATGAAGATATAACATCACTAGATACGATTGGATCATAAGTTATTTTAATCGTTTCATTTTGATACTTTTCAAAAGTTTTATTAATTTCGTCTTTAGTTACTTTTGTTTTTAATTTTAAGACTAAATCAACAACTGATCCAGTTGCAACCGGAACCCGCATAGCAAGACCTTGCATTTTTCCTTTTAAACTTGGAATAACACTACCAATAGCACTAGCAGCCCCAGTTGAAGTTGGAACAATATTGGCAGCACAAGCTCTTCCACGACGTGATTCAATTCCTTTTTTATGAGCAACATCAAGAGTTACTTGATCATTTGTATAAGCATGAACAGTTGTCATATAACCAGAACTAATTCCATATTCTTTTTCTAAAATATTTAAAACCGGAGCTAAACAATTAGTTGTACAACTAGCAGCGGAAATAATATCTTCTGAACCTGTTAAAATATCATCATTTACATTATAAACAATGGTTTTAACATCGCCTTTACAAGGAGCGGAAACAATAACATGACGAGCTCCCGCCTTAATATGGGCTAATGATTTTTCATAACTTGTAAAATGTCCCGTACATTCAAAGACTAATTCAACACCTAACTCTTTCCATGGTAAAAGACTTGGATCACTTTCTTTATAAACTCTAATTTTTTTATTTGCAACGTAGATATTTTCCTCATCATAACTAATTTCATCTATTTTATAGTTACCATGATTAGTATCATATTTTAGTAAATAAGCAAGTTGCTTTGGATCAGTTAAATCATTAATAGCAACTACTTCTAAATTACTATATTCTCCTTCCATTATTCTATAAACTAATCTGCCAATTCGACCAAAACCATTAATTGCTACTTTCATTTTTTCATCATCCTTTCTTATTTAAAATAACTTCCCCCAATAAATTCTCTTAAAATAGAATCATTAGGAACTTCCTCACTAGGAACTGGTAAAAATATATCTAAAAGTCTAATTAACCTTTTAGCATCTTCATAAAAAGCATTGTCACTTTTAACTGTATATAAAAGTGGTAAGGCATAAACTTTTAAAACCGGAAATTCATAGACTAAACCTGTATTTAAGGTAATATCAGCTTCATCTTGATAAGGGAAAATATATTTTTCTTCCCCTTCCCTGACGCTATCCCATAAATCTAAAGTCTCAGATGGTTCATATCCTCTCGTATAATAATCTCTAATTAATCTTCTTATTAAACGATTATCAGTTGTTGAAATACGATTGTCTTTATCAATATTAATCTCTGTCAAAGCTGACAAATAGATTTTCATTTTTCTTCTAGAATCAATATTTTCTAATATTTTTGGATTTAAACAATGAATTCCTTCAATTAATAAAACATCATCCGAACTTAAAGTCATTTCTTTCCGAAATTCTTTTTTACCAGTTACAAAATTAAATATAGGTAATAAAACTGTTTCCCCTTTTAATAGTTTATCCAAGGTTTTATTAAATAAACCAAGATCAATCGCTTCTAAACATTCAAAATCATATTCGCCATTTTCTTTTTTAGGATTATTCTCTCTATCAACAAAGAAATCATCCATCGAAAGCATCTTGGGCTTTAATCCAAAACTTCGTAAATACATTGATAACTTCTTAGTTGTTGTTGTTTTACCGCTAGAAGATGGTCCAGCAATTAAAACAATTTTTACTTTCCTATCACTAGCTATTTTTTTAGCTACATTTAATAATTTATTACTATATAAAGTCTCTGTAATTTTAATTAAATCCGAAATTTTTCCTGAGGTAATAATATTATTTAGATCAACTGAAGTTTCTAAATTCATTAAACGACACATTTCTTTTGATTCTTTAAAGACTTCAAATAACTTAGCATGATGTTTATATCTTGGAATTTCCAAATGATTATAAATTGTTGGAAATCTTAAAATAAAACCATCTTCATTTAAAAATGTAAGTTTAAATTCATTTAAACATGATGTTTCACTTGGCATTAAACTAAACATATAATTATAACTATTTCCCATGCGATATAAATTTACATAAGTATTAGTCATATATTCTAAAAGCCCAGCTTTTTTAGTATCACCAATTTCTTCAAAATAATGAATAGCATCTTCTCTTAAAATTGTAACCTTATGAATTCTTAAATTGTCTTTAACAACCTCATGCATTTTGTTTTCTAAGTCAGCAATCATTTCCCTAGTTAAATCACAAGTTGCTTCCATATATAAACCTTTATCAGCCGAATGTCTTGTTAATAGATAACCTTGACTTTTAAATAATTCATGAAAACAATAATTAGTCAGATAAACTAAACCATTTAAATAAACTCGATTAGCATAAGAATCTGTTAAATCAAAAAATTCAATATGACAAGGCTTATTAATTGTATCACTTAATTCCCGATATTCAGAATCAACCTTAGCGAGAACTATTTTATGATTAAATAAATCATCATACATTTTACTAAGTTCTAGAAGTGTAATACCTTTCTTGACAATAGTTTCTTTTTCATTAACCCACACTTTTATACTCTCTAACATATATCCTCCAAGATGATTATACCATAAAAATTAATTTTTTTACGTATAAAATAACTTAGTTTACATATTTTAATTATAGGTGATGAAATGAACTTAGTTCCTGTTATTGTTGATAAAGATACTAGTAGTGAACGTAGTTATGATATTTTTTCAAGACTTTTAAAAGATCGGATTATTTTATTATCAGGAGAAATTGATGATACAATGTCAAATATTATTGTTAGTGAACTTTTATATTTAGATTCTTTGAATCATGATGATATTAATTTATATATTAATTCACCAGGTGGTTCAATTACAGCAGGAATGGCTATTATGGATACCATGAATTTTATTAAAAGTGATGTTTCAACAATTTGTCTTGGTATGGCAGCCTCAATGGGAGCCTTTCTTCTTTCTTGTGGTCAAAAAGGAAAACGCTATATTTTACCAAATGCTGAGGTTATGATTCATCAACCACTTGGAGGAGTTCAAGGTCAAGCAACGGAAATTAAAATAGTTGCTGAAAGAATTTTAAAATTAAAAGAAAAATTAAATAAAATTCTTGCTAAAAATACTGGAAAAGATTTAAAAACTATTACCACCGATACTGAACGAGATTATTTTTTAGATAGCAAAGAAGCCTTGGAATATGGAATAGTTGATAAAATTTTAGAAAAGAAAAAATAAATTATCTTATTAGTTGGATAATTTTTTTTATAAAAAATTCATAAATTACTTAATAATTACATATTATAAATAAGAACTAAGTTCTAAAAAAATAATTTTTTTACTTACTTATTTTTTTAAAAAATGGTATAATATGGTTGAAACGTGTAGCTATAAACGGCGTAAATCCTGTTTTATAGTTATTTTTTTATAAGAAGGAGGTTTGTATGTATAATATTGGTGATTATGTTGTTTATCTAAAAGATGTTTGTAAAATTTTAGATATAAAAAAGAAATATATGAATGACACAGATTATTATATTTTATCCCCAGTAAATGATAATTCTTTAAAATTAAATATTCCTGTTAATAATCATTCAATTAGAAATTTAATTACGATTGAGAAAATAAATGAAATTATAAACAATATTTTAAACATAAAAACAATTGAATGTGATGATAAAAATATAGAACAAGAGTATAAAAAATTATTAAATAATGCTAGTTGGGAAGATTTAATTACTATTATAAAAACAACTTATAAAAGAAATCAAGCAAGACTTGATAATAAGAAAAAAATAAGTGATAAAGATAAAAATTACTTTGAGCTAGCTGAAATATATTTATATACAGAATTTTCGATAGTTTTAAATATGTCTTTTGAAGAAACAAAAGAATATATCATTAAAAAGGTTGAAGAAGGAGTTGTAAATGAATAGTGCTTTATTAGATCAAGATATTAGTTATTTAAATTTAAATCCGAAAATTATTAATATTTTAAAAGATAATGATATTTTAAGTGTTTATGATCTTTGGATTCAAAATCGCAAAAACTTAAAAAAAATTAATTTAAATGATCAAGAAATTAAAGAAATTATTATTAAATTAGAATTACATGGGATTGATTTAAATAAGAAAACCAATAAATAAAGTTATCCATTTAAACGATGGATAACTTTTTAGCTTTCTCTAATTCGCTTAGCAATTTCTTTAATTTTTCGAAATCTATGATTAAGACCAGATTTCGTGATTTGTTTATTAGTTTCAATTGTCATTATTTCACTTAATTCTTGTAAAGATGCTTCAGGATATTTTAAACGATATAAAGATACTTCTTCAAGTTTAAAGTCCAAAGCATCTAATCCTATTTTTTCTTTAATTAAATTAATATCTTGTATTTGCTTATTAGAAGTTAACATACTTTTTTCGAGATTAGCTTGTTCACAATTATTAAGACGATTAGTCATATTTTTATGATCACGATAAATTCTAATATCTTCAAAGTACATAACTGCTGAACTAGCACTTATAATCCTTAAAAAATCACCAATTTTCTCCGCTTCTTTAATATAAACCATGTAACCTTTATCACGTTCAATTACTCTGCTGTTTAAATAAAATTCATTCAATAAAGCTGATAAAAAATTAGCTTCTTCTAAATAGTCAATAAAAAATTCTAAATGATACATGGAAGTTTTAGGGTCATTTATACTCCCTGTCATTAAAAAAGTTCCTTTTAAATAAGCCCTTTTTTCATCTTCAGCATCTAATAAATAAGAAGGTGGAGTATCTAAATATTTAAAATTTTCGGATAAAACTCCTAAATCTTTTAAAATAATTTCTAATTTATCAGGAATAGAAACTATATATAAGCGATTTTTACTAAATTTGGTATTTTTATATTCAGTTTTCGTATTAACATGATAAATTTCTTTTATAAGCCTATAAATATGTTTACAAACCGTAGAATTTTCAGTCACAATTTCTAAAATATTATCAGCTTTTTGATAAGAATTTCGAAAAATAGCAGCTAATTCCGCTATATTTTCACTAATATTTCCATAGTTATTACTTATTTCATTTTTAACTTTTGTAGTAAAAGACATATTTACTCCTTATTTAATCTTTGAATAATTGAAATTGCAGCTGTCATTCCTTCACTAGCAGCATTTATAAGTTGATAAATATCTTTTTTAACAACATCACCAACAGCATAGATAGTATCAATACTTGTTTGCATATCTTGATTAACTTCAATATAATTTTTATCTAATTTTATATTTAAACCACTAAAAATATTTGGAGTACTTCCAATATAAACAAAGGCTCCAGCAACTTCAAGATTTGCTTTTTGATCGTTTTTTTGATAAGTAATTGATTTTAAAAACCCATTTTCCGTATTTAAACTTAAAGTTAAACTATCATATAAAATTGAAATATTTTCTTTTTGCAAAACTTCATTTAATAAACTTTCTTTTCCTTTAAACTTTGAATATTTATTAATAATTGTTACATGATGACAAATATTGGCTAAATAAATTGCTTCTAAAAGAGCTGAATCACCGGCTCCGATTACACAAACATCTTTGTTTTTATAAAAGGGACCATCACAAAGAGCACAATAACTGATACCTTTACCAAGTAGTTTATCTTCACCTGGTAAATTTAATTTTCTGGCTTCTCTTCCAGTTGCAAGAATTAAAAAACGGGCGGAAATGGTTTTATCTTTTAATGAGACAACATGATATTTCTTTTTCGGTTTAATACTTATAACAGTATCATTTAAAAAAGGAATATCATTAGATTTTACTTGTTCATATAATGAAAAAGCCAAATCTGGACCAGCTATACTTTTAAAACCAGGATAATTTTCAATTTTACTAATCTTATTTAAGAGGCCACCAAGAGCACTTTTTTCAATCAATAATATTTTTTTATTAGCATTTTTTAAGTAAATACTGGCTGTAATTCCAGCTATTCCACCACCAATTATTATACAATCATATTTTTCCATTTAACTTTCCTTTCCATTATAATTATTTCCGAATTTAAAAGAAATAATAAAACCAATAAGCCCAACAATAAACAAAATAATTGAAATTATCTGAGCCATTTTAAAGTCTGCTAACATTAAACTATCTGTTCGCATACTTTCAATAAAGAAACGAACAATAGAATACCACATTAAATAAATAGAGGTTATCATACCAATTTTTAACTTTTTTACTTTCCTAATAATCAATAAAATTATTAAACCAATTAAATTTAAAAGCGATTCATATAAAAAAGTTGGATGATAAATTATTCCATTAATAGTCATACCTTCAATTATAAAATTTGGAATATGGATGCTTTCTAAAAAAGCACGAGTTGTTATACCTCCATGGGCTTCACCATTAAAAAAATTTCCCCATCTACCAATAATTTGTCCAAGTAAAATACCAAAAACTGAAACATCTAAATATTTAACAATTTCTTGTTTATTTTTTTTATGTTTTAAACTGTAGAAAATAATTGTTAAAGCTCCAGCTATGATAGCCCCATGAATAGCAAGACCACCATGCCAAATAGCAATTATCTCAGTAGGATTACTTAAATAATAATCTAAATTAAATAAAACATAATAAATTCTAGCTCCTAAAAAGCCAAAAATAATAACATAAAATATCATATTCAAGAAATAATCAGTATTCATTTTTAATCTTTTAAGCTCTGTATAAGTTAAAAGACTACCAAATATTACACCAAGTAACATAGTAATAGAATACCAATATATTTGCACAAATCCTAAATCTATTGCAATTTTATTCATAAAACCACCTATAACAAGTATATATTTTTTTCCTAAAAAATACAACTTTTAGAAAAAAATTAAATATAAATTATTTCCCAGGAAATAAAAATAACATGAATTATCATGCTATTTTAAAATTTTCTTTAAAAACTCGCCGGTATAACTATTTTTAACATTAGCAACTTCTTCTGGGGTTCCCGTTGCAACAACTTGGCCACCACCTGAACCACCATCTGGTCCTAAATCAATAATATAATCAGCCGATTTAATAACATCTAAATTATGCTCAATGACAACAACTGTATCATTATTATTAACAATTCTTTGTAATATATCAAGTAATCTTTTAATATCAGCCATATGTAAACCGGTCGTTGGTTCATCTAAAATAAATAAAGTCTTACCAGTTGCTTTCTTTTGAAGTTCTTTTGATAACTTAACGCGTCCAGCTTCACCACCTGATAAGGTTGTTGCACTTTGACCAAGTTTTACATAACCAAGTCCAACATCTTCCATCACTTGAAGTTTATTTTTAATTTTTGGTTGATTATCAAAAAACTTTAAAGCCTCACTTACTCGCATATCTAAAACTTCCGCAATATTTTTTTCTTTATAACGAATAGATAAAGTTTCACTATTATAACGACTACCGTGGCATACTTCGCATGGAATATAAACATCAGGTAAAAAATGCATTTCAATTTTTTTAACCCCATCTCCCCGACAGGCTTCACATCTTCCACCTTTAACATTAAAAGAAAATCTATTTTTACCATAACCTAACATTTTGGCTTCCTTGGTATTAGTAAATAAATCTCGAATATCATCAAAGACGCCTGTATAAGTTGCCGGATTTGATCTTGGGGTTCGACCAATTGGATTTTGGGTAATAATTACAACTTTATCTAAATTAGTAAGTCCAAGAATTTTTTTATGATGCCCTGGTTTTACTTTGGATTTATAAATATGACTCATACAAGCTTTAGCTAAAATTTCCATGATTAAACTACTTTTTCCAGATCCAGATACACCTGTTACACAAGTAAATGTTCCAAGCGGAATAGAAACATCAATATTTTGTAAATTATTTTCACTAGCTCCTTTAATTTGAATTGACTTACCAATGCCTTTTCTCCTTGTTTTTGGAACTTCAATGCATTCTTTTCCACTTAAAAAACGACCTGTAATGCTATTTTCATTTTTCATAACTTCTTCTGGGGTACCAGCCGCGACAACATAACCACCATTCTCCCCAGCCCCAGGACCAATATCTACTAGGTAATCACTAGCTAACATCGTATCAGTGTCATGTTCAACAACAATTAAAGTATTACCAAGATCACGCATATCTAAAAGGGATTTAATTAACTTTTCATTATCTTTTTGATGAAGTCCGATACTTGGTTCATCTAAAACATATAAAACTCCTGTTAAACGAGAGCCAATTTGGGTTGCCAAACGAATTCTTTGGGCTTCACCACCAGATAAAGTTCCACTCATTCTCGATAAAGTTAAATATTCAAGTCCAACATTTTTTAAAAACTCTAAACGATTTTTTATTTCTTTTATAACAAGTTCCGATATTTTTAATTCTGATTCAGTTAACTTTAAATTATTAAACCAATCAATTAATTCACGAATTGACATACAAGTTACTTCATAAATATTTTTTTTGTTAATACGAATACTTAAAACACTATCACTTAATCTTGCACCATGACATACTTCACAGGGAAGTTCAATCATATATTGCTCTAGCCAATCACGAATCCATTCACTTGATGTTTCCAGGTAACGTCTTTCTAAATTATTTATTACGCCTTCAAAATAATCTTTATTCTTAGTTACATTACCACTACGACTTACAATATTAAAAGTTAATATATCCGGAGAACCATATAAAATAATATCTTTTTCTCTTTTAGTTAATTTCTTAAAAGGTTTATCCATATCAATTTTATAATGATCACAAACTGCTTTTAATTTTTTATATTCAATTGAATCATGATCATCATTTAAAGTTTTGATACATTTTTCATTTAAACTAAGAGAATCATCAGGAATTACTAAATCAACATCAATTTTTAGTTTAACCCCAAGTCCTTTGCATTCCGGACAAGCCCCATAAGGAGCATTAAAACTAAACATACGTGGTTCAAGACTCGGAATTGAATAATTACAATATGGACACGCATAAGTTGTTGAAAATAAAATTTCTTCCGAACCAACAATGTTTACCAAGACTTTTCCATTTGAAAGATTACAAGCATTTTCAATTGATTCATATAAACGACTTCTAATCCCTTCTTTAATAACTATTCTATCAACGACAACATCAATTTTACTTTTAATATTTTTTTCTAACTGAATATCTTCTGATAAATCATACATTTCATCATTTATACGAACGCGAATATAACCATTTTTTCTTAACTCCTCTAAGGTATCTTTGTGAGTTCCTTTTTCGGAATCAACAACCGGAGCTAAAATAATTAATTTCGTCCCTTGTCCAAAGCTTTCAACTTTATTAACAATTTCTTCAATACTTTGACTAGTAATTGGAATATTATGATTAGGACAATATGGAACACCAATTCTGGCAAATAAAAGACGTAAATAATCATATATTTCCGTTACTGTTCCAACGGTTGAACGAGGATTTTTACTAGTTGTTTTTTGATCAATAGAAATACTTGGTGATAAACCTTCAATTGAATCAACATCAGGTTTCTCAGAACCACCTAAAAACTGTCTAGCATAAGCAGATAAAGATTCCACATATCTTCTTTCTCCCTCAGCATAGATAGTATCAAAAGCTAAACTACTTTTCCCTGATCCTGATAAACCAGTCATGACAATTAATTTATTCTTTGGTAATTCTAAATCAATATTTTTTAAATTGTTTTCTCTTGCTCCTTTAATTATTATTTTATCCATCATACACCTCTAAAAATCTAGAATAGTATATCATAATTTTAAAAAGTTGAAAAGGAGAAAATTTTACGAAAATTTTTAAAATTTATTTAACTACCCAACAATTTTATACCTTTATTTTTTAATTTTATTTGAATTTAAAATTTTTTTATATAAAACTAAATTAATAATTATGCTATTTATTAAAAGAACAATCAAAGAATAAAAAAAATCTTTAAATCCAAATATAAAACAACCTAGAAAAAGAATAATTCCATTTATAATAAAATTTATAGTTCCAACCGAAATATGAAAATATTTATTAAAAATAGGTCCTAAGGTATTAATACCACCAGCTGTAAAACCTAATTTGTAAATATAGCCATTAGTAAAACCAGAAATAATACCAGCAGTAATTACATTCAATATTAAAATATCAAAAGAAAAAGCAATATTATTGGTTAATTTTACAAACAAAGGATAGAAAAAAGTTGCTAAAACTGTACCAAGAGTTGCCTTTTTTGATAAAAGTAAGTAACTTAAAATTAACATAGTTAAATTGATAATTAAAATAAGGGTTGAATGACTTAATTTAGTAATGCTATTTAAAACGATAGCTAATCCTTGGGTACCACCAGTTACTAAATGTAGAGGTTTTAAGAACATATTAAAATTTAAGGAAGCAATTAATAATATAATTAATAAATATAAATATTTTTTTATTTTTTTCAAATTCATCACCTATATAAAAAAAGAAATAGATAATCTCTACTTCTTATTTTTTACATTCATTTTTAAATATTCTAAAATGAATTCATCAATTTCTCCGTCTAATACTTTTGAAACATTACTAGTTTCAAAGTTAGTTCTATGATCTTTTACCATTGAATATGGATGCATGACGTAACTTCTTATTTGAGAACCAAATTCAATATTTAAATTTTCACCTTTGACATCATTAATTTCTTGATTTCTTTTTTCAATTTCTATTAATTTTAATTTGCTTTTTAACATTTTTAAAGCTTCTTCTCTATTTTGAATTTGACTTCGTTGATTTTGACATGAGACAACAATTTTAGTAGGTAAATGGGTAATTCGAACAGCACTATCAGTAGTATTTACATGTTGACCACCAGCTCCACTACTACGATAAACATCGATTTTTAAATCTTTTTCATCGATTACTACATCATCAACTTCCTCAAATTCTGGTATTACATCAACAGAAGCAAAGGAAGTATGACGTTTGTTGTTAGCATCAAAGGGTGATAACCTAACTAATCTATGAACACCTTTCTCACATTTCAAATAGCCATAGGCATTATTACCTTCAACTCTTAAAGAAACACTTTTAATTCCGGCTTCTTCATAATCTAAATAGGAAATAATTTGATATTTATAATGATGTCTTTCTAAATATCTTATATACATTCTATAAAGCATATTTGTCCAATCACAAGCTTCAGTTCCTCCTGCTCCCGCATGAAGTTCTAAAATACAATTTAATTTATCATATGGAGAATTTAAAAGTGTATATAATTCTAATTCAGAAATTTTTTGATTTATAACTTGCAAATCTTTTTCTAAATCATTTTGAACCTTTACATCTGGTTCTAGTTCTAAAATCTCTAAAATTTCTAAATTAGTTGTAATCATATCCTTTAATACTTTATTATTATGAACAATATCTTTTAAATTATTTAATTCATTCATAATTTTATTTACTTCATCTTTTAAAGACCAAAAGTCAGGATTTTGCGTAATTTGTTCGAGTTCTTGAATTTTTTCTTCTTTTGAAGAAACGTCAAAGTAACCCCCATAACTCTTCTTGTTTTTCTTTTAATTTTAAAAGTTCATTTTTAATTTCTATTAATTCCATTTTTTATCCTTTCTAAAAATGACAATGTAAAAACATCATCATTTATTATTTTTCAATTATTTCAGCATCTTTTATTACTTCTTTTTTAGTTTCTTCTTTTTCTTCTTTAATTGGTTCTTCATTTAAAACTTTATTATCATTTAAAGAAATTACTTTGGTATTTGCTAATAAATCATGTAAACCTCTTCCATCTTGGCGAAATAAAATCATAGCAAATATTACAACGTAAATTGCTCCAAAAATAGTTGAAGTAGCATCGTAAACTTTTAAATATGAAGATTTTTCAAGAAATAAAATTGTAACAATACTTATTGTATTCATTAAAATAGAATCTACTAGTAAACTTCTAATTAAATAATTATTCATTGTTAATTTTTTAGAATTAGCAGACACAACTTGAATTTTCATTATTTTTTTACCAAATGTTTGACCATTCATATAATATGCTAAGACAACAAAGTAAATAGTTGATAAAACAACAGATACAATCGATACTTGAACGCTTTCTTTATTAACTATATAACTAATATCACTAAATTTTTCTAAATATTCTGTTTCAGAAATATCACCACTAGAATAATCTTCTAATACTGCATTTAATTCATTCATTTGATTAGTATATTCCTCACTTACAGGAATAAACATTGTTAATATAGTAGCTATGCAAGTAACAATTAAAATATCTATTAAATAAGCTAATATTCTTTTATAACTTACTGGTTTCATTTAATTCCTCCTTAAATTGATTAATTAAATCTATTATATCACATAATTTTGTCATTTGATAAACTTTTGTTTTTAAATTATTAGCATTTTTTATTCCTTTTAAATACCAAGCAATATGGTTTCTAATTTCTAGACATGCTAATTTTTCTGGTTTAATTTGACTTAAATAATTTAAATGTTTTAAACACATATCTATTTTTTCTTCATCCGTTGGTTTAGGAAGAATTGTCCCATCCTCTAAATAAGCATTTATTTCTCTAATTAACCAAGGATTTCCAAGCACACCTCGGCCAATCATAATTAAATCACAACCTGTTTCCTCTAACATAGCTTTGGCTTTATAAATATCTGTAATATCTCCATTACCAATGACAGGAATATGAACATTTTCTTTTACCTTTTTGATAATCGACCAATCAGCTTGACCACTATAACCTTGGCTTCTTGTTCTAGGATGTACTGTAATAGCACTAGCTCCAGCTTTTTCACAAATTTTTGCCACTTCAACCGCATTAATACTATTCTGATCCCAACCACTCCGAATTTTAACTGTAACTGGACATTTAACAGCTGCAACAACCGAAGAAACAATCTCATATATTTTCTCTGGATTTTTTAAAAGGGCTGCACCGGCTTGGCTTTTAAGAGCAACTTTGGGAACAGGACATCCCATATTAATATCAATAATATCTGGATTCATTACTTTCTCAATATATTTAGCTGCTTCAACAAAAGATTCTTTATCACTGCCAAAGATTTGTTGAGCAATTGGTCTTTCTATTTGTTCCATAAATAGCATATCGCGAGTTTTTTCATTACGATAGAAAATAGCTTTATCACTTACCATTTCGGCATATACCAAAGCACAACCCATTTCCTTAATAATTTTTCGAAAAGCACTGTTACAAATACCAGCCATTGGGGCTAAGACAGTTTTTCCTTTGACTTCAACATTTCCAATATACATATAAATCACCTAAAAATTCTTTCATTTAAATATTAGAAAATAAAACTTTAAACAAAATTATATCATAAATTAAAAAAATATCTAAAAAGATATTTAAATACTTGTAGTATGACAAGTTTCTGATAAATATTCATCTGGAGTTGTAAATACACCAACTAAGTATTGGTTACTAGAAACTGCACGATATGTTGCATTTTGAGCACTAAATAAACTTCTAGTCCGATAATTTGCCATATTTGTATCCATTTCTTTAAGCATTGCCGCAGTTGGTTCCATAATTAAAAAATCACTTTGCTGTAAATTATTTAAATCTGCATCTTCTTTTATACCAGCTATTGTTACAAAATGTCTTGTATATGTATCACCACTTACATGGGTTCCAGTTACTTGAACATAAACTGGTCTTCCTTGGAGCAATTCACTAGCAGCTATTTGCAATACTTCATTTGGATCAGAAGTACTAAATTCAGACGTTGTTGATACAGTAGCTCCTGTTTTTTCAATAATATTTGTAGCATAATCTATGGCCCAATGATAACATTTATTAGGAGCTTGAGAACCAAGTTCATTAAATACACTATCATAACCACCTGGTATATCTAAAATTAAATAATCACTACCTCGAAAATTATAAGTTGTAAAATTAGAAGAACTATTTGCAAGTCCTGTTAATGAATAATTCATTTGACCAGATATATTTACTGCTTCTCCATCTATAAGTTCTAAACTTTTTAATTTATTAGTAATTGATTCCTTTAATTGCAAACAAAGAGAATTGTAATTTGAACATTCTGCTTGCCAATCATTATATGCCGTTTGATAACCAGGATAAGTAACTGATGTAACTGCTCCATTTGCATCTTGAACTTCTTCTTTATAATTACTTTTTATTGGTTCAGCCTTTATAGCCCTTTCTAAATTAAGTATATTGGTATTTAATTTTTCTAAATCATTATTTATTTGACGATAAAGTCCCTCTGAAGGTCTAAAAGATGTTTGAATACTTTCAGATAATAAATCCAAATCAGCACTACAATTATCTAAATTAGAAACAAAAACATCTTTAACAGAATCATCCCAATCTAATGAATATAAAGGTTTTAAAATTACATTTTTTATATTCGTTATTTCATTATCTAAAATGCTACAAGGATTACTATTGATACAATCACATGCTAATTGTATCTTTTCATGATATGTATCATAAAATGTTTTATATTCAGTTAAAAAACTTTCATAATTCATATTTCCTCCTTATAATATATCAATTGAAATAGACCCATCTACTTCATCGACGGTATTTTTAATATTAGTATTTGTCTCTTGATATTTAATATTAGCTTCTTTCAAAAGATTCGTACATTCATTAAGTGAAGAATAAAAATTATTTTCAATTTTATCTAAAAAAGGAAGTACTTGATTCATAAATTTTTCTTTTTCACTAGATTTCCATCTAGTATCATCTAATTTTCTTATAGCATTATTAGTACTTTTTATAAGATTATCTAGTTCCAAATTATCACTTTCAAGTGTCTGAATTAAACTATCTAAGGATAAAGTATTTAAATTTATGTTAACATTTGCCATATTCATTTACCATCCCTTTATATTTTCATTGTATTTGCTTGCATATTTTGTAAAACTTCAGTTGATATACCAGTATTTCCTAAATAAGAAGAATTTGTTTGAATTGCTTGTTGTAATTCATTTTTAGATTCATTGACATTATCTGAATAAGCCATTGAAACATTTTGCATATATTTAGAAAAATTTTCATAATTTAAAATAATTACATCGATTTTAGAAAGTCTTTCTTTGTATTTTTCAACAATTACACTAGCATCAATACCTTTATATACTGTATTTATTTTTTCTATATCAGTTAATAATTTATTTTTGGCATTTTTTAATAAATCAATTTGTGAAATTAAAAAATCACTAACACTTTTTATAGCAACTGGATCAATTCTTTTTTTCATATTTAACCCCTATCTATATATTTAGAATAAACATATGCTTCTTGGTTATCACTAGTCAAGATTTTTAACCAATCAGAATCAGTATCACTTGTACCAAGTATAGTTACTGAGTCACCTTTATTTAAACTAGATATAATATTTCCGTTAGGTGTTGCTCGAACATTTAAGGTTCCACTTGTAATATCAACAGTTCCAACAGAATTTATACTTTCTTCCGGAGTAGTTGATTTTGGAGACGCCAAAGAAACACTTTCGACTGAAATATCTCCCGAATTACTATTAATCGTTTGAGTTGTAGTTGTTGATGTAGGAGATGACAATGCAACATAATTAGAATGAACATATCCTTCTTGACCATCTTCGGTTTGAACTTTATACCATTCAGAATTATTTCCTGCTTGACCAATTATTTTTAAAGGGGTAGCATTTGTTAATCCTGCAATTATTGTTCCATTGGGAGCTGATCGCATATTTAAAGTTCCACTTCTAATATTAACAGCACCTGTTTGATATTCTTCGGTAGTTAAATCGTTTGCAGTTGCAACCGTTGATGATGACGTAATTGAAAAGTCAAAATCAACTATTTCTGGTAAAGATATTTCAGCAATTTCATTATTTCTAATTAAATAACTTTTAGCCGAGTTAACAACTGATTGACAATTTTCACATATTTTTTGCAAAGAAGCAAATAAACCATTTATATAGTTTATTGTATAAACTTCATTAGCATATATGGAAGAATCAATATTTAATACAAATTTTGAAGATTCCACACTTCCTAAACTATCATCATTTACACTAACAATATCAGAATATCCCCCATCAATAGGATTAAATCCATTCATAAATCCTCCATATCAATTAAGAATTATAGTCAGATGTCAACAATTCTTCAGCTTTTTTAGCTATATTAGCATTTTCTTCTTCATATCTATTAGCAACAGTTTCTAAAAAAGTAGCATAATTAGTCATTGCATTGTAGAAATCATTAAACTTACCTTCTAAAGAATGATATTTATTTCTAATAGCATCAGCTCCAGTTCCTTGAAATGAAGTACTAGTTGTTGATATTACATTACTTGCTGTTTGCAAAGATGATCTCATTATTTCAATTTTATTTTTCATGGAAGAAGCATTACTTCTTAATTCTTCTGGTCTTATATTTAAAGCCATATAAATCTCCTTTCTTATAACCTTCCAGCTGCATCACGAATTCCACTTTGAGTGTTTTCTAGATTAACAGCTGCTGATTCTAAAAATATAGCATAATTATTAACAACTGAACCAAGAGCCAATATATCTTTTTTATAACTGTTTACTGTATTAATAAATGCTACATTATCATCACCTTTCCAAACACTTGCTAAATTATCTACTATATTATACAATTCAAGAACATTAGAATTATAATCATTAGCAGCATTTGATATTTGTTTAGCTGCAGAGTGAATTTCATTATAATCTGCTCCTATCATATTATCACCTATACCTTTCTATAAAACATCATAACATAAAATTAGTTAAAAATAAATTTTTTCAAAAAATATTTACGTTTTTTTACAAAAAAAAGAATCAAAAATTGATTCTTAATCGGTATATATTGATATTTATTTAAAAAGTGGATTATAAATTATTTGATCAACATAAATTAAATCAGGGTTTGGAATATTATTAAATGTGGCAATTTCTTGGTAAGAAACATCCCATGCTGTTGAAATTAACCACAATGTATCTCCCCAAATAACTTTATAGCTTCTTTGATCTTTATCAGTATTAATAGTTGTATTAGCAACCCAAACAGAATAATCTACATTGTCATTATAAGATGTTCCGTTATTGTTATCTGTACCAGTATTTCCTTCCTCATCATTACCATCATCGGAATTATTATCTGTTTGATTATCACCATTATCATCTTCTTGATTATTATCTACTTCACTTCCATTACCTGGGTTTGAATCATTGGAACTATCATCTCCACAACCTGTACTTAAAAATAAAATTCCACTAAATAAACATAAAATCAATAGTACCTTGGCATTAATTTTTAAGAATTTCATAACCCTCCTATATATTAATTTCCATGTACAATTTAATTTTAGCATATAAAACGACATATTTCTAGTAGTTAACATCTTTTTTACAGGTTTAAAAATTATTTATTATTTTTATTTAAATCATCAATTGTAATTTTACTAGTATGTGGAACTGGTTTCCAAGTTACTTTTTTAAATAAAGCAATATACGTTGTATAACGACCTACTATATCAAAAATTGGCCATAGTAAACTATATAAAAATACTTTTTTAAAAGGAATTTTTTTAATTCTTTTTCGTTCTAAAAACAAAATATAATAAGGGGTAATTATTTTCTCAATATAAGCACCAATTCGATAAAATAAACGAGCCCAAACGCCTATTAAGAATGTTGCAAATAGTGAATTAATTCCACTTGGTATTTGTATTTTTATATTGAAAAAATGTCTTAAAATCATTGCAAGATAAGTCCCGCCAGCAAAAAAATCAACATTGTTTACACCAGTTGAATAGCAATAACAAGAACGAAGAATTAAAACTACTAAAATCCAACGAAATAAATTAATAACATTAGTAGGTAATAATTGCATGAATGTATCATACATAATAAATCTATCTTTTAAACCAATAAATATTTTTTTCCACCATGGTCGATTCTTTGTTTCTTCTTTACTCCATTTTACTTTAGCATATTTTCTTCCAAAAATAATATTAACAAATAATTTCCAGCCTGATTCTTTGAAATTTATCAAAAGACCTTTTGACCAACGTAATTTTTGATTATAAGCAACTTTCCAATTTGGGGTTTGTTCATCATAAAATTCGGCTGCATCTTGATAAGAAATACGGTAACCTTGAGCAACAGCATCAGCTGTTAAGCCTCTATCTTCAGTTAGTGATGTATAATGCCAACCATTTGCTACTACTTCGCTTGCAAATAAATAACCCGTCCCTTGAATGTTAGTTGCAAGTCGTAAAACTGAACGGGCACGATGATTATGACGAATTGATCTTAACCAGTGCACAGCAAAACTTAAAGTTATCCAATTTTCATCAATATTTTTAATATTACGATATGATGTAATCATTTTTTCTCCAGAATCAAAGGCGTCATTCATCCTTGAAATGTAATCACGTTTTAAAAGATTATCAGCATCAAAAACAAAATATCCTTCAAAAGATAATCTTCCATAATCCTCTTCAATTCGATCAAATAAATACTCTAAGGCAAATCCCTTAGTTTTTCTTGTATCATCAAATCTTTCGTAACAAATACAACCCTTTTCCCTGGCTATTTGGGCCGTTTTGTCAGTACAATTATCAGCGACAACAAAAATTGTTAATAAATCTTTGGGATAATCTTGTTTATGAATACTATCAATTAAATTCCCAATTACCATTTCTTCATTACGAGCCGCAATTACAATTCCATATTTATGTTTTTTCTTAGCCGGCTTAAATTTCCTCGTCCAAAACAAACCTATAATAAAATAAACTGTTTGATATACAACCAAAGCCGGTAAAAGAGTTCCTATAAAATTATTTATATTTCTAAATGTCGGATATAAACTACCTAAAAAATTTATTATTCCTTCAAATAAATTACTAATAAAAGACATTAAAATACCTCATTTCTCAATGAAGTCATTATATCATACCCTAATCTTTTTAGCAAATTAAAAAAGCAATATCACTATTGCTCTTTTTCCGCAGAATTTTTTAAATCAGATTCACTTGATTCTTCTTTTAATAATTTAATTAATTCTTCTTTACTTAGTTTAGAATATCCTTTTAAATTTTTCTCTTTAGCTAGATCTTTTAACTCATCTAAAGTCATATCTTCTAAGGTTGTATCTTCTGGTAACTTTTTATTTTCAACTAAATACTCAATTTGTTCTTTAGTTAAAGTTTCCCGTTCTAATAAAGCATTGGCAATTAGTTTAACTAAATCAGCATTTTCTTTTAAAATTTCCGTTGCTTTTTTATAACATTCTCCAATAATTTTACGAATTTCTTCGTCTATTTCATGGGCAACAATATCTGAAAAGTTACGACTCTTGTTGTAATCCCTTCCTAAAAAGACTCCTTCGGATTGATGTTCTAATTGAACTGGACCTAAGTCACTCATCCCATATTCAGTAACCATAGCTCGAGCAATTTTCGTTGCTTTTTCAAAGTCGTTATGAGCTCCAGTTGTAATCTCTCCAAAATTCAATTCTTCGGATACACGTCCGCCTAAAAGACCTGTAATTTGTTCTAATAGTTCTTTTTTAGTTTGCGTGTATTTTTCTTCTTTTGGTACCATCATAGCATATCCACCAGCATAACTTCGTGGAATAATTGTTACCTTTTGAACAACATTAGCTGAATTTAATTTTAAACCAAGAACAACGTGTCCTGCTTCATGATAGGATACAAGTCTTTTTTCTTCATCCGTATATTTTTTACTTTTCTTAGCTGGCCCCATTAAAACACGATCGGTTGCTTCATCTATCTCACTCATAGTAATAAAATCTTTGTTACGACGAACTGCAAGTAAAGCTGCTTCGTTTAATAAATTTTCAAGATCAGCACCAGAAAAACCAGGGGTCCTTTTAGCTAAATTTGTTAAAGTCACATTTTTATCTAATATTTTATTACGAGCATGAACTTTTAAAATCTCTTCACGAGCTTTTACATCAGGTAAATTAACTGTTACTTGTCTATCAAATCGTCCTGGACGAAGTAAGGCTGGATCTAGGACATCAGCACGGTTAGTTGCAGCAATAATAATTATTCCTTCATTAGCTCCAAAACCATCCATTTCCGTTAATAATTGATTTAAAGTTTGTTCACGTTCATCATGTCCTCCACCTAAGCCAGTCCCTCTTTGACGACCAACAGCATCAATTTCATCAATAAAAATTAAACAAGGTGCATTATGCTTAGCTTGACGGAACATATCACGAACACGACTAGCTCCAACACCAACAAAAAGTTCAACAAAATCTGATCCACTAATATAGTAAAAAGGTACATTAGCTTCTCCAGCAACAGCTCTTGCTAACAAAGTTTTACCAGTTCCTGGAGGACCAACTAATAAAACACCTTTCGGAATTCTTGCCCCAAGTTTTTGAAATCTTTTAGGATTTTTAAGAAAATCTATTAACTCTTTTAATTCTTCTTTTTCTTCTTTAAGACCAGCTACATCATTAAAAGTAATTTTTTTAGCACTATCATCTAACTTAGCACGACTTTTTCCAAAATCAAATGATTTATTATTTCCTCCCATCTGTCTAGAAATAATTATAAACATGAAAATGCCAATTAAAATTATAGGTAAAAAGTTAATAATAGCAATTAACCAAATACTACTGTTAGGATCCTTTTCAGCATTGATCTTAAAATCATATTTTAAATTAGCATCGGTAATTTGTTTCATTACTTCATCTGATAAAGGAACAGTAACATGAAAACTTTCATTTTTATCATAATCTTTTAATTTACCAGTAATTTCATATATACCACCATCAATACTTGGGGTAATTGTAATCTCAGTTATTTCATCATTATTTAAATTATTAATAAATGTGTCATAAGTTAAATCATTTACTTTTACATTAAAAACATTAAAAAAGTAAATAACAAATAACATAATTATAATTAATATTACATAAGGTAATATACCTTTTTTTATCTCTTTTTTATTCATAAAATCTCTCCTTACAAACATTTAAATATTATATCACACTTTTTATTATTTTTACTATCATATTTTGATTTTTTTAATTTTGGTATCCAAACTATTTTTCCTAAACTATCGACAACAACTGGATAACTTTTCCGATCTAATTTATTAACTTTTTCATCAATAAATATATCACTTACTTTTTTTCTTCCCTCTATTCCTTTTAATTCAATATAATCTCCTTCTTTTTTATTTCTAACATATAAAGGAAGTTTTATATCTAAACTACTTAAATGAATAGTATCATTTCCATATTCTTCTTTATCCAATTTAATAAATTTCATACCATTTTCTAAAATTAAGCCATCTTTTAATTCTAAAAAATAATCTTGATAATTGCTGACATTTTTTTGAAATCTTAAATAATTATATTCAACTATTGCAATTAAAGAATCTGGTAAATAAACCATACTACCAGTTTTATTTTTTCTAATTAAATCTAAAATAATATCAATATGCTTATCAGTTATATTACTTAAATTAGAACTTTCGACCTCAAAAATTTTTCTAATAATAGATTTTTGGATAAATGTCTCATATTCTAAAAAAGCTAAAATATCTAATCTCTTTCCCTTATAAACATTATTATAAGCAAAATCTATATTTTTTTCAATATAATTACTTGCTTCTTCTAACAATTTTGAAAATTTTAAAAATTTTAAATGTACATTGGCATTTTCTTGCTTTAAAAATGGTAAAACATATTTTCGATACCTATTTCTTGTATATTTATCAGATGTATTACTAGAATCAATTCGATAGGGAATTTGTTTTAAATTATTAAATTTTTCTATTTCTTCTTTGGTAACAAATAACATTGGTCTAATTATTTGATAATAATCCATATTAGTTATTAAAGATATTCCGTGATAGCCTTTTAAGGTAGAACCTCTTGTAAGTCGCATTAAAATTGTTTCCATTAAATCATCACCATGATGCGCAGTCATAACATAGGATGCATTATATTTATCTACTAGTTTTTTATAAAAATTGTAACGAATATCACGGGCTGCTTTATGAAAATTACCATGTTGATATTTTTCTATTTTCATACTTTCAAATATAACATTAAAATCACGACAATAATTAGACAAAAATTGTTCTTCAAGAACACTTTCTTTTCGAATATTATGATTTATATGAGCAACAATAATTTGCATTCCAATTTTTTTTCTTAATTCTAAAAGAAGATACAAAAGACACATTGAATCAGGACCGGCACTAACTCCCACAATAATACTATCTTCTTTTTTTAAATTTATTTTTTCAGTTAAAAAATCTAAAACTAAATTCATTTATTTCACCATGAAAGTATTTTACTAAATTAAACTTTATTAATCAAGAAATTTATAAAAAAAAATAATATCTATACAAATATAAATATTATTCATCTTCTGGTATCCGAATTATTAATTCTCCATCTTTGGAATAAAAATATTTTTCACGAGCATATCTTGCTAGATATTCAGGATCTTCTAACTTTTTAACATCATTTTCTAATTCTTTTTCTTTTTCTTCTAAAGCAATTAGCTGATTTTCTAATTCATTTTTTTCTTTATATTTATCTAGTATTTCTGTGAATACACTAAATAAAGTTATGCTAATAAGAATAATTAATAAAAATGATGCAACTCCAAAAGTAACCATTCTTCGGGCTTTTTTCTTTACTTTTTTCTTTTTGGCCAAATTATCACATCCTTTATCTATCTATTGTAATAATAATACCAAAAAGTTTACATTTTTTCAAGAATATGTCAAACCATTCAACCAATCCACCGAATCTTTTTAAACAACCGGTTATATAAAAAGAAACTAATCAAAAAAATTAAAAGAAAATAGATATGAATTATTCCATCGTTTATTTTAAATAAAAAATAAAAATATAAAGAACTTGTAAAAAAAATAAATAAAAAATTAGTAATAATATTTATAAAGATACTTTTAGTAAATAAAATTTTATGTAAAAGATTAAAAAATAAAGCAAAGAAAAGTCCAAATAAAAAAGTATAAGCGATAGTTTGAATTTGAATAATTAAAGTCATTTAAATAGCCTACTAATTACGGAATTTTCTTTGTTTTTTTGAGTTGATTTTTCATCTACATAAGTTAAACTATTCACCATTCCTTTAATCGTAACAACTCCTTGCATAGTATCTAATTTAATAAGTTCTAAACCTTCACCCTTTAAAACCATAATTCCCATAACTGATTCAATTAAAAATTCTTCACTGTCAAAGCTATCGATTTTTTTTACTCCACTAATACTAACATTTTTTCTTTCTATTAATTGAAAATTATGGTTATAGCTATGTATTTGATTGTCTCTTTCCATATATCCTCCAATTTATTTTATGAAAGATATATAAAAAAAAGACCAATTGGTCTTTTATTCTTCTTCTTCATTATCATTATTAGTAGGTTCTTCTAGTTCAGCTTTTTCATAAGCTTCAAAAATTGCATCTTCAAACATTTTTCTAGTTTCACGATTGATTGGATGAGCAATATCTTTATGACCTCCTGGAACCTTCTTGCTTGGCATAGCAATAAATAATCCATTATCACCATCAATAATACGAATATCACGTACAACAAAACAATCATCTAATTGAACAGTTGCACGTCCTTTCATACGAGATCCTTCTTTTTCAAATTTTCGCACATCTACTGATGTTATTTTCATATGTATCCTCCTTTTGAACTCCATGTTCTATTATAATGATATACTAGTTTTTTTTAAAAAGCAATTATTTTTTGTAAAAATTTGACAATTTATAATAATTTGACACATAAAGACAAAAAAAAGACTTTGAAATTCAAAGCCTAATTATTAAGCACCAGATGTATTAGCGTCTACTTTTAATCTTAATGAATAATATAAATTACCAAATTCTGTTGATGTATAAACACTATCACCATCAGCAGGTGTATCATTGTCATCTATACTTACAACATCTTCTGTAATCCACATTCTTAATGTATAAGTATCAGTTTGTTGAGAATCACTATCAGTTGCTGTAATTTTTCCAGTCGCAAGAGTTACACCAGTAGCAAGTGAACCATCAGTGCCTACTGCTTTTGCAGATGAAAAATTATTAGTTACACCGCTTGCTGTTGTAGTTAATAACAATTTAATTTCACTATCTTTAAATCTTGTTTTTTCAGCAATTGAATTACCTTGATTAGCAGTTATAGTATAATCAATTCCCGTTCCTGAACCATCGTATCCAACAACACTAAAAGTTAATACAGCATTGTCTCCCTCAGCAGCTGTTAAAGTTGAGCCTTTTGTATCATCTATTGGAAATTGGTTAGTTAAAGTAATTGCTTGTCCCTCAGTAAAATTAAAGAAAATTGAACCAGTTGTTAAAGTATTATTTTTAGTTCCCGCTTTCGAATAAGTAAAGAACGCAAATGACACCCCAACAACAGCTACAACTAAAACAGCAATTCCTAAAACCGATAGTAAAACTTGCTTTGATGAATTTCCATTCATAATTCATATCCTCCTTACAATAATGATAATAGCATATTAATAAAATTTTTACAACTATTTTTTTGATATTTTCATTAATTTTTGACAATAATGATAAATTTTTAAAGTCATAAATAAATATTAAAAAAAGAATATAAATTAATATGTTTTATTAAATCAAAAAAATTTAATAAAATATTAAAATAATATTCTAGGTAAATACAATATTTTGATTATAAAATATATAATTCAAAATGATAAATATAGAAAATTGAAATATATAAAAAATTTAAAAAAAAGACCAATTGGTCTTCAATTTTATATTTATTATTGGTCAGTTGCTGATACATTTACTTTTAGTGAATAATATAAATCACTATAAACTGTACGATCGCCTTGACATGCTTCTTCACTAGCACAATAATCAGCACCAGTATCAGTATCAGAAATAGTAACAGATTCATTTACCCACATAGTTAATGTAAAGTCATGTTGATGTTGTGATCCATCAGCAGGAATTGATCCAGATGCAATTTGGAATCCAGATGCACTATTACCAGCAACAGCACCATTTGCACTACCATATTGACCTGATACTGTACCACCATTAGTAGCTGTTACATATACATTAATGTCACTATCTTGCATTCTCGTTTTATCAGCTTCTGTATTACCAGCAACAGCTGTTACTGTGTAATTAACTGCATTTGAAGTAGCAGGTAATGTACCAGTTACATTAAATTTGAAAGCTTCATTTGTTTTTCCTTCAGCTGGTGTTTGTGGAAATTGATTGGTTAATGTTATATTGTTTACTTCGTTGTATGCAAAAGAAATTTTACCAGTAGTAATTACGTTATTTGTAGTTCCTGTTTTTGAATAAGTAAAGAACGCAAATGACACTCCTACTACTGCTATTACTAAAATTGCTATACCAACAATTGATAAAACGGCTTGCTTAGAATTATTTTCCATTTTTTCATATCCTCCTTATGTTAAAAATATATCATATATTTTTTTAATTTACAATACCTTTTTAAAGTTTTTTAATTCATAAATTTACAAATTAGTAAAATAACTATCATAATTAATTTTTATTTTTTATATTTTTTAACAAATAAAAAAATGGAGTTAATAGCCCCATCTTTCTATTTGAAAATTAATATTATGTACACGTCCCAAACCAAGACTTTTTTCACTTTCATATAAAAGATCCATTGTCAATCCTACAACAGCACTTCCTCTATCTAAAACTATCCCATAAAAATCACTATCAAAATAATTAGATATTTTTATAATGCTACCACAAGGAATACTTTCATCAGCTGCTAAAATTCTAATTTTTCCATAATAAGAATCTTGATAATATATATTGCCATTTTTTACATTTTGATAAGGTTCACAAGCAACTTTACCACTACAACCTACACAATCTGGACCATATCCTGTTAAGGTTCCAACAAATTCTAATTTCTTACCTTGATTTAATTTTATTTCTTCGGTTGAAAATACTTTTATAAATTCTTCTTGATTATTATTAGTTATTTTTTCATTTATCATTGCCACTCTTGAAGATTCTACTGCTTTAACTGTATGTATATTACTAACAACTACTAAATCTTTATTATTACTAGTTCCAATCATAAATAATAAACTAATTACATAAAAGAGTGTAAAAAAATATAAGACTAACGAATTGATTTGCTTCTTTTTAAATTTCAAAGTAAACCACCTCTATGATAGAAATATATCACTTAAATAAAAATTAGTCAAATTTTTAAAAATTTAATATTTAAAAAATTAATAATATTATGTATAAAGTTAAAATACTTCCACATAATATAATTGACTGATGAATTTTTAAATTTTTCAGTCAATATAAAACTCTATCTGTCATAATTTATTATGGTTAAAGATAGAGTTTTTTTTATTTATATAAAAATTATAATAAACTAATTTTGTAGTCTATTATAATTTTTTATGACATTATTAGTTGTTATTTTAATAACTTCATCACGAGGCAAATTTTTAATTTTACATAAATTATCACAAATAATACTAATATTTTTGGGACTATTCTTTGTTCCTCTTAAAGGTTCAGGAGAAAGATAAGGACTATCTGTTTCTAAAACGATATGCTTTAAATCAACTTCTTTTAAAACATTTTTTAAATTAGCATTTTTATAAGTTGATACTCCACCTATTCCTAGTAAATAACCTAAATTAATATACATATTAGCACATTCAAGTGATAAGGTAAAACAATGAATAGTTCCCTTTAAAGAATATTCTTTTAAAATATTATAAGTATCTAAAAAAGCATCTCTAGTATGAATTACTACTGGTAAATTTAGTTTGGTGGCTAAATCAAGTTGTAGTTTAAATATTCTTCTTTGTTCCTCTTTATTTTCTTTGTTATGATAATAATCTAAGCCAATTTCTCCAATACCTATTATTTTTTTATTATTTAATATAAGTTTTTCTAAATAAGCAATAGTATTGTCATTAAAACTTGTTATTTCATCTGGATGGATACCAATTGTTAAATAAATATCTTCATATTTATTAATAATTTCTAGTCCTTCTTCAATACTTTTTAAATCACAAGCAGACATAATAAAGTTAGAAACACCAACTTCTTTGGCTTCTTTTAAAATTTTTTCAATATCATCAGATAAAGAAAGATGAAAATGTGTATCGGTTAGTTGATTACTTTTCATCAGTTTTTACAATCCTCATAAAAATTGGTTTATAGTCAGCAATAGAAATACCATTCTCTAATAAGCCAAATGTATTAGTTGTTTGATAATTAGTCTCTTTCGTATTTATTTGTCGTAATATTTCTTTGGAAGTATCAGGCAAAAATGGACTTAACAAAATTGCTCCAATTCTAATTGATTCTAAAATATTATATAAAACATTTTTTAATTCTGCATTTTTTCCTTCTTTGGCAAGTATCCAAGGTGTAGTTTCATCAATGTATTTATTACATCTTCTAAAAATGGAAAGGATAGAGTCTAAAGCTTCAGGAATTTCTAATTTATCCATATAATCATTGGCTTTTTTATTAGTACACGTTACTAATTCAATTAAATCAGCATCAAAGTCTGTGTTTGCATCTGTTTTTTCAATAACCCCATTAAAATATTTCGTTAACATTGATAAAGTTCGATTTAAAAGATTACCAATCGTATTAGCTAAATCCGTATTATAACGAGATATTAATAATTCTTCACTAAATACACCATCAGATCCAAAAGGCACTTCGCGAAGTAAATAATAACGAATAGCATCAGCACCATATTCTTTTACATATTCCCTAGGATCACGATAATTTCCTAAACTTTTAGAAATTTTCCCACCATTAATAATTAACCAACCATGACCAAAAATTTGCTTTGGTAATGGTAAATCTAAAGCCATTAATAAGCAAGGCCAAATAATTGTATGAAAGCGAACTATTTCTTTACCAACTATATGTAAATCAGCTGGCCAAAACTTTTTAAATAAACTATCATCTTCGCTTAAATAACCAAGAGCACTAATATAATTAGAAAGGGCATCAATCCAAACATAAACAACATGTTTAGAATCAAAAGTAACAGGAATTCCCCAACTAAAACTGGTTCTTGATACGCATAAATCTTCAAGACCTGGTTTAATAAAATTATTCATCATTTCATTTTTTCTTGATACTGGTTGAATAAAATCAGGATGTGAATTAATATATTCGACTAAACGATCTTGATATTTACTTAATCTAAAGAAATAAGCTTCTTCACTTACCTCGGAAACATCTCGTCCACAATCAGGACATTTTCCATCGATAAGTTGCGTTTCTGTCCAAAAAGACTCACAAGGTGTACAATAAAGACCTTTATATTCACCTTTATATATATCTCCTTGATCATATAATTTTTTAAATATTTTTTGAACAGTTTCTATATGATAAGAATCAGTTGTTCTTATAAATTTATCATAATTAATATTTAAACTTTTCCATAAATCTTTAGCATTTAAAATTATTTCATCAACATATTCTTGTGGTGTTACCCCATTTTCCAAAGCTTTTTTTTGAATTTTCAACCCATGTTCATCACTACCAGTTAAAAAATAAACATCATAACCAAGTAATTTTTTATATCTTGCAATACTATCAGCTATTACTGTTGTATAGCAATGCCCAATGTGAAAATTAGCTGATGGATAATAAATGGGTGTAGTTACATAATATTTTTTATTTTCTTTTTCCATAATATTCCCTCCTATTTGGTTTTAAAAATTCCTAAAATGTCGTCTCCAGCATATGTTTCAGGTAATTTTCCATCCCATTTTTCAATAAATTGTTTTTCGATTAATTCATCTGTTAGAGATTGCTTTAAAAGTTCATTAGCCTCTTTCGTTGCCTCAGCTTCAACAATCAGAGCTTCAGCTTCTAGTTTAGCAGTTGCTAATTTTTGTTCAGCAACTTGTTTTTCTTCAATAGCTTTTGAATATTCTTCACTAAAAGATAAATTAATAATATTAAAATTATCAATTACAATTCCATATTTTTCTACTTTATCTTGTAATTCTTCTAAACATTTACTTGATACTTCACTTCGTTTAGTAATTGTTTCCTCAGCTGTATAATTAGAGATAATTGCTTTTAAACTCTCTTCTATTACAGGAACTAAAATAATTTCTTCATAAGCATTACCAACTGTTTTATATAAATTACTAGCCTCTTCACTTAAAACTCGATAATTAATAGCTAAATTAGTATTAATATCTTGTAAATCTTTGCTAGCTGCAGCTGTTGTTAGTTCTACTTTTTGAACTTTAATATTTACTTTTACGATTTTTTCGATATAAGGAATTTTAAAATTAAATCCTTCGGATAAATTACTATCAATAATTTTTCCAAAACGAACCCGAAGTCCAACTTCGCCACTTTTAATAGTTTGAAAACTGCAAAAAACAGTTATTAAAAGAAAAATAGAAATTAATGTAATAATTATAATTTTTTTATTACTAATAAAATGTATTGTTTTATTTTTCATAATACCTCCTACCCTCTAATTTTATAATATGATAAACATCCGTTTAAACATAGAATCCCTCCTATAATATTAAAAAAAAATCTTAGTCCAAAGGACGAAGATTTCGTGGTACCACCTTATTTCACATATTACTATGTCTCATTTCTTTTAACGCGAGAAAGCGTGTTACCAAGCTCCAAAACCATCTTCCATTTCCTCTTATTGTTTTTTCCACCAACCAAAACATCTCTTTAATAAGACAAAAATGTACTCATTTCTTCATTGCTTTACGGCTTTATAATAACATATTCAAAGTTTCTATTCAAGATATTTATCTAAAAATTTATTTAAAAGTTCTAATACTTTTAAATCATTATTTTCTAAATTACCATCTTGTAAGAGAATTAATAAACCAACTATATCACCATTTTTAATAACCGTTTTAATTATATAAGAAACTTTTATATCCTCTTTATTTTCATTTAAAGATAAAACAATTGGAATATGTTCATAAACTTCTTTTCTCTTTTCCAAAATATTATTTAAATAAGGACTTATTTCTAATCCTAAAAAATCTTTATAAGAATTAGATGTTAAAACAAAAGAATTTAAATTAGTAAGTAAAATATCTAAATTATAAACTTCTTTAATACAATCTATTAAATTGGTAAGGGAGACATCATATTTATCTAATTCTGAATAACGTTTTAAAACAATACTATCATCATCTACATTAATTTCTACTTGTTCATTTTCTTTAATTTTTAAGACTTTTCTTATTTCTTTTGGGATTACAATTCTACCTAATCCATCTACTCTTCTTACCATACCGGTACCTTTCATTTGATCACCCAATTTTATTATTTGTTAAAAGGTAAAAAATATACAAAAAAAGAAATTAATTTTTTAATTAACTCCTACGGTATTTTTATTTAATTCTAAATACTTTAAATAAGTTTCTTCAAAAGTATTTAATAAAATTATATCTCTTGTTTTTATAATATCTAAAACTTTATTATTTAAATTACTTAAAAATATATTTTCTAAATAATCTTCTAATCTTTTCTTTTTAAAAGATGAATCCATTTGTTCATTTAAACCCTCTTTTAAAGTTTTAATATTTTTACTAGAAAATTCATATAAATTTGTTTTAATATTATTATAATTACTTAAAAGATTATCCCGACAATTTTCTAAATTATCTTGAATAATTAAAATGTTTTGTAAATTTTCTTTTTTTAAATCAATTAACATCATTAAATTTTCACGATACAAATTTAAAAAAATAGAAATACTTTCCTGAATTTTTTCTTGATTAAAAAAACTTTCTTCAATTTCTAAAATTTTTTCGGTTGAATCATTTTGAACTTTTTGTAGGTAATTATCAATTGTTAATACAAGAACTTCTAAATTATTATCTAGATCAAGATTTAGCTTATTTTGATAAATTTCTTTATTTTTTATCTTTAACTGCTTTTTTATATCTTCTGAATTACTCATATTTAACCCTTTCTATTACTTACTACATTATAAGAATATCAATTTTACACAAATTTGTCAAATTTTACTATTAATGTTAATCTAAAAAGGAGAAATTTAGATGGCAAATAGTCAAGAAATGATAAAGATTTTTTTGACGCGACTATAAAAAAATAATTTCTACTAATAAATTAAATGACAAAATAGATATATAAGATATTTACAAAACAAGATAAAATAAAACAGAATTTCAAAAAAATTTATATTTAATGAATTTCTGTTTTTTTATTTTAAATATTTTTATTTATATTTTCATCATTTATTAAGTCTATTAAATAATAAATTGGATGACGTTCTAATTTGTTTAAAGATAAAGTAACATGAACTCTTAAACTGTGATAACTAAATTTAAAATTAGGTGAGATTTTATAGGCTTTCATAAATAATTCTTGGCTATTAATATTTTTACTAGCTTCCATCGAATAAATTAACTCAATTTCCTTAGGATTTTGTTTAACTTCTTCGATACCAACTTTTTTAGCCAATTTTTCAAACCATTCTTGATGCATATAAACTAAAATTTCTTCGGAAGATGGACCAAAACGATCTTCAAATTCGGCTTTGACACTTAAAAGTTTTTCATATGAATCAATTGTATTAATCATTTTATGAATTTCAATTTTTAAGTCATTATCGGTTACATATTTATCATCAATATGGGTTGAAACATTTATTAATGGTTTTTCATCTTTTATTTCATCTTCGATAACAGTTTCTCCTTTAAGACGTTTAATCTCATCATTTAAAATTTTTAGATATAAATCAATTCCAACCGTATCAATAAAGCCTGCTTGTTCACTACCTAAAATATCTCCGGCTCCCCGAATTGTTAAATCACGATTAGCAATCGCATAACCACTACCAAGCTCTGTAAACTCTTTTAAGACATTTAATCGCTTAATACTAGCTTCACTTAAAACTTTATTTTCTTGGTACATTAAATAAGCATAAGCAATTTTATTACTTCGCCCAACTCGGCCTCTTATTTGATATAACTGAGCTAAGCCAAATCGATCAGCATCAAGAACAATTAAGGTATTCGCATTAGGAATATCAATTCCTGTTTCAATAATGGTTGTACAAAGTAAAATATCATATTCATGATTAATAAATTTCAGCATCCGATCTTCTAATTCGTTTTTGGTAAGCCTTCCATGAGCTAAAACAATTCGTGCCGTTGGAACTAATTTTTGAATTTCTGCCATTTTGGCTTCAATTGTTTCAACCCGATTATAAAGAATAAAAACCTGACCATCACGAAGCATTTCTTTAACAATTGCATCTTTGATTAAATTTTCTTGTTCATAAACTACATAGGTTTGAACTGGATAACGATTAACTGGCGGAGTTTTAATAACTGATAAAGAACGAATACCAATGATAGACATTTGTAAAGTTCTAGGAATTGGGGTTGCTGTTAAAGTTAAAACATCAACATTAGCTTTATATTGTTTGATTTTTTCTTTATGGGTAACACCAAAACGTTGCTCTTCATCAATCACTAATAAACCTAAATCCTTAGGTTTTATATCATCACTTAATAAGCGATGAGTACCAATAACAATATCCACCGTTCCATCTTTTAAAGACGCAATTATTTCTTTGGTTTTACTTGGAGTTGTAAAACGATTTAAAAGGGCGATATTAACTGGAAAATTTTTAAAACGAATAAGGGCATTTTGATATTGTTGATTAGAAAGAATGGTGGTTGGACAAAGATACAACACTTGTTTGCCATCATAAACAGCTTTAAACATAGCTCGAAAAGCTACTTCGGTTTTTCCAAACCCAACATCACCACATAAAAGCCTATCCATTGGCGCTGACGACTCCATATCTTTTTTAATACTTTCGAAACTTACTAATTGATCAAGCGTAGGTTGATAAGGAAATTGTTTATAAAACTCTTCATGATATTTTGTATCTTTAGAAAAAGCAAAACCTTTTTGCATACTCCGCATAGCATATAATTTAATTAGTTTATCGGCAATATCGCGAACTTTATTAATAATTCTTTGCTTATTCTTTTTCCATTCTAAACTACCCAAACCATTTATTTTGGGAATTACTCCTTCTTTACCGGAATATTTACTAATTAATTCAAATTTTTCTACCGGGATATAAAGTTTATCATCATCTTTATATAATATTTCTAAATAATCTTTTTTCAAAGAATTAACAGTTAAAGTTTTAATACCATTATAAATACCTATTCCATTAATACTATGAACAATATAATCTCCAACTTCTAAGTTATTAATATTATTTATCTTCGTTGCATATTTAAAATTAGTTTTATATTTTTTCTTAGTTGGAGCTATATTAAATAAATCTTTATCGGTTAAGATTACTTTATCTTGATAAATAAAACCTTTTGGAAAATCAAAAGTTACTATATTTAATAAATAATCACTTAGGTTATTAATATCTGTTAATAAATAATTAAAATTTAAATCTAAATATTTAACAAAATTTTTAATTTGATATTCTTTTAAACAAATAATTACTTGCTTTTTCATAGCAAAAGAATCTTTTAAATAATTATTAATAATATCAATATTCTCATGAAATTTCGGAGCTGTTTTAATATTTAAATTTATATAATTACTAAATTTATGACCAGGTATTAAATTATCAATGCTTAGATAATGTAAAACTTTATTTTTGTCTAATATATTCAAAGAAAACATATAATTTCCATGATAGTTTTTATCATTTTCTTTATAAGAATTGATTTCTAACAACAATTTTTCATATGTATTTTTGAGTACTGTATAATCTTTAACAACAACAATTGGATTATTTAAATAATCACATATATTTTTAACACTATCTAAATAATCAGGTAAATATTTTTGTTTTCTTTCTTCTTCTTTTAAATTACTATAATCAGCAAGTAAAAATTCTTGGTAGGGATAAATTGTAACTTCTTTTACTTCTTTGATTGATTTTTGAGTTTCTTCATCAAAGAAACGAATTGATTCTATTTCATCACCAAAAAACTCAATTCGAACCGGATTTAAAAATGAAACAGGAAAAATATCAATTATAAAACCGCGAACTCCTACTTCTCCTGTTTTTGTTACTAAACTTTCACGTTTATAACCTAAATTAAATAAATTTTCAACTAGTTTTTTAGGATCAATTTCCATTCCTACTTTTAAATTTAAAATATTTTTTTGATATATTTTTTTACTAGGTAAATATCTTAAATAACCCATTAGATCAGTAATTACAATTTTTTTATTATTAGCAATTAATTCATTTAAAGTTTCTAGCCTTGTTGTCATTAAATCAGGACTAATACTAATAGCTTCACTCGTTAAAAAATCATCCATTGGAAAGAATAAAACATCTAAAGTAAAAGATGAAAAAATATTAAGCAAATTATTAGCATCAGTTAAATTCGGTGTAGTTATTAAAATACTACGATTTTCTTTAATAAAAAGTTCATATATGTATAGGCAAAAAGACTCATCAGTAAAACCTGATAAGCCAAGATTATCTTGATATTTTATATTGAATAAATTAAATATACTTTTCATTTTTATCTCCTATTGTATTTTGACATTAAATCATTAAATGGTAACTTAAAATAATCAACTAATATGGAAATAACTTTTGCATTTATAGCATCTAACTTTTCTTTTTCTTCGCAATTGAACTTACCTAAAACATAATCTTTGGTTGCAATGGAAGAGTCTTTATTGATACCAATTTTTAAACGCTTAAATTCTTCCGTATTTAAATTTAAAATAATGTTTTTTATGCCATTGTGTCCACCACTTGAACCATTTTCTTTTAGTTTAATTTTGGCAACTGGCATATCTAAATCATCATGAATAACTAAAATATCTTGTGGTTTAATTTTAAAATAATTAACAAATTTTAAAATTACTTCACCAGATAAATTCATATAAGACATTGGTTTTAATAAAATTAAGTCTTCACTTTGATATTTGGTTTTAATATATAAACCATTAAATTTTTCATGAAAATTAGTCTCATTTATATATTTACTAAATAAATCTAAATAACGAAATCCTATATTATGTCTTGTATCTTCATATTCACGTCCGGGATTTCCAAGTCCAACAATTAATTTCATTTTATCCTCCAAATTACAAAAATTAAACTAAAAAGTTATTATTATTTTTATTTAAATATTTCTTTAATTTTATCTTGATAAGTTAAATCTTCATTGTGAATATACATTGCATCTAATACTTTTATACCTTCACGCCCATTTTTGGTTGCTTTTATCATAAATAACTTTGACTCTTTTCCTTCGTAAGGATACATAAATTGTAGGCATTTGGGTGTTAATTTATATTTTTTTAAAGTTTCAATAATTTCAATTAACCGCTCAGTTCGATGAACCATATAAAAAGAGGCATTATTTTTTAACAAATAAGTTACCATTTTTAATAATTCTTCAAGCGTTAAAGTGTTTTCATGACGAGCTTTAGCTTTAATTATATTTTGATTTAAAGATGAATTAGAATTTACTTTAAAATAAGGGGGATTAACTGTTATTATATCAAACATATCTCCCTTAAAAACTTTTTTTAAGTTTTTTACATCTTCATTTATAATTGTAATTTGCTCTTCTTTTTCATTAATTTTGACACTTTTTAAAGCTAAATCATAAATTTCTTTTTGAAGTTCAACCCCATAAATTTTTGCTTTGGTTTTCTTAGACAAAATAAGGGGAATAGGGGCATTTCCGCAACAAAGATCTAAAATGTTTTTATCTTTTAAATTTATTGTTACAAAATTAGGTAATAAAACTGATTCTAAGGAAAATTTAAAGTATTCATCATCTTGGTAAATTTTTAAATTTTTCCCTACTATATCATTCAAAACTTCCATAATCTATAAAAACCTCTTCAAGAATATTACGTTCCGGATTTTCAATTTTAATTTTGCGATTTAAAATATCTACTTCTACTACTTTATATGGTTTATCTTTATAAATATACTCCTCCCCAACAGTAGGTAAATCTTTTTTATAATAAGTATAATTATCATCTTCATAGGCAAGACAACAAAGAAGCCTTCCGCAAACACCATTTATTTTAGTAGGATTTAAAGCTAACATTTGATTTTTGGCCATATTAATAGTAACACTATTTAAATCAGTTAAAAAAGAATTACAGCATAAAAACCTTCCACAAGGACCAAGTCCCCCCACTTCTCTGGCTTTATCACGAATACCTATTTGTCGAAGCTCAATTCTCGTTTTATAAATACTAGCTAATCTCTTAGCTAAATTTCGAAAATCAATTCTATCATCGGCTGTAAAATTAAACAGTAATTGTTTTCTATCAAAAGTATAACTAGCATCCATAATATTCATATTAAGATTTAATTCTTTGGCTATATTTCTTGCTTTAATTAAAGCATAAGAACTATCTTTTAAATTCTTTTTATAAATTTGTTTATCTCTTTCGGTTGCAATTCTAATTACATTTTTTAAGGGCGTAATTAAATCTTTTTCTTGAAGTTCTTTATCACTTTTATAAACAAAACCATATTGTAATCCTCTTTCTGTTTCAACAATTACTTCCTGTGATTCTTTTAAATTTAAGTTATTTTTATTAAAATAATACATTCTTCCTTTATCAAAAAAACGTATACCTGCAACTTTTATCATAACATCACCCTAGATATTTCTATTATAAATCGATCCATAAATAAGTTTATATTTAAATTGGAAACATTTATTAATTTATTTTTAAATTCAATTATTTTTTCTAAATAAAATAATAAGTCATTTAATAATAATTCTTTTAAAGATTCGTCTATTATATCATAAAAATATAAATTGTCATTACTTATTGAAAATTTTTGATTAATTAAACAATCAAAAATATTTTCCATAATATTAAAGGTTTTTAGAATATCTTTTTTAGTCAAATATTTATTTAAATATTCTTTTTTTAAATACGGAAGACTATTTTCTTTTTTGGTTATAATTAAACTTAAAAACTTCGACATATCTTGAATTTCTAAGTTATTATATTGCAAATTTTTCGAACTTTTTAATGAAAATACAGAACATCTAGATATAATAGTTGGTAAAATTTGTTTTATATCCGTTGTAATTAAAATACCAATTATTCCTTCCATTGGTTCTTCAATAAATTTTAACAATGAATTAGCCGCACTAAGATTTAATTTATCAGCATATTCTATAATATAAACTTGATTGGTATTGTTAGATGATTTTAAACTTAATTCTTTTTGCAGATTTAAGATTTGTTCTTTTTTGATACTTATACCATCTGGTTCAATTATTTTTAAATCTTCATAATAGTTTTTATCTATTAAATGGCAAATATTACAAGATTCACATTTTTCTTTATTAGTATAATGATTTTTACAAATAAGCATTTTCGAAAATGCAAGAATAAATGGTAAATTTAATTCTAAATTATCAACTTCAAATAAGTAAGCATGATAATAATTTTTTAAATTTTTAAAATAATTATAGAATTTATTGTCTTTATAATCATCTAACATAATTCACCTACAATCCTATTAATTTTAAAATAACTAAGGAAGCAAGTCCAGGAATATCTAAAAGTCCAGTTATTAAAATGGTATAGAAATTAATTGGTACTGTAATATTAAAAGTAACTGCTATTAAATTATAAGCATATAAAAGAAAACCGCCTAAAATAAATCTTTTTAAATATTTTAAAATAATATGCATTTAAACTCCTCCATAAAATTTTATGAAAAAGAAAATGGATATTATGATATTTTTTTACGATTATCAAAGGCTTTTTCAAGGGTAATTGCATCTATATATTCCATATCTGCCCCCATGGGAATACCTGATGCTAAACGAGATACTAAGATATTAGTATCTGCTAAAACATTATTAATATATAAAGAAGTCATTTCTCCTTCTAAACAAGGTTTTACAGCAAGAATTACTTCTTTTATTTTGCCATTTTGAATTCTCTCTATTAATTTATCTAAACGAATATCTTCTGGATTTACTCCATCAAGGGTTGAAATTAAGCCATTTAAAACATGATAATAACCATGATAAATTCCTAATTTTTCAATCGAAATAATTGCCTTAGAATCTTCAACAACACATAAATAATCTGAATTTCTTGTTGTATCTTTACAAATGTAACAAACTTTATCTTCCGTTATATTTCCACAAATTTCACATTTTTTAATATTTTTTTTAACGTTTTTTATACTATCGGCTAAAAAATCACTTTGTACTAAATCCATATTTAAAACGTTAAAAGCCATTCTTTCAGCTGTTTTTTCGCCAACGCCTGGAAAATATTTAAAAGCTTCAATTAAATTATTAATACTTTTAGGATACATCTTTAAAACATACCAGGCATAGCATTGGCATATTTGCCCATTTTTTGTTCTGTAATTTTATCTACTTGTTTTAAAGCATCATTAACAGCAACTTGAATCATTTCTTCTAAAATATCAATGTCACTAATTGAAAAATCACTATCTGGTTTAATTGTTACTTTTAAAATTTCTTTTTTACCATTTACTTTAACTTCAACAAAAGAAGATGTGGCTGTAAACTCCATCGCATCAATTTCTTCTTTCGTTTTCATCATATCTTTTTGTAAGCTTTGTGCCTGTTTCATAAGGGCTTGTATATTCATATTCATCTCTCCTCTTCTATTTGAACGTATTCCTTACCGAATACATCTATTGCTTTTTGTACTAAATTACCATAACATAAATCAGGTTGATTTTCAAGGGATAAATAAGTAATAAAAGGTTTTTCCTCAGCCTGATAAGTATAATAATTTTTATCATGCATATGTTCTTTATAATTTAAAACTTCGTTTTGAAAATCTGTTTCATTTAATAACACAATAACATAGTCATTATCTTGAATTTTTTTCAAAAGTTCTAAAACAATTGTATAATTTTCATAAACTTTTTCAATAACTGATTCATATTTTGATACTAATATCATATTTGTATTACTTACAACTCCAACTTCGCAATCTTTTAATAAACCAGCTACTTCACCGTATTTTAAATCAGTTAAGTAATTATTTAAATTTTTCCAGTTAGTTAAAACAATATTTTTTAAAAGTTTACTTGCTAAGGCAAATGTATTATTAATTCTTTGACGTTTTATACGTTCATCAATTTGATATTTTTTTTCACAGTTATTTTTATTTCCTGGCGTTTTTTGTGTTGGTAATGCAAATTCTTCCTTTTTAGGTATTTCCTGGGAAATATTTTTAAGTTTTTCCTTATCGGTTGGAAGTGGTTCTACTTCTGCATTTTTAGCAACTGTTTTAGGTATTATAGTATTTTTAGAGGTATTCATAAAACTTAATAATTTAACTTCAAAAATAATTCTTCGATTAGCTGCTTCTTTTAACATATTATAGGTTTCATTTAAGCAAATTATTAAATTAGATAAATCTAAGGAATTATATTTTTCAGTTTTTAATATATAATTATTTACTAATAAATCGCGAGTCTCTTTCATTAACATTTCAATCAATTTAGAAAAATCATAACCAAGTTCATCAAATTGATTTAATTTTTGAATAACTTCTTCATTGTTCTTGGATAAAATACTTTGAATAAAATCATCAAGATCTGTTTTAGAAATTAAACCATTGATAGATAAGAAGTCGTTTAAAGTTATTTTTTCAAGGGAATAAGAAGATAGTTTGTCAAGCATACCAAGGGCATCGCGCATACCACCATCAGAATAAACGGCTATTTCATGAATAGCTTCATCAGTAATAGGAATTTTTTCAAGATTTGCAATTTCTTTTAATCTTGCTTCGATACTACTCGTTTTAATTCTTGTAAATGATAAACATTGACATCTTGATACAATAGTTGCTGGAACTTTATAAAATTCGGTTGTTGCCAAAATAAAAATAACATGACTAGGCGGTTCCTCTAAGGTTTTTAGTAAAGCATTAAAGGCACTAATTGATAACATATGAACTTCATCAATGATATAAACTTTATATTTTAATTTACTAGGAACTAAATTAATTTTACTTTTAAGTTCTCTTATTTCATCAACACCATTATTACTAGCCGCATCTATTTCAATAATATCAGAACTATTATTTAATATATCAAGACAATTTTCACACTTTCCACAAGTTGTTAAATCATCATTTAAATTTAGGCAGTTAACCGTTTTAGCCAATAATTTAGCAATTGTTGTTTTTCCCGTTCCTCGAGGTCCTGAGAATAAATAAGCATGCGATATTTTACCTTCTTTAATTGAATTAGTTAAAATTTTTAAAATACTCTCTTGCGAAACAACATCACTGAATTTTGTAGGTCTATACTTTCTATACAAGGCAAGATACTCCATAAAACACCACCCTTCTTAAATACTATTATATAATAAAAATCTTTATTTTAAAAAGAAAATAAGCAATTATTTTTCTTTTTTATTTACTTTTTCCCTTTGATGTTTAAAGAAACTTTTTAAAATTAAAGAACATTCTTTTTCTAAAACATTTTCAACAATTTCTAATTTTCTCTTTTTTAATGAATCGGTAAATATTAAATCAACAATTTGCTTATTAGTTAAATCTTTAGTATTAGCTCCAATCACTATTTTTTTTATTCTAGATTGGACAATGGCACTAGCACACATGGGACAAGGAAATAAAGTAACATACATAGTACAATTTTCTAAACGCCAATCATGAATTTTCTTATTGGCTTTTTTTATAGCAATAAGTTCAGCATGCTTGGTAATATCCCCCTTTAATTCACGCATATTATAGCCTCTCGCAACAATTTTATCATCAGATACTATAATTACTCCAACAGGAACTTCATCACGTTTAAAAGCCTTATTTGCCTCTTTTAAAGCTAGATTCATATAATATTCATCTTTATTCATTTTATCACATCACTTTATAAATAAAAAGTGCACATAAAAGAGTTATGTTAAGGCTGCTATCTTCCGATCCTGACCTGGTTCCATTTCTTTTATTGCACGAATATTATTCTACTATATTTTATTTATTTGAGCAAGTGTTTTTTGAAAATAAAAGTTTTATCTTTTTTATCTTAATTTTAACAATCAAATATTATTTTTATTTTTACCAAAAATTCATATTTTTTTGATAAAAATATGAATAAATCAAACGAACTTTACGTCAAATTGGTATTTTTTTTGCAATTTTTTGCATTTTTTTCTTGATTTTATGATACAATTATTTTGTTACATAAAATTGTTAATTTATATTACATAGTGCACTATGTAATAGAGACCGTTTCGTAAAAAACTTTTAAAACGATAAAAAAAAGATACTGATTGGGATTTATTCAGTATCTTTTTCTTTTTGATTTGTTGCTTCAAGACTATCTTCAGAACTTTCTATTTTGTCTTCCTCTGGTTCTAAAACTACAACTGTTGCTAGACTATGATTATCTTTTAAGTTAATTAATCTTACACCTTGAGTTGCACGTTTTAAAGTTGAAACTTGATCAAGAGAGATTCTAATAATCATACCATGATTAGTTATCATTATAACATCTTCTTGGCCATTAACCGCACACAACGTAACTAAATTACCATTTTTATCGGTTACATTTAAGGCTTTGACACCTTTGCTACCACGACGAGTTAAACGATATTCTTCAATTGGAGTCATTTTGCCATAACCTTTTTCGGTTACAACTAAAACTTTTTGACCTTCACAAATAACATCGCCACCAACTACAATAGCATTATCTAAGTCAATACCACGAACTCCTGAGGCCGTTCTTCCCATTACACGTACTTCATTTTCAACGAATCTTACCATTCGACCATTTGAGGCCCCAATAATAATTTCATTTTCACCAGTTGTCTTTTTAACCGAAATTAATTCATCATCTTCTCTTAAAGTAATAGCAATTTTACCACTACTACGTAAATTAGCAAATTCATCTAAAGATGTACGTTTTACAACTCCATTTTTTGTAATAAATACTAAATATTTAGACTCCGTCTCCTTAGTACTTAGAGAAATAATAGAATTTATTTTTTCATCTTTTTCAATAGCTAATAAATTAATAATTGGTATTCCTTTACTTTGTCTTGAATATTCCGGAATTTCATATCCTTTCATGCGGTAAACTTTACCTTTATTACTGAAAAATAAAATATAATCATGAGTTTCCATATTGAGCATTTTCGTAGCAAAATCTTCTTCATTAGTAGACATACCTTTGATTCCAACTCCCCCACGATTTTGAGTTTTATATTCTGAAACTAACATTCGTTTTATATAGCCATTATTAGTTAAAGTAATCAAAGTATTCTCAACTGGTATTAAAGACTCATCTTCAATATAATCAATAGCTGTCATATCAATTTTTGTTCGACGATCATCACCATATTTTCTCTTAATTTCTAACATTTCATCTTTAATAATTCCAAGTACTCTAGCAGGTTTTGCTAAAATATCTTTAAAATCAGCTATTTTAACTTGTAATTCCGCTAATTCAGTTTCCACTTTATCACGTTCAAGTCCAGTTAAACGACGAAGACGCATTTGTAAAATATTATTAGCTTGAATTTCCGTAAGACCAAAATTAGAAATTAGATTAGCTTTGGCCTCATCATCATCTAGAGCCGAACGAATTATTTTAATAACAGCATCAATATTATCCAAAGCAATTTTTTGTCCTTCTAAAATATGAACTCTTGCTTCTGCTTCTTTTAAATCAAATTTTGTTCTTCTTATAATTACTTCTTTTTGATGTTCTATATATTTAGCAATAATATCTTTAATTCCAAGTGTTTTTGGAGTTTGTCCATCTAAAACTAAGAAAATAATTCCATAGTTTAATTGAAAATTCGTATGCTTATATAAATTATTTAAAACTACTTGGGGATTAGCATCTCTTTTTAAAGTAATTGTTATTTTTATACCATTTTTTAAATCTGTATGATAATCAGATATTCCTTCAATTACTTTATTGTGGACAAGTTCGGCTACTTTATTTTTAAGCTCCATTGTATTTACACCATATGGAACTTCCGTAATAATAATATTACTATGAGACCCTTTATCTTCTATTTCGGCCTTACTACGAATCGTAATTGAACCACGACCAGTTTCATAAGCTTTTTTGATACCCGAATTACCTAAAATGATTCCGCCAGTTGGAAAATCAGGGCCTTTTATATATTGCATTAAACCAAGGGTATCAATATCAGGATTATCAATATAAGCAATACAGCCATCAATTACTTCCCCTAAATTATGAGGAGGAATATTCGTAGCCATACCAACAGCAATTCCCATTGAACCATTAACTAAAATATTTGGAAATCTTGATGGTAAAACATCAGGTTCCTTCATTGTAACATCAAAGTTATCACTCATATTAACCGTATCTTTGTTAATATCCCTTAAAAGTTCCAAAGAAATTTTGGATAAACGTGATTCGGTGTAACGCATAGCTGCAGCTCCATCACCTTCAATGTTACCAAAATTACCATGACCATCTACTAACATATAACGTTGATTAAAATCCTGAGCCAGTCTTACCATTGCTTCATAAATACTACTATCTCCATGTGGATGATAATGTCCCATAACATAACCAACAGTCGTTGCACATTTTCGATGGGGTTTATCTGGAGTATAACCTGATTCATACATACTCCATAAAATTCTCCGATGCACGGGTTTTAAACCATCCCGTAAATCTGGTAAAGCGCGTGACTTAATAACACTCATGGAATATTCAAGGAAAGAAGTTTTAACTTCATCAACAATATTATTATGATCTAATCTATCTCTTTCATGAAAATAATCCCCAAAATCACTTGGTGTATTTTGAAATTTCGATGATTTTTCTAAACTTTCTGCTTCAGTAGTATCTGAAGTCTTTAAATTTTCATCTTTCAAGTCCTCTTCGGCTCTTTTGACTAATTCTTCTAAATCTTTATTATCATTTTCCATTTTCTCACCACCTTAAATATCTAAATTTTGGACATTCCAAGCATTTTCTTCAATAAACTTTCTTCTTGGATCAACATCATCACCCATAAGCTTTTCAAATATAGCATCAGCTGACACACAATCATCAACTGTTATTTTTCTTAAAACTCTCGTATTAATATCCATAGTTGTTTCGTTTAACTCATCATCATCCATTTCTCCAAGACCTTTCATTCTGGCAATTTCCGCTTTATTACGAACATTTTCTGGTAAACTTTTTAAATAACTTTCCAATTCTTCTTCATTTAAAACATATTTTCGCGTTTTTCCATGCATGATTCTAAAAAGTGGCGGTTGAGCTGCATAAACATGGCCAGCTTCCACAATTGGTTTGAAAAAGCGATAAAACAAAGTTAATAATAAAACCCGAATATGCGAACCATCAACATCGGCATCAGTCATGATAATAATTTTATCATATCTTAATTTGGATAAATCAAAATAATCTCCTATTCCCGTGCCAAGGGCTGTTATAATCGTTTTTATTTCTTCATTGCCAAGAGCCTTATCAAGACGAGCTTTTTCAACATTTAAAATTTTTCCACGAAGTGGCAAAATTGCTTGGGTCATGGAATCTCTTCCTTTTTTAGCAGAACCACCAGCACTATCACCCTCGACAATAAAAATTTCCGAAATACTTGGATCTTTACTTTTACAATCTGACAATTTTCCAAAGAAATTAGTTGTTGTTAAATCGGTTTTTCTAGTTGCTTCCCGAGCCTTTTTCGCTGCCATTCTTGCATTTCTTGCTAATATGGCTTTATTAATAATTGTTCTTGCTTCATCTGGATTTTCCATTAAAAATCTTTCAAAACCCTCAGCAAAAACACTATCAGCCAAATTTTTAACTTCACTATTTCCAAGGCGACCTTTTGTTTGTCCTTCAAATTGTGGGTTTGGATGCTTACAAGAAATAATCATCGTAAGTCCTTCTCGAACATCATCTTCTTTTAAATTCTCATCCTTTTCTTTTAAAATATTATTCTTTCTTGAATAATTATTTATTACTCTCGTTAAAGCTCTTTTTACTCCATCTTCATGCGTTCCTCCATCATGAGTATTAATGTTATTAACAAACGAATAAATGTTTGAATTATAAGAAGTATTATATTGCATGGCAACTTCAAAAAAGACACCATTTTTCTCTCCACTTAAATGAATTATATCCTCATGAAGTGGAGTCTTATTTTGATTTATAAATCTGACATATTCACTAATTCCCCCTTCATACATGAAAGTTTCCCCAGTAGTATCTTCTAAATCTCTATCATCTCTAATTGTAATTGCTAAACCACGATTTAAAAAAGCTAATTCCCTAACTCTTGTTTTTAAAGTTTCATAATCGTAAATATCAGTATCAAAAATATCTGGATCTGGTTTAAAAGTTACAGTTGTTCCAGTTCGATCAGAAGAACAATCTCCTACTTCATGAAGATGTTCTTTAATATGACCACCATCTTCAAAACGAACTTTATTTATTTTTCCATTTTTATAAACGGTAACTTCAACCCATTTACTTAAAGCATTTACAACACTAGCCCCAACACCATGAAGACCACCTGATACTTTATATACTCCACCACCAAATTTACCACCAGCATGTAAAACCGTATAAACCGTTTCAACTGTTGATATACCAGTTTTGGGATGAATGTCAATTGGTATTCCTCTACCATCATCTTTAACCGTAATTGAATTATCTTTATTGATAATTACTTCAATATTATGACAATAACCTGCTAAAGCCTCATCAATTGAGTTATCAACAATTTCCCAAACTAAGTGATGAAGCCCCTTAACATCAGTTGTTCCAATATACATACCAGGTCGTTTACGAACAGCCTCTAATCCTTCTAAAACTTGGATAGAAGAAGAATCATAATTAGTTTTTATTTTTTCTTCTTGCATTTTTTACACCACCTTTTTTCGTTATTTTTCCATTTTTTATTGAAAATACTTTTGCACTATTAACTAAATCATCGTTTATATCCAAAAGATCTGTTGTTGTAATAATAACTTGCATATCTTGTTTTAAATATTTAATAATATTATTTCGACGTTTTATATCAATCTCTGAAAATACATCATCTAAAAGCAAAACTGGATATTCACCTTTAATTTTCTTAAAAACCAAAAGCTCAGCAATTTTATAAGCTATAACAATTAATCTTTGCTGACCTTGAGAAGCAAAAGTTCTCGCATCTTTTCCATCAACTAAAAAAATTAAATCATCTCGATGTAATCCCGTTAAAGTCATCCCTTGTTGCATTTCTTTATTTAAATTTTTTTTCCATTTACTAATTAGAGTTTCTTTAATTTGCTCCTCATCATAAAATGATAAACCTATGTTATTAAAATATTCAATTTTAAGAGAAGATTTGCCTGATAATTTTCGATAAATACCAGGTAAAATATTATTAATATTTTCAAGATAAAAAAAGCGAAAATAATATATTTTAAGACTAACATCTAACATTTTTTGATTAATTACCTCTAAATATTTAAAATCTGCAAAAGAATTAATATATAGCCTTTTAAGATATTCATTACGAATTTTTAAAAGACTGTTATATTCATTTACATATTTTAAATAATGATTATAAAGTTGACCAATTTGAATATTTAAAAGATTTCTTCTAATACTAGGAGATCCTTTAATAATTTCAATATCATTTGGCAAAAAAGAAGTAATACAAAAATTTGATATATAATTAGCTATTTTTTTTACTTGAAAATGATTAATATAAACTCTTTTCGTAAATTTATCCATTAAAACTTGATATTCTTTTATATAATCATCATATACTACTTCCCCAGTAATACTAAGATTATTGGCATTAATATTTATTAAATCTTCATCTTTTCCATACCGATTAGATTTAGTTAATGAAAGTACATATATTCCTTCTAAAATATTTGTTTTTCCAGCTCCATTATTCCCTACTAAAATGTTAATTCCTGGCGAGAATTCGATTGTTGCTTCTTCATAATTTCGAAAATTTATTAATTTTAAACTCTTTAATCTCATAAAACATCACAAAAACCTTAATAAAACAAATATTTGTATTCAGTAATATACCTATACTTGCAAGTGTTATTATACCATAAAATTGCCTTAAAACAACCCTAAAAAACACTTTTAGACATTTTTTTTAAAGATAAGGATATATAGTCTTCACCATATATCCCTTTTCTTTATTTTGCAGTGCGATTTTTAATTAAATTTTGCAATCTTGTTGCTCTTAAAACTTGCATATCAAACGAATTATAAGACATTTTAACAACAACTGTTCTTCCTTCTGTAAAAGTTACTTTTGTATAGCCTTTATATGGTTCATATTTTAAAACATGTTTTAAAGAAATCCAAGAGCACTTTTCACTTGATGTTCCATTAGTTGGAAAAAAGATTAAATCATTGCTTTCTTCAACAATAATAGGTAATTTATAATTGCAACCTAAAATCATTTTTGTCCCTTTAAGTCTTCCTTCATAACTACTTCCATAATAAGCACAGCTATCTTCCATTACTTCAAAAGTTGTCTTCGGTATTAAATATTCTTGATTGTTTTCAACTACTTTGGTAACTTCATTATTTAAATTTAAAATAGCACAAGTATCCTTATTAATTTCATAAGAATCAATTTCCATTTCATCACCCCCAAACTAAAATTTAAATTTATCCACAATTTGGTGGAAAACTCAAATTTGCCTCCTAAAATAGCAAAACGTTTTGTCGAAATTTGTTGAATTTTGTCGAAAAATAAAGAAAAAAATAAAAAAAAGACCAAATTTTTAAAATTCAGTCATTTTTTAGCTAATCTAATAAGTTCTAATTGGTAAAACAAGTTGAATTAAATCATCACTTTCTTGACATTTAAAAATAATCGGATTAACCTCACCAACAAATGAGATTTCACATTTTTCGGTATCTAATACTTTTAAAGCTTCCATTACATAACGGGCACTAAAAGAAATTGTTATATCTTCATCTTTATCTTTTAAAATATGCATTTTTTCTTCGACTCTTCCAATTTCAGCACTAGATGATTTCATTGTCAAAATATTTCCATTAGTTTCTAATGTTACAACATTTTTTTCTTTATCACTAGTTAAAATACTAACTCGATCAATAACATTGTATAAATCATTAACATCAACAGTAATTTTTAACATACTTTCTTTTGGAAGTAAATTAGCTGTATTTGGGAAAGTTCCGTTAATTAAACGACTTTGAAATAAGATATTATCATATTTAAATAAAATTTTATTATTAAAGATATGAAGTTCAATATCTAAGTCATCATCAGTTAATAATTTAGATACTTCAATAATATTTTTACTTGGAATAACTATATTATAATCAGTTTCCACTGTATTATTTAATTTTAAAACTTTTCTAGCTAAACGATAAGAATCTGTACAATTACATTCTAAGGTATCACCAATTATTTTAAAGTTTAATCCTGTTAAAGGAGGACGAGATTCATCAGTTGAGGCAGCAAAAGCTGTTTGATTTACTAAATCTTTAAAAACTTTACTATTTAAATAGATAGGATTTTTATTTAATTCTAAATTTATGTTTGGATATTCACTTTTATTAATTCCATTTAAATTATATTCACTATTTTCAGTGGAAATAATAACTTTAAGTTCATCAAAAACTTCTAAATTTATCATTTTATCTGGAAGCTTACGAACAATATCTAAAATATATCTTCCTTGAATGATAATGCTTCCTTCTTCATCTATTTCCATATCATCATTTTGATTAGGAATAAAACTTTGAATAGTTATATCATTATCAGATGCTGTTAAAGTTAAACCATCTAAAGTTAAGTCAAATTTAATACCAGCTAAAACGGGAATTAAATTTTTAGTAGATAAAGCTTTGGATACTTTATTTAAATTTTCTAATAATATTTCTTTTTTAATTCTTATTTTCATATTTTTTCTCCTTTAAAATTTTTTTTATTTTTCTTTTTATTTATATATATAATAATAATAATAATGGTGTGGAAAACTGTGGAAAACTTTTTAAAAGCTTATGTATCAACGGTTTCCAAAGAAATTCCATTGTGGAAAACTATGTGGAAAACTCAAAGTTATCCACAATTTAATGTTGAAAACTTTTTTTGAAGGAAATATTTTGTCTTTTTTTTGATATTTTTCCAAAAAAAAGTCATACTTTTCCACAATTAGTTGTGGAAAACTTTGCAAACCCTTATATAGCAAGGATTTTATTGTGGAAAACTCAGGAAATATTTTTTTTAATTTTTTCAATCGTTTCTCGGATACTTTTATTGGTTTTTATATCACTTTCAATTTTTTCGCAAGAATGCATGACAGTTGAGTGGTCGCGACCGCCAAATTCTAAACCTATTCTTTGATATGATTCGTTTAAAACATCTCGGGATAAAAACATGGCAATTTGTCTTGGAAAAGCAATACTAGCACTTCTCTTTTTACCTTTTAAATCGTCAGCTGAGATTTGAAAATATTCAGCGACAATCTTTTGGACTTTGGAAATGTTGTTTTTTTCACTTGTTCCTTTATTGATAAAGTCTTTTAAAGCATCAATCGCGAGATTTAAATTAATTGCGGCTCCCCCCATAATTGTTGAATAAGCAAGCAATCTATTAATAGCTCCTTCTAATTGCCTAACATCACTTGTCATATTGGAAGCGATATATTCTAAAACATCTTCGGGAATATCTTTATCAATTTTGGCTCCATCAATTTTTTTCTTTAAGATATTTATTCTAAGTTCTAAGTCTGGTGGATAAATATCAACTGTTAAACCCCAACAAAACCTTGTTCTAAGCCGATCTTCTAAGAGTTTTAAATCATTTGGTGATCTATCAGATGAAATAATAATTTGTTTTTTATCATTATAAAGAGTATTAAAAGTGTGAAAAAATTCTTGTTGTGTTTGGGTTGCCCCAGCTAGAAATTGAATGTCATCGATGATTAAGACATCAATATTTCGGTATTTGTCTTTAAAGTAATCAACATAATTATAGTTCTCATCTGTTTCACCATTTTCTTTTCTTCCAATACCTGAAAAATCAGAGATAAATTGTTCACTTGTAACATATAAAACTTTTTTATTAGATGTATTTTGAATATAATTTCCAATTGAGTGCATCAAGTGGGTTTTGCCAAGGCCACTATTACCATATATAAATAAGGGATTATAAGTTAAACCTGGACTTTCAGCAACGGCAAAAGCGGCAGCATGGGCAAGTTTATTACTATTTCCAACGATAAAAGTTTCAAAAGTGTATTTAGGATTTAGATTTGAATCATGATGAAATTTTTTTTGAAAATTATTTTCTTGTTTAATTTCTATTTTTGGAATTTCCTTTTTCTCTTTAACATCTTGTTCTAAAACGAATTCTAAATCATAGACATTACCAGTTAATTTAGTTAAAACACTAGTAATTAAATCTTGATAGCTTTCTGATAATCTTTTTTTATGAATATCAAGAGGCACGATAATTGTTGCTTTATTATTATCCAATGAAAGTAAATAAGTTTTACTAAACCAAGTTGTATAAACCATTGAATTTACACTGCTTTTGATGTTTTCTAAGAATTTTTTCCATAAGAGTTCATTGTTCATTATCCACCTCCCAACCAGTTTCGTATTTATATTCTACATTTTTCTTTTTAAAAAGTAAAGATGAAACCTCTTAATTTGACACTTTAAAGTTTTCCACAATTTATTGTGGAAAAGTCGTAAAAAATTGTGGAAAACTATGTGGATAAGTTTTTCTTAAAAAAAGTTTTCCACAAGTTATCCACATAGTTTTCCACATATAATTTCCTTTAATATCAAGGAGAGTTTGAGTTTTCCACAATTTCCACAATTTAGTTTTCCACATTGTGGATAAAGTTTTCCACATATATGTGGAAAACTCATGTTTTTAGTAAAAAAAACGCTTAATTTTTTCGTTTTCCACTGTCAAGTGATATGAAATTGTGGAAAACTTTTAAAGTGTTTTATAATCTTTATTACTAGTTTTACTTTTTAGGAAATTTATGATAATATTTACATGTGAAAAGAAAGGAGACTAATTTTATAATTAGGTAGGTTATGAAAAATTTAAATTCTGTGCAAATTAATGCTTCAATTAAAAAAAATCAAAGATATTTAATCTTTGGGATTATTGCTTTAATATTAGCAGCTTTGTTAATTTATTTAGGAATAAGAAACAGTGAAAAAGATTTGCCTGATCCAGTTAATTTAAATGATTTAATTACTGAAGGAAGTGATGCTGAAAATATTCCGGTTTATGTTGATGTAAATATGCAACCATACTTATTTGCTGTTTATACAACTGATGGGGTTGAAGAAGATAATAAATTTTATTTCGTTGTTGATTCTAATGATTATCTATATATATTATATATGTCAACAAGTAATTATAACAAATTAAATATTGATTCAATTGTTGAGAAGCCAATTCGTGTTTATGGAATTACGAAAAAAATAGATGATGATATTAAAGAGTTGGCCATTGAAACTTATAATGAAGAAATGCAAGAAGAATATTTAAATAATGAAAACTTTCAAGATTATGTTGGGTTAATTTATTTAGATATGGAAACGAATCTTAATGATTCTTCTATGTATTATATAGCTGCTTTTGTTTTATTTATAGTATTTCTTGTTCTTATAATTTTATATTTAATAAATTTTTTCAAAAATAAAAAAATATTTAAAAATTTTTCTCATGAGGAATTAGAAAAAATTGGAGCAGAAATTTATGAACTTCGTGAAAAACCATATTCAAAAATGAAATTTTATTTATCAAAAGATTATGTTGTTGATTTATCAAATAGTATTATTATTTTAAAATATCAAGATATTCTTTGGGCTTATCCTTATGAATATCGTTATAATGGAATGCTTGTAAATAAAAATATTAAAGTAGTTGATAAAAATAATAAATATTATGATATTGCTAATACCAAATATTTAGATAAAGAAAAAGATAAAGTTTTACAAGATATTTTAGAAAAACTAAAAGAAAAAAATCCCGAAATTATTTTAGGATTTAATAAAGAAAATCAAAAGATAGTCAAAGAAAAATTAAAAAATAAAAATTAAATTAAAAATTGTTTGACAATTATCTCATTTTCCTATTATAATAGTGTAGATTTTAATTTTGGAGGTGTGAAATGAAAAGAACTTATCAACCAAATAATAGAAAAAGAGCTAAAAAGCATGGTTTTTTTGCAAGAGTTGAAACTTCCGTTATTGCTTCTAGAAGAAGAAAAGGTCGTAAGGAAATTATTAAAAAATAGCCACATTTTAATTGTGGTTTTTTTCTTGTAGGTGAGTATGAAAAAAATAAATGTTGTAAAAAGTAATGAGGAATTTAATAATATTATAAAAACTGGTAATTGTGTTAAGAATTATTATTTTGTTTTATATTATAAAGAAAATAGTTTAGGCAAGTATCGGTTTGGAATATCTGTTGGGAAAAAAGTTTGTAATGCTGTTAAGAGAAATTATTTAAAACGAATTGTTAAGAATATTCTGGATAATCATAAAAATCTCTATTCAAAATCAAAAGATTATATTATAATAATAAGAAAGAGTTGTCTTTTAGAAAAATATTCTATCTTAGAAGAGAACTTAATATATTTAATAGAAAAAATAGAAAAGGAAAAGAAAAATGAAGAAAAATAAAAAAATAATATTATTGCTACTTATTCCCCTTTTGTTAACAGGTTGTACTAAAACTTTAAAAGATGAAGATAACAAAGTGGTTGTTAATGAAGTAACTGGTCAAAATTTAACCGAAAATATTTTATGTAGACCAACTGATGAAGAAACAATAAGACTTTACGAAGAAAATAATGTTGATATTGACTCCCTTCCTTATTGTACCTGTGAAAGTGATAAAGTTACGATTGAAGTTGAAGTTGAACAAGAAGATGGTTCAACTGTAACTGAAACCAAAGAAGTTGATTGTGAAAGTTTTAAAATAACATCAGGTGGTTATGAAGGCCTATGGACAACTATTTTTGTAAAACCCCTTGCCTATGTAATTTTATTCTTTGGTCGTATTACTAATAGTTATGGTGTAGGATTAATTATTACAACTTTATTAATTAGACTTATTGCTTATCCAGTTACCAGAAAAACAGCTATGCAATCAGAGTATATGAAAAAAGCTAATCCTGAAATTGCAAGAATTGAGAAAAAGTATGCTAATAAGGATCAAAATGATAAAGAAGTTATGATGCAAAAGAGTCAAGAAATGATGATGGTTTATAAAAAATATAATGTTAATCCAATTAGTGGATGTTTGTTATCATTCTTGCAATTACCTTTATTTATAGCCTTTTTAGAAGCTATTAATCGTGTTCCAGCTATTTTTGAAGAAAAGTTTTTATTTTTCCATTTAGGTACAACTCCAAGTGTTGGAGTACAAACTGGAAATTATTGGTATATTTTAGTAGTTGTCTTAGTTGCTGTTACTACTTATTTCTCTTTCAAAGCAACTACTTCTGATCAAGTATCTACAAGTGATGAAATGAAACGTCAACAAAAAATGATGACAAATATGTTTACGATTATAATTATTATTACTTCTATCTTCATGTCAACGGCTTTGGATATTTATTGGATGACCACCAATTTATTTACTATTTTCCAAAATTTAATTGTTAAAAGGAGACTAAAATGAAAAAACATACATACCAAGCTAAGACTTATGAAGAAGCTAAGAATATGGCCATGGCTGATTTAATGGAACAAGAAGAAAATTTATATATAAAAGAAATATTAAATTCTAATAAATTATTTAATAAAAAAAGTGTTATTGAAGTAATAAAGAAATCAGATGTCATTGAGTATATTAAAGAACTTGTTAAAGACATAACAACTTTGATGGGATTAAATATTAATATGGAAGTAAAAAAACGCGAGGAATCTTTAAATATTACTATTTATGCTGATAACAATGCCGTTTTAATTGGCAAGAATGCAAGAACTTTAAATGCTCTAAATACCATAATTCGTCAAAGTGTTTATAAAGAAATTGGAGAAAATTTTAAATTTGTTTTAGATGTTTCTGAGTATAAACAAAAAAGAGAATGGAACTTAGAAAAAATGGCTAAACAAATAGCGAGAGAAGTTGCTAAAACAAAAGTAGAAGCTAAATTAGATCCCATGAATTCCTACGAAAGAAGAATTATTCATAATACCTTAACTAATAATAAAAAAGTGTATACAGAAAGTTCTGGTGAAGAGCCAAATCGCTATGTTGTTATAAAACCAAAAGAAGAAATTTTTAATAATTAACTATATTATTTTAAATAGTATAGTTTTTTTTTTGAATAATCTAGATTTTTAATTTTCAATTTGCTAAAATTAGATTAGAAAATATAATTAAAATAAGAGGTTATGAATATGCTAGATGAAATATTTAATTTAGAAAGTTTTAATATCATAGAAGATGATAATTACTATTATTTTTTTCGAGCTTTAAATATGGAAGATAATTATGATATAGAAAACAAAATAACATTAGATAACAATGATAACATAATTAGGATAAGAACGGATAGAGAACGCTATTCATTACATCCCAAGTATAATAAAGAAAGTTCTTTATCATTAGAAGAAATATTTGATCATGTTAAAATGCATCATAGAAAAGATACTAATTGTATTTCTTTATCAAGTAATGCAAATATTTCTATAATGTATGGTCGAGGCAATTATCGAGATAAATATGCTGTTGTTAAAATTTCTAAACAAGAATTTAAATCAAATGAGACTAATGTTGTTAATGCTGGAATTTATATGCTTAAAGAAATTCAAAAAAGAATTGAATATCTTTTAAATAGTAATGAAATTTCCGAGATTATTAAATATTTTCTTGCCTTAATTGAAAATTCACAAACGCAAAAAGGCCTTGATGATGCTATAAAAACTATAAAAACTTTTTTTGCTGATAATTCTTTTAATAATGATTTTTTTGAAGGTGGTATTGAATTTGAAAATAGATATACAACATCTCTTGATTATCTAGCTTTAAATGATAAACAAAATTTTGAAAAAAACAAAATAATTGCTAAATTAGATTTATTAAAAACAGAAATTATTCCAAATGTTTCTAATAAATTTTTAATTCAAACCTTAGGAAATGCTTTTTCCTCACTTGAATTTATTCATTATGGTGATATTCAAAAAGAAAATATTATTAGCATACCAAAAGAATTTATAGATATTTTTTCTTTACTACAACAATTACCACGTGAATTATCAATTATAAATGATTTAAAACAAGAAATACTCATTTACATAAACAATAATATAAATAAATTAGACAAATTCGAATATGATTCATATAAGTTAGATACCGATTTAGATTATACAATTGAAAAGATGTATGAATTAACGAATGGAACAATAAATTTTTATGATGCAATTGAATTATATAAAAAATCATTTTATTTATCAAAATCAAAACTTAGAACTATTAATATAGTAGCATCTTTAAGAAAGATTACTAATAATAATCCTAAATATAATCAAGTTTTTGATTATATGTTAAAAAATACTTATGGAATCGAACCAGAAATTTTTTCAAGAATGACAAGGAATAAACACCAAGTAAGTGAAACAGTTAGTCTTGATTTTACCAATAATAATCAAGAATTATTTAATTTTATAAATAGTTTAAATCATCGTGATTTAATTTATATTATTAATAACCCACTTGAAGCTTTGAAATATTATTTTACTAATTTTAAAACTATTGAATATTATTCCCTTGATAAAGAAACTTATTATGCTAATGCTATTATTGATATATTTGATTGGAGTAAATTAGAAATTGTAAAGTTTTCTTTTAAACAAAGAAATGATATTATAAATAAACTAAAAGAATATGATATTGTTAATATTTATAATAGTTTAAAAATAAGAGGTATTAAAGAAAAAGATATTTCTAATATATTATTAACTACTGTTATTAAAGGAAATGATTTAAATAATTTTTCAATCAATGAAACTTTTACAGTGGAAGAATTAGAAGATTTTCTTGGCTATTATAAAGTTAAAGATACTAAAAAATTAAAATTAAGAAGTTATCAAGCAACGGCTGTTAAAAATATTGATAAATCTTTTAAAACTCATCAATTTACAACCGCCGTTTTACCAACTGGGGCTGGAAAAAGTTTTGTTGCCTTAGCCGAAATGTTAAAATATCAAGATAAAGAGATTTTATATTTAGCTCCAAATGATGAAATATTAAATCAAATAGAAAATAATATTGTTGAATATATTCATGGTAATACTTTAAAAAAGACAAAAAGACAAATAGTTGAAGAAGTATTTCCAAATTTAAAATTAAAAACTTATTCTTCTCTTTTAAGTTTTAATCAAAAAGAAATAATTGATCATACTTATGATTTAATTATCTTTGATGAATTACATAGATCAGGTGCTACTGATTGGAATAAGCATATATTAGAACTTTTAAAAAATCAAACCAAAGAAACCAAAGTTTTAGGTATAACGGCAACCCCACTTCGAGATATGGATGGAAAAAACATGGCAGTTGAATGGGCAAGATATTTTGGTTATTTAGAAGAAGAAATTCAAAGACATGAACATCTATCTATGAATATGGATTTAGAAGAGGCAATTAAATTAGGTTATGTTGTAAATCCCAAAGTAGTTCAGTGTGAATATACTTTAAAAGAAAAAAATGGTTTCCTTGATAATTTACTTGAAAAAATAAATTCACTTGACGATGAAGAAAAAAAGCAACAATTTATTGAGAAGTTTGATAAATTAAGAAAAGTAGTAAATGAAGCTGATGGTATAGCTAAAATCATTGGTAATAATATTAAAAAAGGTGGCAAATATATTGTTTTTTGCCCTGTTGGTAAAAATAATGAAGATTTATTAGAAAGTGATGCAGTTATTCAAAAATATCAGCAAGAATTAATTAATTATTTAAAAGAATATTATCAAGTATCAGATGAAGAGTTATTTTCTATGTTCGAATTTAGTTCAATGCTTGGAAAATATAGTAAATCAATTAATAGAAGAAATTTAGAAAAATTTGAAACGCATACATCAGATAAAATAAAATTTATGCTAGTAATTAATAAATTAAATGAAGGTGTACATGTTAATAATATTGATGGACTTATTTGGTTTAGAGCACTTGATGATAATTCTAAGATATTATATTTACAACAATTAGGAAGAATTATTAGTGCAACAGATCCTAATAAATCATTAGCAGATGAGAAAAGACCAATAGCAATTGATTTAGTTAATAATGTTTTAAGAGTTAATTTAAATACTAAAAAAACATGGACTGATGAATTAGATAAATTAAAACTTATCATAGATTGGATTCAAGAACATAATGGAAGAATACCAGATTTAAATAGTGATGATAAAGTTGAAAGAAATTATGGTTTTAGTTTAAAGAAAATACAAGATAAATATTTAGAATATACTATTTATCCTGAAAAAATAAAAGAATTAACGGAAGCAGATAAACAAAAAGTATTACAAATTATTGCATTAGGAAAAGATATTGACTTATGGAATTTTGATTTTCCAGAACAAATCAAAAAATTGGCAAATAACAAAAAAGATGTTGATATTAATTATGATTTGTTTGAATTAACAGGTGTTTTAAAAGATTTTTGTGATTTAAGTCAAGAAGTAGATGTGATTGATAATAGTCGTTGGAATATTATGTATAACTATGCCAAAAAGTATTATGAACACCACGGAAATTTAGAAGTTCCTCAAAGGTTTAGAACCAATAATGGTTATGAATATGCTGAAAACGGAAAAATCAAACTAGGCCAATGGATATTTAATCAAAGGTCAAATACTAACCCGACAAGTGAAAGAGGCCAATTATTAGCACAGATAGGTATGCGTTTTGAAAACATTAAAAATTTTGTTCCTTTTGAAGAAATGTATGAATATGCTAAAAAGTATTATGAACACTATGGAAATTTAGAAGTTCCTCAAAAGTTTATAACCAATAATGGTTATGAATATGCTGAAAACGGAAAAATCAAACTAGGCAAATGGATAGCTACTAGAAGGAAAGATACTAACCCGACAAGTGAAAGAGGCCAATTATTAGCACAGATAGGTATGCGTTTTGAAAACATTAAAAATTTTGTT
>CALVOW010000003.1 GCA_944350445.1 uncultured Bacilli bacterium | reverse complement strand
TTTCATTCTTCATGAATGGGAAAAAGAGAAAATGGATGAATTAACAAAGTTAGCCTATGAAGAAGATGGACATAAAAGAGGTCTTGAACAAGGCATTGAACAAGGTTTTGCTGATGGTCTTCAAAAAAGAAGCCAAGAAATTGCAAAAAACTTATTAAAGGCCAATGTTTCTTTGGGTATAATTAGTGAAAGTACAGGTTTATCTCTGGAAGAATTAGAAAAGCTTAAAGAAGAATTATAATTCTTTTGTTAATTATATTTGTTAAGGGGCTGTCTCAAAATTAAGTGATTGATTTTGTATCAGTCTCTTTTTGTTTTGGAAAAGGAAATTTCTCTTTTTTTAAGTTTTGAGGAGTATTCCAATAATTATCTTTTAATTTTTTACCATCAAGTGTAGAAAAATATTTTCTTATATTTGAGCCTAAACACATAAGCATAATTTCACAAGACACTTTTTTTAAACCACGTCTTCTAATTCTTGTATATTGCATATTTTGTTTAATTTGTCCAAAAGCTCCTTCTACTTGTATGCTTCTATTTATTCTTATCTCTATTCCCTTAGGACTTTGCAAATTTTTTCTAACTTCTTCTTTCAATAATTCATATTCTGGTATTATTGAACCGCTGTATACGAGAACCGTACGTACAGTGGTGTGAGAGGGATTAAATAAATTAATTATTTAATCTCTACTTAATTTTTGAAAATTATTATAAATGCTATTAAGATAAAATCAAATAATTATACTTTTTGATGGAAAATAAGAAAATTGTAGATAATTATTTCGAAATATGTTAAACTATTTATAGTTATTTAGATTTAAGTAATTTGAGGTGTAAAATGAAAAAAATATTGGTTATTGCATCGAATACAAAAATGTTTTTTAATTTTAGAGAAGATTTAGTTAAAGAGTTTATTAGTCATGGTTACAAAGTTTCTGTAATTGTTCCAGAAACTGGTTTTAAAGAGCAGTTTTTACGTTTAGGCGCCAAAGAAATAGTTGTTAGTATGAACAAAAATACGATTTCAATTTTTAAAAATTTAAGTTATCTAAAAAGATTGAAGGCTGTTATTAAAAAAGAAAATCCTAATATTGTTTTTTCCTATACTATAAAGCCAATTATTTTTGGTAGTTTAGCGGCTCATGCCAATAAAATAGAAAATATTTATTCAATGGTTACAGGACTTGGTCATTTATATGAAAAAGATGTTTCTTTTAAAACGAAAATAATTAGATTTATATGTGGTAATTTATATAGATTTGTTTTTAGATATAATAAAAAAATAATATTTCAAAACCAAGATGATATTAATGAAGTTATCAAACGTCATTATGTAAAAATTGATAAATGCGCTTTGGTATCTGGTTCTGGTGTTAATATGAATAAATTTAAGAAAACATCTTTACCCAGTGAAAATGTTTTCATTATGGTATCCCGCGTTTTAAAGAGTAAGGGTGTAATGGAATATTTTGAAGCAGCTAAAATGGTAAAAGATATATATCCAAAAACTAGATTTATTTATATTGGAAGAATTGATAAAACTTCTTATGCTATTAATTATAATGATTTAAAGCCATACATTGATTCAAATATTATAGAATATATTGCAGAAACTAATAATGTTTATAAATACCTAAAATTAGCAAGAGTATATGTATTACCATCTTATTATAGGGAAGGAATACCAAGAGCTTCGCTTGAAGCCCTTGCAACTGGTAAAGCAATTATTACAACAGATTCAATTGGTTGTCGAGAAGTAATAAATGGCAAAAATGGTTTTTTGGTTAAGCCAAAGGATGTAAATGATTTGAAAGAAAAAATGATTTATATGATTGAGCATCATGAAGAAGTAGAAAAAATGGGTGAAGAAAGTTATAAGTATTGTCGAGAACGTTTTGATATTTCGATAGTAAATAAAGCGATGCTTGAGATATTGGAGATCTAGAAATGAGTGGTAGAGATAAATTTAAAAAAAATAAAAAATTAATTCTGTTTTTTTGTAAATTGTTAAGTATTTTTTCAAAAAAATTTCAATATAGATTATATAATAAATTTAGTAATGGCGAATCGAATTTTAAAATTTTATTAAGATATTGTTTGCTAAAAAATATTTGTAAACAAATTGGTAATAATGTATATATTGGTTCTGGTGTAACTATAAAAAATTATAAAAACTTGTCAATAGGAGATAATGTAAGCATTCATAAAAATAGTTATATAGATGCCCTAGGGGAAATAGTAATTGGCAATAACGTTTCTATTGCAACTGATACTAAAATAATATCTTTTAATCATACATGGGATGATTTGTCTAAACCAATTAAATACAATAAATTATTACCAAAAAAAATATTAATTGATGATGATGTTTGGATAGGAGCAGGAGCAGTTATTTTAGCAGGTATAAAAATAGAAAAAAGAGTAGTTGTAGGTGCTTTAAGTGTGGTAACAAAATGTTTAGAATCTGATGGTGTTTATGTGGGTATTCCTGCTCATTTAATAAAAAAAATTGATGGAGCGAAAAAATGAAATATTTATTTGTTCATGATCATGTTTTAATAGAAAGTAAAAAGCATTTTTATTCAACTGGCGGTTTAAGTAATAAAATTTTGCGTAGATATTTATTTAATAATGATGATCAAATGATTGTGTATACTAGGTATAAAAAAATGAATGATAAAAATTTATGTAAGCATTTAATTCAAGTTGATGATAAAAGAATTATTTGTCGTCCTTCACTTTTTTATCATTCGCCAAAAGATTTATATAAAGTATTTAAAATAAAAAAAGAAGAAATTGGTAAATTGGTAGAAGAATGTGATTTTTTTATAATTAGAATACCTAGTTTTTTAGGTTATTTTGTTTACGATATCGCTCGTAGAAAGAATAAAAAATATGTCTTAGAAGTTGTAGCTTGTCCCTATGATTCTTTCTATAATCATGGAGAAATAATTGGAAAATTGGTAGCTCCATTTATGTCGTTAAAAATGAAAATGGTTTGCAAAAATGCCAAAAATATAGTATATGTTTCAAATGAATTCTTACAAAAAAGATATCCAACGAAAGGTGAGTGGATTTCTTGTTCAAATGTTAATTTAGAAAATATTTATGAAGATAATTTGCAAAAAAGGATAAATAAAATAAAAAAATTTAATAATAGGGAAGTCATAAAAATAGGTTTAATTGGTTCTTTAAATGTTTCTTTTAAGGGACATTACGAAGCAATCAGAATGGTTCAGTTATTAAAACAAAATGGTTATAAAATAGAAATGCATTTTTTAGGTTCCGGAAAAAAGGATAAATGGTTAAAATATATAGAAAAATGTGATGTTTTAAAAAATATTGTATTTGATGGAACTTTACCAAATGGAGAACCGGTTTTAAAATGGTTAGATGAAATGGATATTTATATAATTCCAAGTTTACAAGAGGGCCTTCCTCGATCTTTAATTGAAGCTATGAGTCGTGCTTGTCCTTCGGTTGGCATGAAAACTGGTGGCATTCCAGAATTAATTGATAAAAAATTCATTTGCTCTAAAAAAAATTATCACGAATTATATCAGAAAGTTAGAATGTTGATTGAAGATAAGAATGAAATGTTAAATCAAGCAAATAGAAATTTTAAAACATCTAAAAAATATTTGAAAAAGAATTTAGATGAAAGAAGAGAAAAATTTTTTAATACTATTATAAAAAGTAGGTGATAATGTGATAAGAATATTACAAGTTATAAATTCAATAAATATTGGAGGTATTCAGACAACTTTAATTAACATTTTAGAAAAAATTGATAAAGAAAAAGTTATGTTTGATTTTTTAGTCGAAACTAATCCAAATGGAGATTATGCAGAAAAAATTAAAAAAGCGGGTGGAAAAATTTATTATGTAACTTCTAGAAAAAAAAGTCTTTATAGAAACTATAAAGAATTAAATGAATTTTTTAAAACACATAACGAATATAATATTGTACATATGCATGTTAGCTCTTTAACATACATTTTACCATTAAAAATTGCTAAAAAATATAAAATTCCTATTAGAATTATTCACAGTAGAAATACAAGACAAGGTGGCATGAAAATTCATAAATTTATACATAATTATAATAAATTATTTATAAAAAACATTGCTACTCATTATTTTGCTTGTTCAGATTTAGCTGCTAAATGGCTATTTCCTATAAAATTAATAAATAGTGCTAATTTTAAAATAATAAACAATGGAATAGATGTTAATAAGTTTGTTTTTGATGATGAAATTCGTAAAAAAATGCGAAAAAAATTGAACTGTGGAAATAATATTTGTTTTGTTTGTGTTGGAAGATTACATTTACAAAAAAATCATATGTTTTTATTAGATTTATTTAAAGAAATAGTAAAAAAAGAACCGAATAGTAAATTATATTTAGTTGGTGAAGGTAGTTTAAGAACGGAAATTGAGAATAAAATTAAAAAATTAGGATTAAAAGATAAGGTTGTACTTTTAGGAAACCAAAAAAATATTAATGAAATATTGCAAGCAATGGATTTGTTTTTGATGACATCTTTTTATGAAGGATTACCAGGATCAGTTATTGAAGCACAAGGATCTGGTTTGCCATGTGTAATTTCTGATTCCATAACTAAACTAGTAAAAGTAACAGATTTGGTAGTTTTTGTTTCTTTAAATGAAAGTCTAAAAGTATGGGTTGATAAAATTTTTGTAAAATTAAAAAATACAAAACGTCAAGACACAAGAGAACAATTAATAAAAAAAGGTTTTGATATAACTACAATTGCGTATAAACTCCAAAAATTCTATTTGAAAATGGGAGACAAAAAATAATGGTAGTAGTATATTTATTTTTATTATTGTTAATTGTTGATTTTATTTATGTTTCAATTGTCTTTTTTAGGAATAAAGAAATTCCACAAAAAAAATTAACTATTGTTTCAATAGTAGCTGTTATTGCTCTTTCTGGTATTGCTTATTGCATTATTCCCGGAAAAACAACGGATTTATATGCACATTTTGAAACTATTAAACAAATTAGTTTTGATGGTTTTTCTGCAAAAACATCTGTTGATAATCTTGTAATAATAAAAGCCTTATTTTTTATGATTTCTAAAACTAATAATTATCATTTATTACCAATGGTTATCACTTTAATTACTTATAGTATTTATTTTTTTATTTTCAATAAGATGTATTATAAAAATAATAAAAATTTAAAAAAAATTGATATAATTAATATTTTAATATTATTTTTTGCTTTATGTAATTTTTATTACATAGCAACTGGAATTAAAACAGCTTTGGCTTACTCGCTTCTTGCTTTATCTTTTTATTTAATTGACATAAACAAAAAGAAATTAGCTTATTTCTTAATTTTAATTTCTATATTTTGTCATGGTAGTGTTTTAGTATTAGTATTTTTTTATTTACTATGCAATTTTAAATTATTCACTAATTATAGATTTGTATTAATATTTACTTTTTTATTTGCAAGGTTGGCTAGTGTTTTATTTATTAATATTCCAATTTCAATATTTCAATATATTGGTGAAAAAATTATTTTATATATTAATCGTTCAACTTTTACACTTAATCCTATTGTTTTAGTTACAGAAATAATATTGGCTCTATTACTAATATATAGAACTCAAAAAGTTATTATATGTAAAAAAAATGAAAATGATTTAAATTTAAAAAATATTTACTATATTCAATCTTTATTATTATTAGGAATTGGCACTATTTTTTTATCTGATATAATTTTAGAAAGAATGTTAATGCTTGTTGCTTTTCTTATTCCCAAATTAATAATATTAGAAAACAAAAATAAGAAAAATTATTTTTTTGTAATTGATATTTTTTGTAGTATAATATTAATTGTTTACTTTATTGTTAGATTAATTAATCATGTTTCGTTTTTATAAAAAAAATTAACAAAACATAAATGGAGGAATTGATATGAGTTTAAGTAAGGTCTTAAATTTTTTTAGAGTTAGCGATAAATTATTTGTTAAAATACAATACCGAAAAAGAATGAAAAAGAAATTAAATTTGAAAAATCCAAAAACTTTTAATGAAAAACTACAATGGCTAAAAGTTTATGATCATAATCCAAATTACACTATTATGGTTGATAAATATTTGGTTCGAGACTATATTAATAAAAAAATTGGAAAGGAATTTTTAGTTCCAATTCTAGGAGTATATGATAATTTTTCAGATATTGATTTTTCTAAATTACCTAATAAATTTGTAATAAAATGTAATCATGATTCTGGTGGAATAGTAATTTGTAAAAATAAAAATAAATTAAATATTGCTTGTGCAAGAGAAAAAATTGAAAAAAGTTTGCGAAGAAATTATTATTACTCTAATCGTGAATGGCCTTATAAAAATGTAAAACCAAAAATAATTGTTGAAAAATATTTAGAAGATAAAGAAAGTTATTCAATTAAAGATTATAAATTTTTTTGCTTTAATGGGGAACCTAAATTTATTTACGTTTCAGAAGGATTGGAAAATCATTCTACTGCTAAAATAAGTTTTTTTGATTTAAATTTTAAACCGATGCCATTTAAGAGAAGTGATTATAGTGCATTTGAAACTATTCCCCAAAAACCTATTAATTTAGATTTAATGATTAAATTTTCAAAAATTCTTTCAAAAAACATTCCTCATGTAAGAGTTGATTTTTATGAGGTAAACAAAAAACTTTATTTTGGAGAATTAACATTTTTTACATGTTCGGGTTTTATTCCATTTGAGCCAATTGAATGGGATTTAAAATTAGGTGAAATGCTAAAATTGCCATTTGAAAAGGAATAGTTATGAGAAGTAAAAAGGCAATTAAAAATATAATTAGTTCATTATTAACACAAGTAGCTACTTTAATATGTGGTTTTATAACTCCAATTCTAATAATTGAAAAATATGGTTCTAATGTTAATGGTTTAATGACATCAATTACTCAATTTCTATCATATATATCACTTCTTGATTTAGGTTTTGGTCCGGTATTGAAATCAGTACTTTATTCCCCCCTTGCTAAGAAAAATAAAAATGAGATAGAAGGATTATTAAAATATAGTCAAATTTTTTTTAGACGAATATCATATATATTCATAATATATATTATTATATTAGCGATAGTTTATCCATTGATAGTTATAGATAACTTTGATTTTATTTTTACATGTTCATTGGTTTTAATTATTTCAATCAGCACTTTTTTTGAATATTTCTTTGGAATAACATATAAATTATTTTTGCAAGCTAATCAAAAAACTTATGTTACGTCTAATATTCAATTGATATTTTTAATTCTTAACACTTTAATGATAGTATTATTAGTTAAGTTAAATTTTAGTATTCATATTGTTAAATTAGTAAGTTCTTTAATTTTTGTATTAAGACCAATTGTTCAAAGCATTTATGTTAGAAAAAAATATAATTTTAATTTAAAAAATGCTACGGAAATTAAATTTAAGCAGAAGTTTGCTGGTTTATCACAGCATATTGCTGCAATAGTTCATTCAAACACAGATGTAGTAGTTTTAACTTTTTTTTCTGGAGATATTTCTTTAGTTTCGGTTTATTCTGTTTATTATATGGTTGTTAATGGTATAAAAAGAATTATTCAATCATTTACGGGTGGAATAGATGCTTCATTTGGAGACATGTATGTAAAAAATGAAATAAAAAGTTTAAATAAAAATTTTAATATATATGAACTATTTTTTCATATGTTATCGACAATTGTTTTTACTTGTTGTATTATATTAATTGTTCCATTTGTTACTATTTATTCTAAAAATGTTAGTGATATAAATTATGTACGTCCAATTTTTGCTTTATTGTTAGTTTTGAGTGAATTTGTTCATTCAATTAGATTACCTTATAGTTCGCTAACACTAGCAGTAGGGCATTTTAAAGAAACAATGATTGGAGCATGGATAGAAGCAATTTTAAACATTTGTATTTCAATTTTATTAGTTCTCAAATTTGGTTTAGTTGGCGTTGCGATTGGAACTTTAATTGCTATGGTAGTTAGAACGTTTGAATTTATTTATCACACAAACAAATATGTATTAAATAGAAGTATAATGATTAGTTTAAAAAAAATACTAGTTATAATAGTTCAAATTATTACTATTATGATAATTTCTAGTTTTATAGATTTTTCTAATATTGATTCATATGTTGAATGGTTTATATATGCAATAGGAGTTTTTGTAGGTACTAGTTTGATTGTTGTAGGAATAGATTTTCTATTATACAAAAAAGATTTTATGTATTTTATTAATATATTAAAACGAAATATTAAAAAAAATAAAAAAAGAAAGGTGGAAAACAATTTGAAAACATATTTAATTACTGGGGGAGCAGGTTTTATTGGATCAAGCCTTGCAGATAAACTATTAGAAAATAATTGCAAAGTTTTAGTAATTGATAACTTTTGTAATTTTTATGATCCAAAAATAAAAGAAGAGAATATTAAAGAGGCTCTTTTAAAGCCAAATTATAAACTATATCGAGGGGATATTCGAGATTTAGAACTTTTAGATAAAATATTTTCTGAAAATAAAATTGATGCAGTTATTCATCTAGCAGCTATGGCTGGAGTTAGACCAAGTATTGAAGATCCAATTTTATATCAAGAAGTAAATTGCATGGGAACACAAAATTTATTAGAAACTATGAAAAGATATAATGTTTTAAATTTAGTTATGGCTTCTAGTAGTAGTGTTTATGGAAATAATAAAACGGTTCCTTTTAAAGAAACAGATATAGTTGATTTTGCGATTAGTCCCTATGCAGCTACTAAAAAAGCTAATGAAGTAATGACGCATGTTTATCATAAATTATTTAATTTTAATGTAATAATGCTTCGTTTCTTTACCGTTTATGGTCCAAGACAAAGACCTGATTTAGCTATTAATAAATTCACGCAGTTAATGTTAAATAACGAAAAAATTCCTATGTTTGGCGATGGATCAACTAGTCGTGATTATACTTACATTGCTGATATAGTCTTTGGAATAGAAAAAAGTATTCAATATACAGAAGAAAATAAAAATGTTTATGAAATTATAAATCTTGGAAATTCTAGTCCAATTACACTTCTTTCTATGATAAATATAATTGGTAAAGTTCTTAATGTTAAACCGCAAATTGAAAAGTTACCAATGCAACCAGGGGATGTTGAAAGAACTTATGCAGATATTAGTAAAGCTAAAAAATTATTAGGTTATAGTCCCAAAGTTTCTTTTGAAGAAGGTATTGAAAAGTTTATTATTTGGTATAAAAACAGCAAATAGCATTGAATTTTTACAATTTCTTTGTTATTATTTTAGTTGTCATTTAAATGTGGAGGTTATATATGAAAATTGCAGTCGCAGGAACTGGTTATGTTGGACTAGTTACAGGGGTAGCGTTAGCTCATATTGGGCATAATGTAACTTGTGTTGATGTTGATTTAGAAAAAATAAATTTAATGAAACAAGGTATTAGTCCTATTTATGAAAAAGATTTAGAAAATTTAATGGAAATAAATAAAGAAAGACTAAATTATACAACTAACTATAAAGAAGCTTATCAAGATGCTGATGTTATTTTTATTGGAGTAGGAACTCCAGAAAAAGAAGATGGTTCAGCTAATTTAGATTATTTGTATATGGTTTTAGATCAAATTGTTAATTCTTTAAAAAAAGATGTTGTTATAGTTATTAAATCAACTGTTCCAATTGGAACTAATGATGAAGTAGAAATTTATATAAATAATAAAATAAAATCAGGAATAAAAGTAATGGTTGTTAGTAATCCAGAATTTTTAGCTCAAGGAACAGCTGTTCATGATACTTTGTATGCAACTAGAATTGTAATTGGTGTTGAAGATGAAAAAGCTAAAAAAATTATGACAACTTTATATGAACCATTAACGAAAGAACCTTATAATGTACCTTTATTAGTAATGGACAGGAAAAGTGCGGAAATGGTTAAATATGCTTCAAATGACTTTCTAGCTTTAAAAATATCTTATATGAATGAACTAGCTAATTTTGCAGAAAAAATAGGTGCTGATATTAGTTTAGTGGCTAATGGTATGAGTTACGATCCAAGAATTGGCAATAAATTTTTAAATTCTGGTATTGGATATGGAGGATCTTGCTTTCCAAAAGATACTAAGGCTTTATATTTTAGCAGTAAATTATATAACTCTGAAATTAAAACAATTGGTGCTTGTATAGAAGTAAATGAAAATCAAAAAATAATTTTATTTAAAAAATTAAAAGAAAAATTTAAGAATTTAGAAAATTTTCAAATTGCTATTTTAGGTCTTACTTTTAAACCAGGAACTGATGATGTTCGAGAAGCTCCTGCTTTAGTTAATGCTAAGTTATTATTAAAAGAAAAAGTCATTATTAAAGCCTATGATCCAATTGGTGTTTCTAATTTTAATCACACGTTATTTAATGATGTGTCAATGACTAATTATAAAGAACAAATTAGTTATTATAATACAATAGAAGATACTATTAAAGATTGTCAAGCTGTTTTAATTATGACCGAATGGCCAGAAATAAAAGAATTTGATTTGAAAAAATATGAAAGTTTAATGGCTAAACCTTATATTTTTGATGGAAGAAATTGTTATGATTTAAAAAATATTTCTAAATATGCGATTTATTATAATTCAATCGGTAGGAAAGTAATAGATAATTGTAAAGAGAAAATTTCCCTTTAATAGAGAAATTTTTTTCTTTTAAAAAATCAAATTATAGTTTATAATTGAATTATAGGAAGGTGGAAAATGAATAATAAATTTAGTTATGAAGATTATGAAGATGAGAAAATAAATGATAATAAAGAAGTAAAAGAAGATAAAAAACAAGAAAAGAAAAGTTTTTATAATTTAAATAAACAAGATAGTTCAACTAATAATTCGAAAAATATGATAAAATCAATTATTTTAATTGTTATTATTTTAGCTTTAGTAACTACTTTTGCTGTTGTTAAATTCACAGGAAATAAAGAAAATAATGATAATAATAACAATAATAACAATACCAATGAACCAACTGACGAAGAGATAGAAAAAGATATTAAAATTATTGATTTAAATAGTAAAACAAGACCTTATGCAGTTATGATTAATTGCCATAATGGTGCATTACCTCAAGCAGGATTACAAGATGCTTATATAGTTTATGAAATAATGGTTGAAGGTGGAATCACTAGAATGATGGCTTTATTTAAAGATAAAGATGTTGCAAAAATTGGTTCTGTTAGGAGTGCAAGAACGCAGTATTTAGATTATGTTTATGAACATGATGCTATTTATGTTCATGCTGGGGGGGCTAAGGATGCTTTAAATCGAATAAGTAGCGAAGGAATAAGTGATGTTGATGTTGATGGAACCTATGGCTTTCGTGATACATCTTTAAATAGAAGTTGGGAACATACTTTATTTACATCAACTAATCTTCTTTTAAACGGTGTTAATGCAAAAGGTTTTACTAAAACAACCAATACTCCTAATTTATTAACTTATACTACTTCTTTAGATTTAGATGTCTTTAATAATAGCAAAAATGCTAATAATATTAGTATTAAATACTCTGAATATCGTACTTCTAATTATACCTATGATGCCTCTAAAAAAGTTTATTTAAGGTCAATGAATAGTACTAAAAATATTGATTTAGTAACGAATTTGCAATATGAAGTTAAAAATATTATTGTCTATGCTGTTAAATATTCTAGTTATACAAATGGAAGTAGCACTCAGTATCAAAAAATAGATAACGTTGGAACAGGCGACGGGTATTACATAACAGAAGGAAAAGCAATTCCCATTACTTGGGAAAAAACAAGTCATAACAGTCAAACCAAATATATAGTAAAAGAAACAGGAAAAGAATTAGTTGTGAATGATGGAAATACTTATATTCAAATCTATCCAACTAGTGGTAGTTTAACAATTAATTAATATGAAAGATATTGTAATCGTAATACCGGCATATAACCCCAGTAAAAAATTAATTGAATTAGTTGATTCTTTAATCCTTTTAAATTTTTCCAAAATTATTATTGTTAATGATGGTAGTATAAAAGGAAAAAGTATATTTAGAACTGTTAAAGAAAAACCCGAATGTCTAATTTTAGAATATAAAGAAAATAAAGGAAAAGGTTATGCTTTAAAATATGCTATAAATTATTATTTAGAAAACTTGAAAAATAATTATAAAGGTATTGTTAGTGTTGACGCTGATTATCAACATTTACCAAATGATGTTTTAAATATTGCTTTACGTCTTTTAGGCAATCAAGATAGTTTAATTCTTGGAATTCGTGATTTTTATGAAAAAGGAGTACCAACTCCTAATCGTTTTGGTAATCGTTTAACCTCTTTTATTTTTAAACTTTTATATGGTGAAAATATTAAAGATACCCAAACAGGACTTCGCGGAATACCAAATCGTTATTTAAATTTATGTTTAGAAGCTAGTGGTAAAAGATTTGAATTTGAGATGAATATGTTAATTAAATTTGTTAAACAAAAAATAAATATTATCCAAATTCCTATTGAAACCGTTTATTATAAAAGAGGCGAATCTAAATTTAATAAATGGATTGATTCTATTTTAATTTATAAAGTTATATTTACAGAATATATAAAATTTTTATTATCTAGTTTAATTTGTTCTTTTTTAGATATTATTTTATTTACAACTTTTTTAAATATTTTTAGTAATTTAAATAATAATTTAAAAATTATTCTTGGAACCTTTATATCTAGAATTATTGCTGACTTTTTTAATTTTAATATTAATAAAAATTTTGTTTTTATAAGTCATGAAAATAGCAAGAAAATATTTTGTAAATATTATCTTTTAAGTTTTTCAAAGATGTTAACATCAGCTAGTTTAGTTTTAATTTTCCATAATCTATTTAATAATTGTAGTGAAACGGTTTTAAAAATTATTGTTGATGTTTTCATCTATTTAATAAGTTATAAAATTCAAAAGAAATATATATTTAAAACATAGGAGGTAACCTGAAAAGATTTATACTAAATCAAATAAATTTATATAATTTAATTATTGTATTGGTTTAGTATTAATACTATTTCTTTGTTTCTTCTTATGTTAATTATTTTGCTATAAAAAATAATTTTAATAATTAAAATGGAGGTGTTATTATGTTAGATCCTAATTTTAATCAGATAATTGAAATGATTGAAAAAAGAAAAAATAACGCATATAGAAAAGTAAATGAAGAAATGATTTTGTTATATTTAGAAGTTGGAAAATTTTTATATGAATTAAAACAAAATAGCATTTATGGTGATAAAATTACTACAAAAGCTGCTGAATTTATGAAAAATAGTTATCCAAGTATTAGAGGTTTTACTAAGAGAAATATTGAGAGAATGATTCAATTTTATAGTACATATAAAGATGATGAAATTGCGACACCACTGGTGACGCAATTGTCATGGACAAATAATTTACTTATTTTAAGTGGATCTAAAACCAAAGAAGAAAGAATTTTTTATTTACAATTATCGATAAAGAATAATTATTCTAAGCGTGAATTAGATAGGCAAATTACATCATCTTATTATGAGCGTTATATACTTTCTAATGGAAATCAATTGCCAACAACTACAAAAACTATTGATGAAGAAGATTATCCAAATACAAGGATTTTAGATATTTATAGTTTGGAATTTTTAGATTTACCTAATGAATATTCAGAAAAGGATTTAAAAAATGCTATTATTAAAAATTTAAAAAATTTCATACTAGAAGTAGGTAAAGATTTTACTTTTATTAAGGATGAGTATCGAGTTCAAGTTGGTAATCATGATTTTTTTATCGATTTATTATTTTATAATCGCGAATTATCATGTTTAGTAGCATTTGAATTAAAATTAGGGGAATTTAAAGCGGAATATTTAGGAAAAATGAATCTATATTTAGAAGCGTTAGATAGAGACGTGAAAAAGAAACAAGAAAATCCTAGTGTTGGTGTCATTTTATGTAGTTCTAAGGATAAAGATGTTGTAGAATATTCATTAAGTAAAAACATGTCGCAAACCTTAATTTCTGAATATAAATTAAAATTGATTGATAAGAAATTATTGGAAACAAAATTAAAAGAAATGAAATCACTAATTGGAAATAATGATTTATAAAAAGAGAATCTGAAAAAAATTACAAATAAAAAAATTATTGTGTTAAGAAAGGAGGTAAAATGAAAAGAGTACTTACATATGGAACTTTTGATCTGTTGCATTATGGTCATATTCGTCTTTTAAAAAGAGCTAAGGCCTTAGGAGACTATTTAATTGTTGCCTTATCAACAGATGAGTTTAATGAAATTAAAGGTAAAAAAGCTTATCACAATTATGAAACGCGAAAAGAAATTTTAGAAGCTATTCGTTATGTTGATTTAATTATTCCCGAATATGATTGGGATCAAAAATTAGATGATGTTAAAACTTATCATGTTGATGTCGTTGTTATGGGAAGTGATTGGAAAGATAGTCCCAAATTTGAATATTTAAAAGATTATTGTGAGGTAGTTTATCTCGATCGAACAGAAAATATTTCAACTACGAAAATAAAAGAAGACATTATGAAAAATCTTAAATAATTAGTTATATTACTAAGTTGAATAAAAAATCTCCTTTTAAACATTATAGATTTGAAAGGAGATTTTAATTTGGCACGTCATAAAGTAGAAATAACCGGTGTAAATACAAATGAAATAGTTGTTTTAACAAGCCAGGAAACGGAGGAATTATTTAAAAAATATAAAAATGGAGATAATCAAGCTAAAGAAAAATTAGTTAATGGTAATTTAAAATTAGTTTTATCAATTTTGAAAAAATATGTAGGCAGATGTGATAACTTAGATGATTTATTTCAAATTGGGGTCATTGGTTTAATTAAAGCCATTGATAATTTTGATATATCGCTTGGACTTAAACTTTCAACTTATGCGATTCCCATGATAAGTGGTGAGATTAGAAGATATTTACGAGATAATAATTTACTTCGTGTTAGTAGAAGTGTTAAAGATTTAGCTTATAAAGCTATTCAAAAAAGAGATGAATTAACTAATACGCTTGGTTATGTTCCAAGCTACGAAGTAATTGCTGCTTCTCTTGGTGTTAGTGAATTAGATGTTTTAACAAGCCTTGAAGCTATGGCTGATCCTATTAGTATCTTTGAACCAATTTATAATGATGGAGGCGATACAATTTATTTGTATGAACAATTAGAAGATAAAAAAAATGATGCTGATATTGAAACAAAATTAGCCTTAAAAAAAGCTATTAATGATTTATCTCAAAGAGAAAAAAGTATTTTAGATAAACGTTATATTATTGGAAAAACCCAAATGGAAATTGCTTTAGAACTAGGAATTAGTCAAGCTCAAGTATCACGTCTTGAAAAAAATGCAATTAAAACTTTAAAAAAGACTTTAAAATAGATTATTTAGAAATAGACAATTAGCAAGAAATTTTATATAATTAATTTGGTGATGTTTGTGGAAAGAGTCCAAAAAGTAATTAGTAACTTAGGATATGCTTCAAGAAGAGAAGCCGAGAGATTAATTCAAGAAGGAAAAGTTTTTGTAAATGATCAAAAAGCAAATCTTGGTGATAAAGTAAGTAATCATGATATTATAAAAATAGATGGGGTTATTCTTGATAAAACGAAAAATAATGATAAAGTATATTATCTTTTAAATAAACCGCGAAATGTTGTTTCCACAGTAAGCGACGAACATAATCGAAAAACGGTTGTTTCTTTAATAGATTCCTCGAAAAGAATTTATCCGGTTGGTCGTCTTGATTATGATACAACGGGCGCTATTTTACTAACTAATGATGGCGAGTTAACTAATCTTTTACTCCATCCAAGTAAGGAAATAGAAAAAGTTTATTTAGCTAAAATTAAGGGAATTATTACGGGGAGTGATATTTATAAACTTAAAAATGGAGTAGTAATTGATTCTTTCAAAACTAGTAAATGTCGCGTTAAACTTAAAAGTTATAATAAAAAAACTAATACTTCCTTAGTTGAATTAACTATTCATGAAGGCCATAATCATCAAGTTAAAAAAATGTTTGCCTCACTTGGTTATGAAGTTTTGAAATTAACACGTCTTCGTTTTGCTTTTTTAGATATAAAAAACTTAAAATCTGGTGAATATCGCGAATTAACGATTAAAGAAGTTAAAAAATTATATAGTATGGTTGGTTAGTATGAATTTCGAAATAATTTATCTTTTATTTTGGTTATATGCCTTTTTAGGCTGGTTAATGGAAAGTATCAATGTATCACTTCAAAGTAAAAAAATTATCAATCGTGGCTTTTTACTTGGACCTTATTGTCCTATTTATGGAGTAGGGGGAGTTTTACTTTTAAGTTTAAAAAGTTATCAAAGTGATCCTTTGGTTGTCTTTATTTTATCGATTGTAATTTGTAGTATTGTCGAATACCTTACAAGTTATTTATTAGAACTTATTTATAAGGTTCGTTGGTGGGATTATTCCAAACGTTTTTTAAATTTAAATGGGCGAGTTTGCTTACTAAATTCAATTGGTTTTGGTCTTTTAGGAATGCTTTTAGTTTGTTTTTTAAATCCCTTTTTGATAGACAAAATAAATAGTTTTTCACCTTTTACTTTACATATTCTTGTAATTGTAATTTCACTTATTACAACAACAGATATTATTATAACTACATCAACTATGTTTGATATTCGAAAAACAGTTGTAAATTTTAAAGATAAAACGCTAACCAATTTATTTAAAGCAAATCGTGATAATACTGAGGAAGTAAGTAAAAAAGTAAGAAGTATTTTAAAAGAAAAATCACTTATTCATAAGCATTTGTCAAAAGCTTATGCTAACATGAAAGTCTATAAGAATAATTTTTTACAAAAAACAGAAAAATTAGTTAAATATAAAAAAATTGAAAAAATAGAAAACACTTTTGTTTTGGGTAGTATTGTTAGTCTTATTATTGGTCTTTTTCTTGGGAAAATATTTAATAAAGTAGGTTTGTTTCTTTGTCTTTGCTTTTCACTTAATTTAATGGTTGTTAATTATTTAAATAGGAGAAAAGATGGAAAATAATTTTGTAAAAGCTCGAAAAGAAGATATTTATTTATCAGATGCTGATATGAAAATTTTAGAAAAATATGAAATTGATTATAATAGTTATTCAAATATGCAGGAATTATTATTTTCAATTGAAGATATATTAAATAATAATTATACTGATTCGGATTTAGAAGAGTTATTAATTAAACTAAGTGAATATAATTATTATTTTAAAACTAATAAATAAAATTATTTTAACTATAAAAATAAAAGAGGTGTAAAATGGTGAAAGAAATTGGTAATTTATATCCACAAGTAAATGATACAAAATTACAAAGAGCATATGATTCAGATGATGCTTTGAATTTATTAAAAAAACTTGAGGAAATGAAGGAAGAAATAGCTAATGTTGATACTAGTAACTTTATTAATCTTTATTTAGACTCAATTAGTATGGAAACTAGAGAAAATTGTAAAATTTCTGAAGATGATTTAAAAGGCGATTATTTACCAAATATTGATAATAATTTATTACCATTTATAGAAACAGAAATAGCTAAGTTTAAAAATATTGTTAATGCCATGGAATTAATTAATAGTCAAGTAAGTGATGTTTTAATACAAACGGATGGCAAAGTATATTTTATATTAGCTCAATATGCTTATACTACTTATGATGATTATGAAAATATGTCTGATACTGAAAGAATGAATCTAAGAGATGGCGGAATTTTATTTAATCTTGACAATCCCTATGCTTTTAGTTCAGATAATTGGGATATTGCTAGATCATCATGTAGTGCTTGTGCTTCCTTTAATGCTATTTTTAATCTTTTAACACCGGCAGAAGTTTCCGAAGTATTAGCGAGTGATTCTAATTTAGCTAATAATGCAATTAGTATTAATTCTTTAAATGCGGGAATTTTACTAGGAATTAACGAATTATTAAAAAATGGCGATTTTAATAAAACAGAGTTAACTACTAATCGTTATTTAGTAACTAAGGAAATAGTTGATGAATATTTTTCTGATGTTTTAACGTCTGATGTTGTCGATCAAAATGATTATTTAAACGATAAGATTAAAGTAGGTGATACAGTTCTTAATAAAGAAGATTTATATAATAATATAAGTGAAGAAAAGATGACTATGGTTGTTAGATTAGAAAGAAATGATAGTGGTCGTTATCAAACTGATTCGGGGCATTATGTGGCAGTTCTTGATTATAAAGTAGAAAATGGCAAGGAAATGGTTTTTGTTGCAGATTCAGCTATTCCTATTCCGGAAAGAACAACCGAATATATAAATGGAACGGATACTAATCGGCTTGGTTGGGTACCTTTAGATGAATTTGAAACTTATTTAAGAGCTGATAATACATTTACAATTATTACAAGAACGAGTGGTGATGTACATGAATAATAAATATTATAGTTTAAAAGAACAACTTCAAAATATTAAAAATAGGTGTTCAAAAACTTATGAAAATAGTTTATTATATCAAAAAGAAATATTAGATTTTAAAGGCATTGCTAATTTACAAGAGCAATATCAATTTATAAATCAAGAAATATCTAATATTCGTTTGAATTTTCAAGAAAATAATTATTCACATCTTTTTTCTTCGCTTAATGAAATTTATAATAATTTTCATACTTATGATATTAAATTAAATGAATTTGCAACTACTTTAAGATCAGCTTCTAATTTAACTTATGATAATTTTCTTTTAGAATTTAATACTAATGTTTTAAATGCTTCCAGATATTTGGATAGTGCTAAAAATCATTTAGATAGTTATAATCGTTACAACTATACTTTATCTAATTTAGCAGTAAATGATCCAAATTATAATGACATAAAAAACAAAAAAGCAACTTGCTATAATAATTTTTATTTAGAAATTAATAAAGTTCCCATTATTTTTGAAGATTTAGAAAGTTTACTTAAAAAAGGATTAGAAAAAATATAAAAGTATTTTTGTATATCTTTTTTTTTATTTTCCATATTAATAATGTGATAATATGGAAAATAAAAGTATATGGAGTAAATATTTAGAAAAAAATGAAAAAATATTAGATAAAAACATTTCGGTTGATGTTTTGATAATTGGGGGTGGGATATCGGGAGTTTTAACAGCTTATAATTTGAATAATTCAGGTTTAAAGATAGCCTTAGTAGAAAGAAATGAAATTGGCAGTGGTATAACTTCCAAAATGACGGCCAAAGTTACCCTTTTACAAGATATTTTAACAAAAATAGATGAAAAAGATCTTGATTTATATTTAAAAAGTCAAATTGATGGCTTGAAAATTTTAAAAAGTATAATCGAAGATAATAATTTAGATTGTTGTTTTAAAAAAAATACTTCTTATTTGTATACGATTAAAAAGAGTAATATAAAAAAGTTAGATAAAATTAAAAAAGTTCTCGAAGACAATAAAATTTCTTTTCAAGAAGAAAATCCGCCACTTTCATCTATTCCTGTTGTATCTTCAATTAAAATTGATAATTCCTATGAAATAAATCCTATTCTTTATTTAAAACAAGTTAAAAATATGTGTAATAATGTGCAATTTTACGATCATACCAACATAGTTGAAGTTTTAAAAGAGGATAAAAAATTTATCGTAAAAGCCGAAAATGGTAATACAATTACTTCAAAAATAGTTGTTTTTGCAACTAATTATCCTTATTTTTTAAAACCTTTATTTTTTCCAATTAAGGTGAAACTTGAAAAATCATATATTGGTTATGGTAAACCTAATTTTTCAACAGGTAAAGATTTTAACTGCATTAATATTGATAAAGATGTTCATTCCATTAGGTTTTATGATAATAAAATGATTTACTTAACAGGATCCAAAATAAATGCTAGTAAAGTAAATGATGCTAAGAATTTTTTAAAACTTACGGATAATAATTTAATTAAAGAATTTGATTGTATGTGGAGTAATATTGATTTATTCCCAAGTGATTATTTACCAATTATGGGCCGAATTTTTGATAATATGTATATTTTAACTGGTTATAGTGCTTGGGGAATTTTATCTAGTCATATTGGGTCTTGTTTACTTGTTTCTTTAATTTTAAAAAAGAAAAAATATTTAAAATATCAAGAATTATTTAATCCTAGAAAAAAAATTACAATGAAAAAATTTGTTAATTCTTCTTTTAATGTTTATGAGAATATAAATGGTTTTTTAAAAGGAATTTTTGCTAAGAACAAATTAGTTTTTTATAGCAAAGATAAAGCTATTTATGTATCAAATGATGGATATTGTTATATTGTTAAAAGAAAATGTCCACATTTAAAGTGTAATTTACTTTTTAATGAAGTAGAGAAAACTTGGGATTGTCCATGTCATGGCTCAAGATTTGATTTATTTGGAAATGTTATAGCTGGTCCTAGTAAATATAATATAAAAGTTGATGTCAAATAATTGTTTTTTTTGTAGATTTTAAAAAAAATATATGCTAAAATGGAATTAATGATAGAGGATCTATCAAGAAAGGAGAATATATGGCAGATTTAGTTTATAATCAAGCAAGATTTAATGAATTAAATAGTAGATTAGATGCTAATATTAGAAAAATTGAAGGAGAATTAGAAAATTTTGAACGTAATTTTCAAATTGTAAAAGCAAATTGGTCTGGAACCGAATTTGATAAAGCTGAGCCTAAATTACTTGAAATTAAAACAACTTTAGAAAGAGCTTTAGCTGATCAAAGAGCTCAAAAAACTTATTTAGAGAGAAAAAACCAAGATTTTGCTAGTCAAGTATCAGGATTTTAGGAGGAAAAATGAAAGAAAATAGAATAGAAAGTTTTAATGAACTTGAAACAGCTCTTGCAAATTTACAAAGCTTAGCTGAAGAAGTAAATACAACATTTAATGAGTCAGCTTCAATTTATGAAACTCAAGGAGAGGCTTGGTATAGTGCTAATTCAACAAAGGAATCTACTAAAATGGTAAATTATGCTGATGAAGCTTTAAAAATTGCTAAAAATGTTCGTGAAGTAAGTGATACAATTAACAAATTTAAGACAACAAGTCGTAACATTGATGAAGCTTAGTTGTCGCTTTAAGACACTTTAAAGTGTCTTTTCTATATTAAAATAGAAAAGGAAGGAGTGAAAATATGGATTCTAACGCAGAGAAAACGCCAATAGATATGAGTAGTGAAGAACCAGGTGCTGTATCATCTGCTGTTCCATCCGATAGTGATACAACAACTAGCAACGATACTGGTAATGAAGTTGGAATGAATTCGGCTACCACTTCTATATCTTTTGTTGCTATTTCCAAAATAGCTAATACTAATAATTTAAAATATAATAGTGAGGAAGCCGAAAATTTTATGAACAGTTTTAAATCGTGTATTTCTGATTTTGATACTGACATAAGAGAAAAGATTAATGTTGCTATTACCCATTATGCTAGTATAAATGCAAAGACTTCTGAAAAGTTGGCTACAATGGGGATTACACTTGCTAATTTAGAATATGATATGAGTACACAGTTTGCTAGGTGTATTGATTATTTTAACGACATTATAAGCACTGTTGCTACGCTTAAAGCAGCGACGGAAGAAGAAGATGCTACTACTAGTTCCGTTACAGAACAACCTACTGGAACTTATGTTTTTTCACCTTCTGGTGGATCTTCGTCATCTGAAAGTACCAATACAGAAGATCCGGTTATACCAGATATTCTGCCAGATGAGGTGCCGGATGTTATACCAGGAACTGATACTGAACAACCTGATATTGATAATGATTTTAATGATTCAATAATAATGTTTGGTACATTGGTTTTAACAGAAACTGTTACAATGTATGAAACTATTGGTGGTGTAGGAACACAAGCAAGCATTGATGGAAACTATTCAGTTTTAGAAATTGTAAAAGACGGTGATAATTATTATTATAAAATAATTGATAATGCAACAGGTAAAGTTTATTATGTACCAGTTAATAATCAAGTACAGTTTGCAACGGAATATGAAAAAATTGTTGAAATTAAAGAAAATGCTATGCTTTTAAATTCAACTGAAATTGGTAGTGATAATTTTGTTAAATTAGCTGATCCTAATAAAATATATTTTGTTCAAGGAGAAACAGAAAGTAATGGTATTACTTTCTATGAAGTAGTAGAAGATGGAACTGGAGAGACTTATTATATTCCATTTAGTGATTCAATTGAAGTAACTTCTCTTGATTCGATTGGTTCGACAACAATTGAACCGACAATTTCAACAGATACAAATGTCTCAAATGGTTTAAATACATCTGGTGAACCATCCGTTTCTGTTGAGTCAGGTATGCAGTCAGGTGCAAATTCTTCGGGTGAGCCAGCTGTTTCTGCTGAGTCAGGCACTACAATAATACATGAGGAGGGTGTATGAGTGCAATAGATACTTTATTTAAAAGATATGATCGTGCTGAAGGAGATTATCTTGCTAATATAAAAGATAAAAATGCAACTACTTTTTCTGAATCATCAATCTATGACAATGATATTAATTTAGTAAAAAATAGGTTTGATGAATTGTCCACATCATTGGCCGCTTTAATTGAAAAGACAAGGTCTGTTATGCCGAATGAAGAACGATTTCCTAACACATGTTCTAAAATACAACAATTAATTAAAAATTTAGATGGATTCAAAGTTTATATTGATGAAGTTGCAGCAAAGATACATGATGCTTCCTTAGAAGCATATCAAGAATTTAGTACTGAGTTTAAGCATTTAACATACGAATATATGACATTAACTGATGGAGTTGATAATAGTTTTCAAAGATATTATAGTTATAAAAGTGAAATAGAATCTTTAGAAACAACAATAGCTGATAAAAAGGCAAATGGATTTGACGCATTAGCTTCGGCCTATGAAGAAAAAGTTACAAGATTAAGAGGACAAATGAATTCTTGCTTAAATAGTATTGAGTCTAGTTTACAAGTTATTGAAGATTATAATGTAAAATTAAAAGAAATATTAAATAGTGGTTTAATAGTGGTTTAATGAAAAGTGCTTAGAGTTGAAAAACTTTAAACACTTTTTACTATATAAAAAAATAAGAAAAATTATAAACTAATTGCTAATATTCTTTTTTTTTGCTATAATTTTTATATAGAATAGAGGGATGTATGAAAATATTAATTCTTAAAAAAGAACGTATCATTACAACTACTTTACCAAATACTATTTATGGCGATTTTCAAATTGTTGATATTGATAACAATGGCAATCAAGTAGATTTAATTACAATTCGGGAAAATGATGGTAGATGGTTACTTACTAATACTGCTGATACAGCTATTATTGTTAATAATCAAAGAGTAGCAAGTGTTACTTTAGCAAATTATTTTTCTTGTGAGATACTTTATCGAAAAAGTGATTATAAATATATTTTATATTGTTTACCTACTTATGATAAAACAATTCTTTTTAATGTTTTAGATGCATCTATTTTAGTTTCTAGTCAAGCCCAAGCGGATATTTATTATCAAAATGATTATTTGAAGAATTTTAGTTTTAAAATTTATTATGATAATGCTTGGTATATTGAACTTTTAACTGATACCTATTTAGTTTATTTAAATAATAAAAGTATTAAAAAGGAACGTCTTTTTAACGGTGATGTTATCTTTGTTTTAGGACTTCGTATTGTTGTTCTTGGAAATTATATGATCATAAATAATCCTTTCAATATGGTTAGGGTAAATACTAAAAAATTAAGAGCTATTGTCTTACCAAATATTCGTGAAGTTAAAGAAATTGAGGAAGATTTAGATATTTATGAAGAAGAAGATTATTTTTTCCGTCAACCTCGTTTTAAAAGAAATGTAATTGAACAAAAGTTTCATATTGATTCACCTCCCGAAAATCAAGATCCTGAAGGTATGCCTTTTATTTTAACAATTGCTTCATCGATGACGATGGCTGCAACTAGTAGTATGAGTTTATATATGATTATGCAACGACTTGATAATGGTGCTACGATAGGTGATGTTTTACCAATGATTATTATTATGAGCTTTACATTAGTAACGGCTTTATTAGTACCTATTATTTCTAGGGTTTGGCAAAAGCGTCATAATAAGAAAAAAGAAGCTCTACGTCAAGAAAAATATACTAATTATGTCCATGAACGCGAAAAAGATATAAAAGATAAAATGGAAGAAGAAAAATTCATTTTGTTGGAAAATAATCAAACCAATGAAAAATGTTTTGAAATTATTATGAAACGGCAAACTAGTTTATGGGAGAGAAAAATATCTCATGATGACTTTTTAAAACTTCGAATAGGTATAGGTGACATTAAGGCTAGTATTGAAATTGATTATGAAAAAGAAAGGTTTAGTTTAGTTGACGATAATTTAAAAAATTTATTATATTCTGTTGCTGGTAGTGAAAAAAAACTTGAAAATGTACCTGTTACAGTTTCTTTAACTGAGAAAAATGTTATGGCTATTACTTCTGATGTAAAACTTGGTTATCAATTTTTAGAAACCCTTATTTTACAAATGATTACCTATCATAGTTATGAAGAATTAAAATTAGTTATTCTAACGAAAGAAGAAAATATTCCTTATTTTGAATATTTAAAATTGACTCCTTTTGTTTGGAATAATCAAAAAACTTTTCGTTTCTTTGGAACTAATAAAGAGGAAATTAATCAAATATCTATCTATTTATTAGAAGAATTTACTAATCGGAAATTTCCGGATAAAGATAATCGTTATTCTTATGCATCTAGTGATTTAAATTATAAAGATTTTTTACCTTATTATGTAATTATTACGGATAATTATAAAAATATCAGAAATTTAGAAATTTTAGATAAAGTATTAAATGAAGAAACAAATTTTGGTTTTTCGGTTATTACAATTGATCGTAGTTTAAGAAGATTGCCAGATGAAGCGAAAGTATTCATTAATATTCAAGGTGATACTAGTTTGATGTTAGAACCAGACTTAACTAGTGGTTTAAAACAAGAATTTAAAGCTGATTTTAATACTTTAAATATGAAACTTTTGACTAGTAAAGTAGCTAATGTGCCAATTGAATTTCAAAAAGGTAATTTTAAATTACCCCAAACTTATACTTTCTTAGAAATGTATAATGTTGGACGAGTTGAACAATTAAATGTTTTAAATCGTTGGCGTGATTCTAATCCCATTATGAGTTTAAATGCTCCGGTTGGAATTGGTGAAACAGGAGAAATTTTAGGTCTTGATGTGCATGAAAAAGTTCATGGTCCTCATGGTTTAATTGCTGGTATGACAGGATCTGGCAAAAGTGAATTTATTATTACTTATATATTATCAATGGCTATTAATTATAATCCTGATGAAGTTAATTTTGTATTAATTGATTATAAAGGTGGAGGTTTAGCCGGTGCTTTTGAAAATAAAGATACTGGCGTAAAACTTCCACATATTGCCGGGATTATTACTAATCTTGATCGAACGGAAATTACTAGAGCTCTTTCTAGTTTAAATTCGGAACTTCGTCGTCGTCAAAAAGTTTTTAATGAAGCACGTGATAAATTAAATGAAAGTACCATTGATATTTATAAATATCAAAAGTTATATCGTAATGGGCAAGTAGATGAGCCTATGAGTCATTTAATTATTATCAGTGATGAATTTGCGGAACTTAAAATGCAACAACCAGAATTTATGGATGAATTAATGTCAATTGCTAGAATTGGTCGTAGTCTAGGAGTGCATTTAATCTTGGCAACGCAAAAACCTAGTGGAATTGTTAATGATCAAATATGGTCAAATTCAAGATTTAAAGTTTGCTTAAAGGTACAAGATCGAAGTGACTCAATGGATATGTTAAAAAGAGATGATGCGGCGAGTATCACAAATATTGGTGCTTTTTATTTACAAGTTGGCTTTAATGAATATTTTTACTATGGACAAAGTGCTTGGAGTGGAGCTCCTTATTATCCAAGTGATTTTCGTATAAAAAAAGTTGATACAGCTATTGATTTTATTAATAATTATGGTGCTATTTATAAAACAGTTGATAATGTTAAGAAAAATATTTTAAAACCACAAGGCGAGGAAGTAACAAATATTATTCGTTATTTAAATGATATTGCCTATAAAGAAAATATTATGGTTAAACAACTTTGGTTAAATCGAATTCCAAACTTTATTAAAGTTGATGCTTTAATTAAAAAATATAGTTATAAAAAAGATATTTATATAAATCCCGTTATTGGTGAATATGATGATCCAGTTAATCAAAGTCAATATCTATTAACATTACCAATAAGTGAACTTGGAAATACACTTGTTTATGGAACCCCAGGAAGTGGAAAAGAATTAGTTTTAACGACAGTAGTTTATTCCTGTGCAGTTACATATACACCTGAAGATGTAAACTTTTATATTTTAGATTTCTCATCAGAAACAATGTTAAATTTACGAAATTTACCACATGTAGGTGATGTTGTTTTAGCCCAAGATAAAGATAAATTAGAAAACTTATTTAAAATTATTAATACTTATTTGGAAGAGAGAAGAAAAACTTTTGTTAATTATGCTGGTAGTATTAATGAATATAAAAAAGCAACTGGTAAAAAAGTTCCCTCAATTATTATTATGATTAATGGTTTTGATTCCTTTAGTGAAATGTATCCAGATTATGTTGAACTGTTAACACGTTATACAAGAGAATGTCCTCGTTTTGGAATTTATTTTATGATAACTGCTAGTGGTACTAATTCGATTCGTTATAAATTAAGTCAAAACTTTAAATTAGTCTTAGCTCTTGAATTAAATGATAAGAGTGATTATTATTCAATTTTAGGAAGAGTAAATATTACTCCTTCAAAAGCTGTTGGTCGTGGTCTTGTTAAAGTAGGGGATGGTATTTATGAATTCCAAACTGCTCATCCTTCTAAAAAAGAAGAAAGTAGCACTTTCTTTAAGAAGTTAGTTGAAAATTTAAATAAAATTTATCCAAAGAAAGCCGTAAAAATTCCGGTTTTACCAGATACGGTTAATATGAGTATTTTAAATGATAAATTAGATAATTTAAATAATTTTCCAATTGGAATTTATAAAGATAATTTAGATGTTTGTTTATTTGATTTTAAGAAAAACTTCTTTAATAAAATAACAGCTAGTGAACTTGAAAATACTTTATCTTTTACAAAAGAATTACTAATGGGATTAAATCAAATTACCAAGTTTAAAACTTATCTAATTGATTCAAGTAATGCTGTTTCTGAAAATTTTCCAAATATAGTCAAATATCAAACCAATTTTGATGAAGTTTTAAAGAATGTTAATGATAATATTGATAAAATTTATCAAGAGTTTGAAGAAAATGGTATGGCGACTTCGATAATTTCCAAATATCAACCAATGCTTTTCGTTATTTACAATTTTAGTAATTTTAAAACCAAGCTTACAAGTAATTTAGGAGATATTCTTACAAATTTGTATAATAAATCTTTAAAATTACCAATTATAAATTTCATTGTGGTTGATGGTGTTGATGAATTCAAAAAAGTTGAATTTGAAACTTGGTTTAAATTAATGGGAAATCCTGATCAAGCTATTTGGATAGGTGAAGGAATTAGTAATCAATATACAATTAAACTCGTAAGAAGTAGTGATAGAGCCCTACAAACGCCTTTAACTAATGATTTTGGATATGCTGTTGTCAATGGTAAGCATGCTTTAATTAAAGTTTTATCTTTTGATATTAAAGCTTATAAAGAATTGAAACCAGTTAATAATGATATAGAGGAGTTATAATATGAACTTTAAAGTGTTAGTTGAAGTTTATGTACCAGAACTTGATATAAAATATAATTTATTTATTCCATCTAGTAAAAAAATTGGCAATGTGATTTTGAATTTAGTTAAAGCAATTTCGGAATTAACGCAAGGAGCTTATCCAAGAGAGTACAATCATGCTTTAATGAATAGTGATACTTGTCAAATCTATGATATAAATTTAAATTTAAAAGATGCTGGTATCTTAAATGGAACAAAGTTAATTCTTATTTAATTATTAAACTGTTGAGAATTATAAAAATTTTCTTAACAGTTTTATTTTAAAAAAAATTAAAAAAATTAGCACTCATATATTGACAAGTGCTAAGCATAAGTTTATAATGTATTTAGCAATCGATTAATAAGAGTGCTAGGAGGTAATGATGTTAACAAAAAGGCAAGAAGAAATATTGAAGTTGATTGTTCTAGAATATATTAAACTTGCTAAACCAGTTGGATCGAAACTTCTTTCAGTTAAGATGAAATGTTCAAGTGCCACTATTCGAAACGAAATGATGGAATTAGAAGAAATGGGATTACTTGAAAAAACCCATACATCATCAGGGCGAATACCAAGTGAACAAGGATATAGATATTATGTTGACAATTTAATGCAATTAAAAGAATTAAATGGTGAGGAAGTATTTAAATTGCAAACGGTATTCAATAATACCCAATTAGAACTTAGTGATGTGTTAAGTAAAAGTTTAGAGTTAGTTTCGGATATGACTTCTTATACGTCAATAATGCTTGATACAAAAAGTCATGATAATAAGTTAAAAGAAATAAGTATTGTCCCAGTTGATAAAGAACTAGTTGTTGTGATTGTTGTAACTGATCAAGGTTATGTTGAGCATAAAAATATTGAACTTAAAGAAGTTAGCCTAGAAGAGGTTAAGAAAACGGTTAAATTAATTAATGATTTAATTGTTGGAACGCCAATTGATGAAATTAGTGCCAAGTTAGAGTTTGAAATTAAACCGGTCATTGGAAAATATGTTCGTCAACATGAAATTTTATATAATGCTTTTTATGATGTTTTTACCGATATTTCTAGTAAAAATATAAATGTTGTTGGAAAAAATAATATTTTAAAACATCAAGAATTTAGTAATGTTTCCAAAGTTAAAGATATTTTTGATAAATTAGAAGATAGAACAATGTTAGAAAATATTAAGGAAAGTGATAACAATATAAATATTTATATTGGTCATGAAAATAAGATGGATCCAGATGTTACAGTCATAAAAACTAATTATAAAACGAATAAAGATGAAGGAACGATTGCTATTATAGGTCCAAAACGAATGGAATATGATAAAGTTGTAAATTTACTGGATTACATTAAAAAGCAAATTGAAAGGTGATAGAGTGGAAGAAGAATTAAAGAAAAAAGAAAAAGTAAATGCAGAAGATTTAAAACAAGAAATAAAGACGGAAGTAGAAGAAAATCTTGCTGATAATAAAAATCTAGATAAAGATTCTTTGAATCATGATAAAGAGAATAAAAAAGATAAAAAATTATTTAAAAAAGATACAAAGTTATTAGCAGAAATTGAGGACTTGAAAAAGAAAAATGATGAATTAATGAATAAATTCTTGTATAGTCAAGCAGAATTTGCTAATTTTAAAAAGCGTAAGGAGCAAGAAACAGCGAATATGCTTAAATATTCGAACATGGATATTGCTAGAGAATTATTACCAGTTGTTGATAATTTTGAACGTGCTATTAAATTAGATGATAGTAATTTAAATGATGAATTATCGAAATTTTTAGATGGTTTTAAAATGATTTATTCGCATCTTGTTGAACTTTTACATAAGTTTGAAGTAGAGGAAATCGATTGCCTAAATAAAGAATTTGACCCTAATTTCGAGCAAGCTTTGATGACTGTAAAAGCAGAAGGTGTTGAACCAGGAATTGTGGTTGAAGTTTTACAAAAAGGTTATATGTTAAAAGATAAAATGATAAGACCCGCTTTAGTTAAAGTAAGCGAGTAAAAAGAAAGGAAATGATAAAGATGAGTAAAATTATAGGAATTGACTTAGGTACAACTAATAGTTGTGTAGCTGTACTTGAAGGGGGTAGTGCAACAGTTATCCCTAATCCAGAAGGTGGACGTACAACTCCATCCGTTGTTGCATTTAAAAATGGTGAAAGAATAGTTGGTGATGCTGCTAAGCGTCAAGCTATTACTAATCCTAATACAAAAAGTAGTATTAAACGTTTAATGGGAACAAGTGAAAAGGTAGAACTTGAAGGGAAGAAATATACACCAGAAGAAATTAGTGCAATGATTCTATCATACATGAAAGATTATGCTGAAAAATATTTAGGTGAAAAAGTTACGAAAGCTGTTATTACGGTTCCAGCTTACTTTAATGATGCTCAAAGACAAGCTACTAAAAATGCTGGAAAAATTGCTGGTCTTGAAGTCGAAAGAATTATTAATGAACCAACCGCAGCAGCTCTTGCATATGGTCTTGATAAACAAGATAAAAATCAAACTATCTTAGTTTATGACCTTGGTGGTGGAACATTTGATGTTTCTATTCTTGAACTTGGTGATGGTGTTTTTGAAGTTAAAGCAACTGCAGGTAACAACAAACTTGGTGGTGATGACTTTGATAACCGTATCATGGATTATTTAATTGAAAACTTCAAAAAAGATACAGGTGTTGATTTATCAAAAGATAAAATGGCAATGCAAAGATTAAAAGAAATTAGTGAAAAAGCTAAGAAAGATTTATCAAGTATGACTTCAACGCAAATCTCTGCTCCATTTATTTCTCAAAATGAATCAGGACCACTTCACTTAGATGTAACATTATCTCGTGCTAAATTTGAAGATTTAATTCGTGATTTAGTTGAATCTACTTTAACACCAGTTCGTAATGCTTTAAAAGATGCTAAGTTAAGTAAAAATGATATTGATAAAGTTATTTTTGTTGGTGGTTCAACAAGAATTCCAATGGTTTATGATTTAGTTAAGAAAGAACTTGGTAAAGAACCTAGTCTTGAAGTAAACCCTGATGAAGTAGTTGCTATGGGTGCTGCTATTCAAGGTGGAGTTTTAACTGGGGAAGTAAACGATATTGTTTTACTTGATGTTACTCCATTATCACTTGGTATTGAAACTCTTGGTGGTGTTATGACCGTCTTAATTCCAAGAAATACAACTATACCAACTAGCAAGAGTCAAGTTTTCTCAACGGCTGCTGATAATCAACCAGCTGTTGATATTCACGTATTACAAGGTGAAAGAAGTATGGCTAGTGATAATAAGACGCTTGGTAATTTCCAATTAACAGGAATTCCTGCTGCACCTCGTGGTATGCCACAAATTGAAGTTAAATTTGATATTGATGCTAATGGTATTGTTCATGTTACAGCTAAAGATTTAGGAACTAATAAAGAACAATCTATTACAATTACTTCAAATACTAATTTAACTGATGAAGAAATTGATCGTATGATGAAAGAAGCTGAAGCCAATAAAGAAGCCGATCAAAAACGTCGTGAAGAAGCTGATCTTAAAAATGAAGCTGAGCAATTAGTTTTCCAAACTGAAAAATCAATTAAAGATTTAGGTGATAAAATCACTGATAGTGAAAAAGAAGAAGCTGAAAATTTAGTTAAAGATTTAAAAGATGCTTTAGATAAAAATGATATTGATTTAATTAAAGCCAAAAAAGATGCTTTACAAGAAAAAGCTATGGCTCTAGGTGCAAAAGTTTATGAAAATATTCAAAAAGAACAAGCTAATAATCAAGAAAATGCTAACCCTAGTGATAACACTAATACCAGTTCAGATGGTGTAAGTGACGCCGAATACGAAGAAAAATAATTTAATAATTAAGAAGTCCTAGATTATCTAGGACTTTCCTTAATAAAAAAAGGAGATAATGTGAAACAAAAGAAACGATCAGAAATAAATGAAAAAGATACATGGGATTTATCTGTATTATATAAAAATACAGAAGCTTTTAAAGAAGAATATAAAAAATTAAAAGATGATATAAAAGAAATAGAAAAATATAAAGGTAAATTATTAGAATCAGCTGATACTTTGCTAAACTTTTTAAAATTAGAAGACACCTTAGAAAGAAGATTATATAAATTATATTATTATGCGCATTTAAATTTTGATGTTGATACAACGAATGCTAAAAGTTTAGAATTAACTGCGGAGATTTCGCAACTTATTACAATCTATTCAACTTTAACATCATTTGTCGATTCAGAACTTTTAAAAGCTGAATATGCAAAAATATTAAATTTTTATAACGAAAAACCAGAACTTTTAACTTATCGCTTTAATTTAGAAAATTTATATCGTTACAAAAAACATACTTTAAGAGAAAATGCAGAAAAAATTCTTTCGACATTAAGTGAGGCTTTAAATGCTTCTGATGAGATCTATGAATCGTTAACAGATTCTGATCTTACATTTGGAAATATTGTTGTTGATGGTAAACGCATTGAATTTACGGAAAGTAATTATTCGACTTTTATCGAATCAAATGATCGAAAAGTTCGCCAAAAAGCCTTTAATATTTTGTTTAAAAATTACCAAAAGTATATTCATACAATTGCAAATACTTTTCGCTTTCATGTAGAAACAGCTAGTAAACTTGCTAAATTAAAGCATTATGAGTCGAGTTTGACAGCTAGTTTATTTCAAGAAAATATTGATATAAAAGTTTATGATAATTTAATTAAAACTGTTCGCAAAAATTTAAGTACTTTATATGACTATTACAATCTAAAAAAAGAAGTTTTAGGTCTTGATAAATTACATTTATATGATATTTATGCCAATATGGTTTCAGATATTGATGTAAAATATACTTTTGACGAGGCTAAAAATATAGTATTAGATGCTCTTGGTATGCTTGGGACTGATTATCAAAAGAAATTAACGAAAGCCTTTAATAATCGTTTTATTGATATTTATAATAATAAAGGAAAACGAAGTGGAGCTTATTCAAGTGGTTTTTATGATACACCTCCTTATATTCTTTTAAATTATGAAGGAGGGTACAGTGATCTAACAACACTTGCTCATGAATTAGGGCATTCAATGCATACGATGTATTCATGTGAAAATAATCCGTATAATACTTCTAGTTACCAAATTTTTGTTGCCGAAGTGGCTTCAACTGTCAATGAACTTTTATTACTTAAATATTTATTAAAAAAGACTGATTCAAAAAAAGAAAAATTATTTTTACTAAATAAATTATTAGAGTTATTTAAAGGAACTATTTTTCGACAAACCATGTTTGCTGAATTTGAAAAAAACATGTATGAAAGTCATGAAAAAGGCATCGTTTTAACTCCCGAATATTTAAACTCAGAATATTATAAATTAGTATGTGATTATTTTGGGCGTGATGTCGTGAAAGATAAATTAATTCAATACGAATGGATGCGTATTCCACATTTTTACTATAATTTTTATGTTTATAAATATGCAATTGGTTTAAGTGCGGCTTGTAAAATTGTTCATGATATTGAATTAAATGGTGAAAAAGCTATTTCTAATTATCTTGCTTTTTTAAAAACAGGTGGTTCAATGTATCCAAGTGAAGAACTAAAAATTGCTGGAGTTGATATTTCTAGTCCGGAATTTATTGAAGAAGCAATTTTTATGTTTAAAGAGACAATTTCTGAGTTTAGAGAAATTTATAGGAAGTAGGTTTTAATATGAATAAAAAAGATTATTATGAAGTGTTAGGTGTTAGTAAAAATGCTAGTGATGATGAGATTAAAAGTGCTTTTCGTAAATTAGCTAAAAAATATCATCCTGATATTAGTAAAGAAGCCAATGCTGAAGAGAAATTTAAAGAAGTTCAAGAGGCTTATGCCGTTTTATCGGATCCAAACAAAAGAAAACAATATGATCAGTTCGGTCATGCAGCCTTTAGTGGCGGACAAGCTGGTGGTGGCGGTTTCTCTGGCTTTGATTTTTCTGGTTTTGATGTTGATTTAGATGATATTTTAGGATCAATGTTTGGTCGTGGCTTTGGTTTTTCTAGTTCATCACGGAAAAATGCGCGAAGTCGCGGGGATGACTTATTATATCACTTGAAATTATCGTTTGAAGAAGCTGTTTTTGGGTGTCGAAAAGATGTTAAAATTAATACAAATGTTACTTGTCCTGATTGTAATGGTTTAGGTGGACATGATGAGACAACTTGTGAAGTGTGTCATGGAAGTGGAACAATTACTTCGGAGCAAAGAACGATTTTAGGCTCTTTCTTATCGAAAACGACTTGTACAGCTTGTGGGGGAACGGGTAGAACTTTTAAAAGTCGTTGTCAAACTTGTAATGGCAAAGGTCGTATTAAGAAAAATAGTACAATAACTGTAAAGGTACCAAGTGGAATAAATACGGGAATGCGTCTTCGCGTATCTGGAAAAGGTGAAGCTGGAACTAATGGCGGTAGCCCAGGGGACTTGTATTTAGAATTTGAAATAGCTGATCATGAATTCTTTAAAAGAGAAGAAGATGATATTTATCTTACAGTTCCGCTTACTATAACTGAAGCTGTTCTTGGTTGTAAAAAAGATATTCGAACTCTTGATTCCGTAGTTACTTTAAATGTAAAAGCAGGAACTAATTCCGGCACTAAGCAAAGAATTCGTGGTAAGGGGGTTAAAAATACAACCTCTAATCATACGGGCGACATGTATATTATTTTTGATGTTATCTTACCAGATAAATTAAGCCGTGAACAAAAGAGTTTGTTTGAAAAATTAGCAAACACTAATTTAGAAAATTCTACATACACCAAATTTCAAAAATTTGTAAATAAAAGATAAGGAAATTTAAAAAAATAATTTCCTTTTTTTCGTCTTTATCGTATAATATATAAGGCTTGAAAGGAGGGGTTATGATATATATTACCGGAGATTTGCATCGTGATTTTACAAGAGTTTTTGCGTTTGCTAGAAAAAAACAGACGACAAAAGAAGATATATTAATTGTTTTAGGCGATGTGGGAATTAATTATTACTTAGATGATTCTGATAAAATTTTAAAAGAAAAATTACAAGAACTTCCACTTACTCTTTTTTGTATTCAAGGCAATCACGAAGAAAGACCGGAAAATATTTCTAGTTATAAAGAAACTAACTTTTTGGAAGGAATAGTTTTTAAAGAAGATAAATATCCTAATCTTTTATTTGCTAAGGATGGCGAAATATATAACTTTTTAAATATGAAAACCTTAGTAATAGGTGGAGCTTATACAATTGATAAATATTACCGTATAAAATACGGTCATCATTGGTTTAAAGATGAAGAACCAAGTGAAAAAACAAAGCAAAAAGTTTTAGAAAAAATTAAAAAGCAAACACCAATAGATGTTATTTTAACTCATACAGCACCTTATAAATATTTACCAAGAGAAATGTTTTTAGAAGGAGTTGATCAAAATTATGTTGATCAAAAAACCGAACATTTCTTAGATAAAGTAGAGGAATTAGTTCCTTATAAAAAATGGTATTGTGGACATTTTCATACCGATAAAAGAATAGATAAAATTATTTTTTTGTATCAAGATATAGAAGAATATCCAAAATAAATTTTAAATATAATTATTTATGGATTTTTTAAGGGCAATTTGATACAATAAACTAGTGATAACATGAAAAAGAAAGTTTATATATTAAGTATTATATTTTTACTTATTGATATTTTTACTAAACAATTAGTTAAAAATACTTTAAATTTGTATGATAGTATTCCAATAATTCCCAATTTTTTCAGTATAACCTATGTAATAAATGATGGAGCAGCCTTTAGTATTTTAAAGGGTGAACTTTGGCTTTTCATTATTCTTGGTTTCGTTTTATTATTTTTTATCTTTTATTATTTGCAAAAAGAAAAATTAAATATATATAAAACAATTTATTATAGTTTCTTAATTGCTGGGGTTTTAGGTAATTTATTAGATCGTATGCTTTATAAAGGAGTTGTTGATTTTTTAGATTTTACTATTTTTTCTTATAATGCGCCTATTTTTAATTTAGCTGATACCTTTATAGTAATTAGTGTTATTTTAATAGTTTTTGAATCTTTAAAGGAGGTATTAAAAAAATGAATCTCGAAGTTACGGAACAAGATCCCGTTAGACTTGATAAATATTTAGTTTCTAAAACAGATTTATCAAGAAGTAAAATTCAAACTTTAATTAAAAATGCCAAAGTTTTGGTTCAGGGAAAAGTAGTTAGTGCAAGTTATAAAGTCTCTTTGGGTGATAAAATTACAATCAAGGAGATGGATTCTTATTTTGATATTCCCATTAAACCAAGCAATATTCCTCTTGATATTATTTATGAAGATGATGATTTGTTAGTTATTAATAAAAAATCAGGGATGGTTGTTCATCCAGCCCCTGGTAATTATGAAGATACTTTAGTAAATGCTTTGATGGGACGCTTTTCTTTAAGTGAAGATAAAATTCGACCAGGGATTGTTCATCGTCTTGATAAAGATACAAGTGGTTTGATGTTAGTAGCTAAAAATGATTTTTGTCATGATAAATTAGCTAAAATGATTCAAGATAAAGTTGTCAAACGAACTTATTTAGCTCTTGTTAATGGGGAATTTCATCATGAAACAGGAACAATTGATGCTCCAATTGGAAGAGACGCCAAAAATCGTGAAAGAATGATAGTAACAGATATTAATAGTAAAAAGGCTATTACCCATTTTCGTGTTCTTAAACGTTATAAAAATTATACTTTAATTGAATGTGAATTAGAAACTGGTCGAACGCATCAAATTCGCGTGCATATGAAATATATTAACCATCCAATTGTAAATGATCCAGTCTATTCTAAATTAGTTAGCAATAATACATTTGGTCAGCTTCTTCACTCTTATAAAATTTCGTTTCCTCATCCAAGAACTAATGAAAAATTAGAATTTAGTGTAGCACCACCTCAAGAATTTTTGGATATTTTACATTTAGTTGTCGGAGAATAACTATCTTTTTTTAAAATATTGTAGTACAATTAAATGGTAGGTGAATATGAAAAAGATAATAATAGTTTTTTTGATAATTTTTATAGTTGGTTGTAATAAAACTGCTCAAGAAAATAATGGAAAAGTGTTAAGTGAATATGAAAAATTGCTGGATTCGGTTCAGGAAACGGCTTTTATTGATTCATTTACTATTTATGGAAGATATTTTAATTTAACAGGTTATTTGGAAAAAGATGTTTCAAATTTAAGTTTAGTATTAAAAAATGAAGATATTGAAGAAGAATATGAATTGATTCTTGAAAATACAGATAGTAAAACTAGTTTCCAAACAACCGAATTAATTAATCAAGGAATTAATTTAGAAAAAATTACAAGTGGTAATTACATTATTTTTCTAAAAGAAATTACTGATGATAAAATTTCATACTATACTCTCGAGAATGCAACAAATTATACTAATTTAGATTATTATACAATTACCAAAGATGATAAAAATCAAAAAATAGATATTGCTTTTGATAAAATAAATGACAAAAATTTTCTTTATTTAAAAGCCAATGTTGAAAAATTACCTGAGGATATTTATGATATTGTTATTGATCCAGGTCATGGAGGAATAGATGTTGGTGCTAATAAAAATGGTTACTTTGAAAGTAATATTAATTTAGAATATGCGCTTTTATTAGAAGAAAAGTTAACAGATCTTGGGTTAAAAGTAAAATTAACTAGACAAACAGATGAATCAATTGATAATTATGGAAGTGAAGGGCGAGTAAGTGTACCTTATGAGACAAAAGCTAAGTTAATGTTATCTATTCATATGAATTCATCTTTATATAATGTTGGTGCTGGGGGAGTTGAAATTTATGTTCCTAATCATGCTGATATAACTTTTGCTAAAAACTTGGCTGAAGAAATTGTTTCTAATACTAGTACTAATTATTCAGCCAATGTTTCTAATAAAATTTCTAGTGGTGTTTACCTTCGAACATTAAGTATGGCTGACTTAGAAGACATTAAAGAAAGTGCTCTTGAAGGAGGATATGAGCCATATGAAAAAGCAACTCTTGATTCAACGTATTATTATATAATAAGAGAAACCGGAGGAATTGTTACGTCAGCTTATGTTGATTCAAGAAATAAGGAAAAAGAATGGAATCATTATTATGCAAGTAATCATGGTTGTGAAGCTTATTTATTAGAACTTGGGTATATGAATAGTAGTAGCAATTTAGATATTCTTTTAACGGAAAAAGATGAATATGTAAATGCCATTGTTTCTAGTGTTCGAGAATATTTAGAAATATAGTTGTTAAAATTTAAAAAAAATGATATGATAAAGGAGTATTTGATTATGACATATCTTGGGCTTGATTTAGGGACAAAGACTCTTGGAATTAGTAAATCAAATGGTGTAATTGCAAGTTTTTATAAGACAATTCGTCATGAGGAAGACTATGAATATTTACTAAAAGAAGTAGCTTTGATTGTTCAAGAGGAAAAAATAGATAAAATTGTTTTAGGGTATCCTAAAAATATGAACAATTCCGTAAGTAATATGGCAGCTATTGTTTTAGATTTTAAAGCTAAACTTGAAGAAGAATTACATATTGAAGTACTTTTAGAAGATGAAAGATTAACTTCAAAAATTAGTAATAATGTTTTAATCAAAGGAGATGTATCAAGAAAAAAAAGAAAGATGGTAGTAGATGGCATGGCAAGTGTTTTGATACTCCAATCTTATTTAGATAGAAAGGAATTAAATAATGGAAGATAAAAATACTTTTACAGTAATTAATGAAGAAGGAAAAGAAGTTGTTTGCAATGTTTTATTCACATTTGATAGTGATGAAACGAAAAAAAGTTATATTGTATATACTGATAATACCAAAGATAAACAAGGAAATATTCAAGTATATGCATCTATTTATGACCCAAAACAAGAAGATAATATGGAACTTTTACCAATTGAAACTGATAAAGAATGGAAAGTAATTGAAACCATTTTAGAATCACTACAAGAAGAAATTAGAAATACCAGTAGTGATAATAGTAATTCTAGCGTCAACTAGAATTCTTTTATATAGGAGTAAATATGAAAAAATATCGCAAGTTATTGATAATTATTTGTTTGATTTTATTATTTATTTTTGTTACTCTTTGTATTTTATATGCCTTTTATTTAAGTCCGGTTAATAAAAGTAGTGACCAAATTGAAGTTAAAATTGCATCTGGAATGTCAAGTCAAGAAATTGGCGAATTATTAGAAGAAAAGGCTTTAATTAAAAGTGATAAATTCTTTGTTCTTTATTTAAAAATAAATGGCATAAATGATTTAAAGGCTGGGACTTATAATTTAAGTTCAAATATGCCTTTAAAAGAAATTGTTCAAAATATAAGAGAGGGTAATAGTTATAATGATAGTACTATTACAATAACGTTTAAAGAGGGAATTAATTTTCGCGAAATTGCAAGAGTCATTGCAGATAATACGAATAATTCCTATGATGATGTTTTAAATCAATTAAAAGATGAAGATTATTTAAAAAGTTTAATTGAAGATTATTGGTTTTTAACTGATGATATTTTAAATAGTGATATTTATTATCCACTTGAAGGCTATTTATTTCCTGATACTTATGAATTTCGTAGTGAAGATGTAACTGTTCCTGAGATATTTAAAAAATTACTAGATCAAATGGATTTAATTTTATCTAGTTATAAAGAAACCATTACAGCAAGCTCTTTTTCCGTACATGAGTTATTAACTTTAGCTTCAATTGCTGAAAAAGAAGTAAATAATAGTGCGGATAGAAGTAAAGTCGTTAGTGTTTTTTTAAATCGTTTAGACAGGAATATGGCACTTGGAAGTGATGTTACCACTAGGTATGGTTTAAAATTAGATGATATGCGTCCTTTAACAAAAAGTGAATATGATTCTAGCAATCCTTATAATACAAGAAATAGTAATATGACAACGCTTCCAGCATCCCCAATTGCAACGGTATCAAAAAGTAGTATTGAAGCTAGTATTTATCCAGCTGATACCAATTATTTATATTTTATTTCCAATATTCAAACTGATGAAACTTTCTTCTTTGAAAATAGTCGTGATTTTGAAGCCAAAAAGGAAGAATTAGCTGAAGTAAATAGTGGTTATTAGGAGGGTTTAAAATGAACTATCAAGATAAAGACATAAAAGAATTAAAAGAATATGCAATTGAAGAAAATATTCCGATTATGCAAGATGATGGAATTGAATTTTTAACGAATTTTATTATTAAAAAACAATTAAAAAATATTTTAGAAATAGGAACAGCTATTGGTTACTCAGCTATTATGATGGCAAAAACTAGTAATGATATACATATAACAACTATTGAACGTGATGAAACAAGATATATGGAAGCTTTAAAAAATATTAAAAAATTTAATCTTGAAGATAGAATTACTTTAATTTTTAATGATGCTTTAAATGTTAAATTAGAAGGTGAATTTGATTTAATTTTTATTGATGCTGCGAAAGGTAAAAATAAAGATTTCTTTGAACATTTTGAAGCTAATTTAAGTTTAGATGGTTATATTATCACCGATAATATGGATTTTCATGGTTATGTAGCCATGAAAGAAGAGGATATTCCTAGTAAAAATATTTTAGGAATTGTAAGAAAAATTAAAGATTATACTTATTTTTTAGAAAATCATATGCTTTATAAAACAACTATTTATAAAATAGGTGATGGAATAGCTGTTACTGAAAGAAGAGGATAAGCTATGAAATTATTAGTTAGTGTAAATAAAAAAGAATTAGCTGATTATTTAAAGTACACTAATTCTTTTCTTATTGGTCTTAAAAATTATGCCATTAATTATTATGAAGCTACTTTAAATGATATAAAAGAAATATTAAATAATTATCCAGGAATTGAATTATTTGTTAGTCTTAATAAAAATATTTTTAATGAGGATTTAAAAGATTTAAAAGAAAAATTACAAGAATTAGCAACTTTAAAGATTGCAGGAATTTTATTTTATGATTTAAGCATTTTATCTTTTGTTAAAAAATTGAATTTAAATATTCCCTTAGTAATCCATCAAACCCATATGGTAACCAATTATAATATTTGTAATTATTACTTTGAACGTGGAGTTAAATATGCTTATTTATCAGCAGAAATTACGGAATCAGAAATGGCTTTAATTTCTAAAAAAAGCAATATTCTTTTAATGGCAACTTTTGTTGGTCATTTAATTATTTCCCATTCGAAAAGAAAATTAGTTTCTAATTACTTTGAATATATAAAAAAAGAAAAGTCAAAAGATTTAAATACGATTGAAGAAAAGAACTCAAAACAAAAATATTATATAAAAGAAACAAACTTGGGAACGGATATTTTAACCAAAGATATTTTAAATGGAACGAGGGCTTTTTGTTTATTAAAAGAAAAAATAGAATATGCTATTTTAGATAATAATTTAATTGATGATACTATCTTTTTACAAGTTCTTAAATTATATAATAAATATTTAAATCAAAAAATAGAAGAATCATTATTTTTAGAAAAAGTTCAAGAATTAATTGGTTCTTATGAAGGATTTTTCTTTCAAAAGACATTTTATAAGGTGAAATGATGAAAAAAGTAGAATTATTATCACCAGCTGGTGATTTAGAAAGATTAAAAATTGCATGTTTGTATGGAGCTGATGCTGTTTATATTGGCGGAAAAGAGTATAGTTTACGAGCTAATGCTAATAATTTTAGTTTGGAAGAAATTAAAGAGGCTTGCGAGTTTGCTCATTTTTATCAAAAACGAGTTTATTTAACTTTAAATATTGTTTTTCATAATGAAGATATTGCTGGGGTTTATAAATATATTGAAGATGTTGTTAACCTGGGAATTGATGCTTTTATTGTTAGTGATTTGTTTTTAGTTAGCTATATTAAGAAAAATTTTCCAGTTGAAGTTCATGTAAGTACCCAAGATAGTGTTACTAATTATGAAACAGTTAATTTTTTAAAACAAGAAGGTGTTGATCGTGTTGTTTTAGCCCGTGAGGTAGGGCGTTTGGATATTAAAGAAATAATTGAAAAAACGGGTGTTGATATTGAAGTTTTTATTCATGGGGCGATGTGTACTTTTGTAAGTGGTCGCTGTGTTTTATCAAATTATTTAACTTTAAGAGATTCTAATCGTGGTGGTTGTGCACAAATTTGTCGGTTTGGTTTTTCTTTAAATGATACGAATGATAATTTTTCCATGGCGGTTAAAGATTTAAATATGTCATCTTTCTTAAAAGATATGTTAGACCTTAAAATTGCTAGTTTTAAAATCGAAGGAAGAATGCGTTCGCCTTATTATTTAGCAGTTGTCTTATCTTCTTACCGGCGAATTATTGATGCTTATTATGAAGGAAATTTAACTAATGATTTACTTGAGAAAGAAGAACATATTTTAAGTATGGTTTCCAATAGAGAAAATAGCACGCATTTTTATGATAAAGAAGCTGATATGACTGATCAATATTATATTGGAAGACAGGAAGCTTCGAATCAAGATTATTTAGGAATTATTTTCGAAAAAGAAAATAATTTATATACAATTAGACAAAGAAATTATTTTAAGGTTTTGGATGATGTTGAGATAATTACACCGAATATGGATATTATTTCTTATAAAATAAAAAATATTTATAATAAAGATATGGAAAGTATTCAAGTTGCTAATCAAGCAGATAGTATCTTAAAAATGGAAATTCCTTTTGATTTACCAATTTTTTCAATGATTCGTAAACCTTATTTAAAATAAGTTACATATTATTTTTCTTTTTGCATATAATGAAGTGTTGTATTATAATTTGCCAAGAATTTACCTTGACTTTTGATGGCATTTATAATATACTTATTAGGAGTTTTTTATTTGGAGGTGTCTGATGGAAAAAAAGACTGTATATTTAACTCAAGAGGGGTATCAAGAATTAAAAAAAGAATTAGATGATTTAATAAATATAAAGCGTCCTCTTAATATAAAAGCAATTAAAGAGGCTAGAGCCTTAGGAGATTTATCTGAGAATGCTGAATATGATGCAGCTCGCAACGAACAAGCTGAACTTGAAGGTAGAATTCAAAAGTTAGAACAAATTCTTGAAAATGTTTCAATTATTGAAAATGTTGATAATAGTAAAGTTAGTATTGGAAATACTGTCAAGATTAAGTATGTTGATGATGGAGAAGTGGATGAATATCAAATTGTTGGTAGTCAAGAAGCAGATCCATTTTTAAGTAAGATTTCCAATGAAAGCCCAATTGCTCTTGCCTTGCTTGGTAAAAAAGTAGGGGAAATTGTTGATGTTAACAGTCCAAATGGTGTTTATCAAATTGAAATTACAGCAATTGAATAAATTTTGAAAAAATTAAAAAAAATGTTGACAACAAGAACAATATCATATAGAATATTAGATGTTGTTCTTGGTTATATGTCTGGCTAGCTCAGTTGGTAGAGCAACTGACTCTTAATCAGTGGGTCTAGGGTTCGAATCCCTAGCTGGACACCAAAAAAAATACTTGCATTACCGAAGAAAATATAGTACAATGAATAAGGATTGCAAATCATTGTAAATGGGCTTGTAGCTCAGGTGGTTAGAGCGCACGCCTGATAAGCGTGAGGTCGATGGTTCAAGTCCATTCAGGCCCACCATTTATAAATTTTGCCTCAATAGCTCAGTTGGTTAGAGCACTTGACTGTTAATCAAGGGGTCCTAGGTTCAAGTCCTAGTTGAGGCGCCATTTTTTTTTGGTCAGTTGGTGAAGTGGCTTAACACACTGCCCTTTCACGGCAGCATTCACGGGTCCGAATCCCGTACTGATCACCAAAAGAATAACTAACTCTTGCTTGCAGGAGTTTTATTTTTTACTTGACAATACTTTTCTATTATTCTAAAATATTAATAGAAGGGAATGTGGTGATATGTATAAAGATGAATTTAATCTAACTAGTGATATGATACTTGAAAAAAATTTTAAAATTGATACTAGAGGTTATCGTTTAAAAGAAGTTGATCAATTTTTAGATCTTATCATTGCCGATTATGAACATTTTTATACAATAATTCGTGGACTTGAAAAAGAAAAAGAAGACTACTTAGAACAAATTATTAATTTAAAACAAGAAATTCGCAATTTAAAAACCAATGTGGAAATTGTTAAAGCTGCTCCGCAAATGCCTGCTGGTGCTGCTAATTTAGATGTTTTAAAAAGATTGTCCCGTCTAGAAAAAGTTGTATATGGTAATGAAGAGAAGGATGAAGAAGATGAATAATGCTTTGGCAAACGCTATATTCTTGTAATATAGAGGAAAGTCCATGCTCACAATAACTGCGATGTTATTAGTGTTCGTGTTAAAGGAAAAAATAACTTTAAGTAGTACTTCGGTACTAACGGCTATGAAATAACCTAAGTTTTATAATATGGTTAGAGTAATTATAAAAGTGCTATAGTGATGAAGAATCTGGAAACGGAGGAAGTGGAACATAGTAAACCCCGCGAGTGAGAAACCCAAATTATGGTAGGGGAGCTTGGGAATTGGAAATGAACAAAACCCGGGATCGAATAGATAGATAAATGTTTGCCACCTATATGGTACAGAACATGGCTTATAAAGCATTTTTTATTTTGAGGTGATTATTTTGAAAGAAATTGGTGAGTATTTACGTGATGAACGAAGGAAAAATGGTGTTAGTATAAATGAAGCCAGTGAAGACTTAAATGTAAATTCTTCCCTTATTGAAGCGATTGAAGATGGTAATTCAAAAGCCTTTAAAGATATTTTTGAATTAAAGGATTTAATAAAAGTATATGCTAAATATTTAGGTTTAGATGTTTCCAAATTATTAGATGAATTTAATGATTTTATTTTTGAGAAAACATCAAAAATTTCCTTAGATGATATAAAAAAGGTAAAAAATAGTGAAGAAAAAACTAATCATATATCATCTCCTTATACAAAAATAAAACATACAAGATATGATCTAGCACCAATTGTTTTATTAGTTGCTATTTTACTTTTTATTTCTTTAATTGTTTATATAGTTTTAAAAGTTGCAACACAAGAACCAAAAGTATCCAAAGAACTTTTAGGTATAAAAGGAGAGATTAGTTATGAATTTACCAAATAAATTAACAATAACAAGAATTATTTTGACAATTTTAATTATTATTTTCTGCTTATTTCCTTTTTACTCTTTAAATATTTACTTTCCAAAATTTAATATTGCAGGACTTGTTGTTGATTCTACCTACTTAATAGCCGGTGTTATATATATAATTGCCGCTTTAACGGATTACTTTGATGGAATGATAGCCCGTCGGGATAATTTAATTACTGATACCGGAAAGTTATTAGATGCCATAGCTGATAAAGTTTTAGTAAATTCCGTTTTAATTATTTTTGCTGTAAATGGTTTTCTTCCATCTTTTGTTCCTATCATCTATATTTTCCGTGATGAAGTTGTTAATGCTTTAAAAATGTCCGCTTTAAGAAAAGGCAAGGTAGTGGCTGCGATTAAATCCGGAAAAATTAAAACAGCTAGTATGATGATTGGTCTTGCACTTATGTTTTTTTATAATTTGCCCTTTGAGTTAATTAATTTAAAAGTGGCTGATTTCTTAATTTATTTTGCTGTTATTATGTCAGTAGTCTCTGGCATCGAATACTATAATTTATGGAAGAAAATAAAATAGTTTTTAAGTAGAAACTTTTTATTTTTTTAAATAAAATATAAATAATTATTGAATTATTTCATATATTATAGTAAGATATTAACAAGGAGTTGAGGATTATGTGGATAGATATTTTACAAATAGTTCTAGGATTTATTGCTGGTGTTGTCGTTGGTTTTTTAGTATCGCGTAAATTAATGACCAAATATTTAAAGAAAAATCCACCTATAAATGAAGAGATGATAAAAACTCTTATGAGTGGTATGGGAAGAACCCCAACTCAAAAGCAAGTTAATCAAATGATGAAGCAAATGCAAAAATATATGTAAATAAATCATAAAAGAGACAATAATAGAAATTTTATTTAGAGAAAGTAATTGGCTGATGGAAAATTATAATAAAACCTATTTATCTACTCTTTAGAGAACCTAATAAGTTCCGGTTGAACCGTTATTTAATTAAGTAAAAAAAAGGATGGTACCGTCTATTTGACTCCGAATACTATTCTTTTTTATTTTTTAGGAGGATTATGTTAAAAAAATATTTTGAAAAACAAGAATATGAAAAGTTAAAAAATAGTAATGATTTATTATATAAGACCTTGGAATTAGTTTTAAAACTTTTTAATGATAAAACTGATAAAAGTGAAATGCCTTATATTATTCATTTAATGAAAGTATATGCGGGAGTTTTTGATTATCAAGAAAAAATTCTTGCTTTAATGCATGATATTTTAGAAGATACTAGTGTTACGGTCAAAGATTTAGAGGAGTTTGGTTATAATACTGATATTTTAAATATGCTTTTATATTTAACTAAACAAAAAGGTGAATATTATCCAGATTATATTGATAGACTAATTAGTAGTAATAATATTCATGTTTTAAATGTAAAAACCTCGGATTTACGTCATAATATGGATATTACAAGAATTAAAAATCCCACTATAAATGATTATGAACGCGTAAATAAAAGATATTTACCGGCATATAATAAAATTCAAAGTAAAATAGAAGAGTTAAGAAAGGAACAAGAAAATGTTAGATATTAAATTTGTAAGAGAAAATCCTGATATTGTCAAGGAAAATATTAAGAAAAAATTTCAAGATGAAAAACTAGAACTAGTTGATAAAGTAATTACACTAGATAAAAAAGCCCGTGAACTTAAAATGAATGGTGATAATCTTCGTAGTGAAAGAAAAAAAATCAGTGAGGAAATTGGTAAACTTTTTAAAGATGGTAAAAAAGAAGAGGCAGAACTTTCTAAACAAAAAGTAACGGAGATTAATACTAAATTACAAGAAATGGAAACCGAAGAAGCTAATTTAAATCAAGAAATTAGAAAAATTATGCTTGTTATTCCAAATATTATTGATGATTCCGTACCAATTGGTCGTAGTGACTTAGAAAATGTTGAGATGGAACGATTTGGTGAGCCTGTTGTACCTAATTATGAAATACCATATCATGCGGATATTTTAGAAAAATTTGCGGGCCTTGATAAGGAAGCAAGTGGTAGAACAAGTGGCAATGGTTTTTATTTTTTAATTGGTGATATGGCAAGACTTCATAGTTCAATGTTAGCTTATGCCAGAGATTTTATGATTGGTAAAGGATTTACCTATTGTATTCCACCATTTATGATTCGTTCTGATGTTGTTAATGGGGTTATGTCTTTTAAAGAAATGGATGCTATGATGTATAAAATTGAAGGCGAAGACTTATATTTAATTGGAACTAGTGAACATTCAATGATTGGGCGTTTTAAAGATCAAATTATAAAAGAAGAAGATTTACCAATTACTTTAACTAGTTATTCTCCATGTTTCAGGAAAGAAGTAGGAGCACATGGAATTGAAGAGCGAGGAGTTTATCGAGTTCATCAATTTGAAAAACAAGAAATGATAGTCCTTTGTCGTCCTGAAGATTCAATGACATGGTATCAAAAAATGTATGAATTTACAGTTGAATTTTTTAGAAGTTTAGATATTCCGGTTCGTACTCTTGAATGTTGTTCAGGTGATCTAGCAGATCTTAAAGTAAAATCATGTGATGTTGAAGCTTGGAGTCCTCGTCAACAAAAATATTTTGAAGTTGGCTCTTGCTCAACTCTTGGTGATGCCCAAGCTAGACGTTTAGCAATTCGGACCAAAGGTGAAAAGGGAACTTATTTTGTTCATACTTTAAATAATACGGTTCTTGCAACCCCAAGGGCTTTAATTGCCTTTTTAGAAAATAATTATCAAAGTGATGGTTCAATTCTTATTCCTCAAGCCTTACGACCTTATATGGGAGGAATGGAAAGAATTGTTCCTAACAAATAATTATTATTCCTTTAAGGAGGTTTATGAAAATAGGTTTATTTGATTCGGGAATAGGTGGTTTGAATGTTTTAAAGGAGTTTTTAAAAAAATATCCGCAGAATGAATATTATTATTATGGGGATACCAAAAATATTCCCTATGGTAATAAAGATAAAGATACTTTAATAAAATTATCTTTAAAAGCCATTCATTTTTTTGAACAAAAGCATGTTGATCTGATTGTTATTGCTTGTGGCACAGTTAGTTCTAATTGTTATTTAGAACTTAAAAAACAAACAAAAATTCCTATTTTTGATATTATTTCCTCAACCATTGCTTACGTAAATAGTAAGACTTTTCAAAATATATTAGTATTTGGAACTGAAAGAACAATTGAAAGTCATATCTTTAAAAATAATTTAAAAGGAATGACAACGGAGATTAAAACTCCCGAATTTGTTCCCATGATTGAAAATTTACAAATTGATTCCCAAATAATTGCTAAGTATTTAAAAAATTTCCAAGATATTGATTGTTTAATTCTTGGTTGTACACATTATCCAATTTTAAAAGCGGAATTTTTAAAGTATTTACCAAGTAATGTCGAAATAATTGATATGGGAGAATGTTTAGTAAATAAAATTCATTTAGAAGATAGTAATAAACAAAGTGTCAATTTATATTTTACAAAAATAAGTGATTCTTTACTAAAAAATATCAAAAAGATTTTAGATTGTAACTATTCCTTAAATAATATTGAATAAAACATTTGCTATTTTTTGAAATTTATGGTATTATCTTTAATGTGATTCGCTGCTAGGTATTTAGTATAATCACAAGTAGAAAGGAAAGTGTATTATGAACGTAATTGATAAGATTACTGCGTCACAGTTAAATCCAAATATACCAGAATTTCGTGTTGGTGATACTGTTAGAGTTGATGTTAAGATCATCGAAGGAAAAAGAGAAAGAATTCAAGCTTTTGAAGGAAGTGTTATTAAAAGACATGGATCAGGTGTTAGTGAAACTTTTACAGTTCGTAAAGTTTCTTATGGAGTTGGAGTGGAAAGAACATTCCCTGTTCACTCACCAAAAATTGCTAATATCGTAGTAATTAAAAAAGGAAAAGTAAGACGTGCTAAGTTAACATTCTTAAGAAATTTAGTTGGTCAATACAAAATCAAAGAAAGGGGATAGGATAAGGTTTGGCCTTGTCCTTTTTTGTATTATGAATAAAAAAGTTAAAGAAATATTAGGTTATGTCTTAGTTATTGTTTTAGTTCTTTTAGTAAAACAATTTATTATTACGCCAATTCGGGTTAATGGAGCTAGTATGAATGATACTTTATATGATAAAGATATTATGATTTTAGATAAAATTAGTTATCGTTTTCAAGATATTGAAAGATTTGATATTGTGGTAATTAAAATGGATGATGAATATTTAATTAAAAGAGTAATTGCTCTTCCTGGGGAGAAAATTAGTTATCAAGATAATAAATTATATATTAATGATCAAGAAGTAGAAGAGAATTTTCAACATAAAAAAACGGATGATTTTATCTTGGAAGAAGTAATTCCTGATAATTGTTACTTTGTTGTTGGTGATAACCGTGGGGATTCTTTGGATTCAAGGTTTTTTGGTTGCGTTGATAGAAAAAATATTCTTGGCAAAACCTCTTTGGTAATTTTCCCCTTTAACAGGTTTGGAACTAAAAAGTAATTTTAATGTTCTTAGTATTTACTATTTAATCGTTTAATGTTATAATTAAGATGCTATAAAGGAGGATAAAGAAGTAAATGAAAAAATTTAAAAAATTTTTTATATTAATAATTATAGCTATTTCTTTTTTTATGACTGGATGTGCTTCAAAAAATGTTGAAGGATCTTTAACTGATATAATGGAAAAATTATATCAAGGCATTGCCGAGGATGAAAAGCCAATGATGCTTTCTAATATTGAATTAAATAGTGAAAATTTTGCATCTTATGCTTTTACTGAGGTAGAATACAAAGAAGCTATTGCTAGTGAATCTATGACGGGATCAATACCTCATTCCGTAGTTTTAATTAGATTAGAAGATGCCTCTCTAGCTAAGCAAGTGGTAGAAGATATTGAAAAAAATGCAAATCCTCGAAAATGGATCTGTGTTGAGGCTGAAAATACCTATGTTATGTCTAAGGGAGACTTAGTAGTACTAATAATGTCAAATGAATTAGCACCAAAAATTAAAGAAAATTTTGAGAATTTATAGTAGGAAATTATGGCATTTTCAAGTATAAGTTTTCTTTTCTTTTTTTTAGTTATAACTCTTTTTATATATTATATAACACCACGCAAGTATCGAAATTATGTACTACTTATTTGTAGTCTTCTCTTTTATTTTTTTGGTGAAAAATGGAATGTCTTAATATTACTTGCTTCTTGTTTAATAAATTATATATTTGGTTTATTAATTGGATCTACTCATAAAAAAAGGAAATTATTTTTAATTATTGGCATTTGCCTTAATATTTCTTTATTATTTTATTTTAAATATACAAATTTCTTTTTAGAAACATTAGCTAATATATTTAAATTTAATAAAGTTTTTATTAATATTGTATTACCTTTGGGAATTAGTTTTTTTACTTTTCAAAATATTAGTTATTTGACTGATGTATATAGAAAAGATGTAAAGTATGAGAAAAGTTTTTTAAAATATTCTACCTATATTACGTTATTTCCCCATTTAACAGCTGGTCCGATTGTTAGATATAAAGATATTCAAAATGAACTTAATAATCGACAAGAAAGTTTAAATTTATTTAGTGAAGGGGTAGTTAGATTTATTTTCGGACTTGGCAAGAAAGTTTTAATTGCTGATACTTTATATATCATGTATACGAATATAATGAATTCTCATATGTCTATTATTTCTTATTGGCTGGTTGCCTTAGGATTTACTTTCCAAATTTATTATGATTTTTCCGGTTATAGTGATATGGCAATTGGTCTTGGTAAAATGTTTGGGTTTAATTTTCAAGAAAATTTTAATTATCCTTTAATTGCTAATTCCATAACTGATTTTTGGCGAAGATGGCATATATCATTATCGAGCTTTTTTCGAGATTATGTATATATTCCTTTGGGTGGTAATAGATGTTCTGTCTTAAAAAATATTCGCAATATTTTTATTGTTTGGCTTTTAACAGGCTTTTGGCATGGAGCTAATTGGAACTTTATCATTTGGGGATTATATTTCTTTGTCTTTTTAATAATTGAAAAGTTTTTATTAAAAAAATATCTGAAAAAAGGAATACTATCACGTATTTATACATTTATTGTTATATTAATTAGTTTTATAATTTTTAGTTTAACTGATTTAAATTTAATTTTAACCTATATTAAAGGTTTATTTAATTTTCATAATGGTTTTATAAATAGGGAAAGTATATATTTTTTAAAAAATAATTTAATTATTATTATAGTTTCTATGATAGGTATTTCTCCTTTGGCTAAAAATTATATTAATAATTTAAAGAAAGGAAAATTTGGTAAATTGATTGAATGTTTTAGTGTTTTATTTATTATGTTAGTATTTATATTTTCAATAGCTAAAATTATTTCTAGTTCGTTTAATCCATTTATTTATTTTAGATTTTAAGATGAAAGATAAGGTAATTGTTATATTATTTGTCGGAACACTATTTTTATTTTCGATATTAGGTCTTTTTTTCGAAGATAAATCTTTATCAAATTATGAAAGAAGAAAATTAGTTGGTGTTTCAAAATTAAAAGATGATTTTTTTGAAAATTTAGATGATTATTTATCTGATCAATTTCCATTTCGCGATAATTTTATTTCTCTTAATTCGTTATTTGATAGATATATATTAGGAAATAAAGAAAGTAATGACGTTTATGTTGTTGATGATTATATTATAGAAAAGAATTATCCTTTAAATTTAAAAAGTGTTAATAGTTTTATTAATAAGCTTAATTATATTAATAAAACATATTTGACTAAAAGCAATGTTTTTTATACCATTATTCCGGATAAAAATTATTTTATTGATGGTAATCGCTATTTAAAGATTGACTATGATTTAATGTTTGATAATATTACTAATAATGTTAATATTTCCTATATTGATATTCTTCCTTTATTAAAATTAAGTGATTATTACAAAACCGATATTCATATTAAACAAAGTAGTTATGATAAAATTATAAAAAAATTTAGTAATTTCTTTAATTTTGATTATCATAATTATAATTTCCAGGAAAATATATATAATAAGTTTTATGGTGCATCTTATTCAAAAGCTCCTACCTTTATAAAAAGCGAAGATTTAATTTATTTAAGTAACGATATATTGGATAATGCTAATGTTTGGCATTTAGAATATGGTAATAAAAAAGTTTATGATATTGAAGCATTAGATAGTTTGGATTCTTATAATGTCTTTTTAAGTGGACCTAGTGCATTAATTGAAATAGAAAATTTAGTGGCATCTAACGAAAAAGAATTAATTATATTTCGAGATTCCTTTGGAAGTAGTTTTGCTCCTTTATTGATACCATATTATAAAAAAATTACTTTAATAGATTTACGATATATTAGTGCTGATATAGTTAATGAATATGTTGACTTTAATGATAAAGATGTTTTGTTTGCATATAGTACTTTAATAATAAATAATAGTAGTGTTTTAAAAGTAAATGTTGATGAATAATAGAATAACTCAAATATAAAGAGTTATTTTTTTATTATTGTTGTTAATTTCTAAATTATTTAGTTGCTAAAATATTATTTATAAAAAAGTATTTCAAAAAATGATAATAACTGATATAATCTAGACATGTATACATTGTATAAGTTATTAAAGTTAAGGTGTTTAAAATGAAACAAATATTATTGGCAACTAAAAATCCTGCTAAGATTAAAAGGTATAAAAATGGTTTATTAAATCGAGGTATTAAATTGTTAACCTTAGATGATATAAAAGTTAATTTAGAAATTCAAGAAGATGGACAAGATGCCTTAGAAAATGCTTTAATTAAAGCTAGAAACTATTATCAAGAAACAGGTATTACGGTTATGGCTATTGATGATAATTTATTTTTAGAAAATGTCCCTATGGAAAAACAACCTGGAAGTTTTGTAAGAAGAGTTAATAAAAAAAGATTATCTGATTTAGAAATGCTTGAATATTATATTAATTTAGTTAAAGAATATGGAACTGATGGTAAATTAAATGCTTATTGGTTATATGGACTTGCTCTTATAAAAGATGGCCTTGAATTTACTTATACCTGGAAAAGTGCTGATTTTTATTTAGTGGATACTAAATCAGAAACAATAGAAACTGGCTATCCGTTAAATTCCATTTCTCTAAATAAAAAGTTAGGAAAATATTTCACAGATTTAACGGAAAGTGATAAACTTTTAATTCAAGAAAATGATGAACAAGTTTTTGATTTTATTGCCAAAAATGTTTAAGTTTAAGATAAGTGAGGTTGATTTTTATTATAAAAGTAATAGCATATGAAGATAAATATCTAGAAGATGTAAGAGATTTGTTAGTAGAGTTAGAAGAATATCTTATTTCAATTGATAAAGACGGTTTAGATAGAATGCATCCTAATTATCGAGAAAAAATGGCCTTAGTTGATTTAGAAGAAGTTTTAAATAATCATGGTAAATGTTTTTTAGCTATTATTAATAAAAAAGTGGTTGGTTTAATAATGGGGATTATTCCAGAATATGGAAAATATGATTATTTAGATTATAAATGTCCAAAAAGGGGAGTTATTACGGAATTAGTCGTCTCGAAAAATACACGAGGAAAAGGGATTGGTAAAACTTTAATTACGACGATGGAAAACTATTTTAAATTAGAAGGATGCGAATATGTTTTAGTTGATGTCTTTGCTTATAATGAAAAAGCTATTAACTTTTATAAGAAAAATTCTTATCATGCGAGAATGTATACAAATATAAAGAAACTTACTAATTAGAAATAGAAAGAGGCATAATATGAAATTAGTATCTATACCAAGTGAAAAATTTGCCGATTATAGACTAGATGCAATATTTGATTGTTATAAATGGGATCCACAATTTTTAGATAGTAATACATTAGCGAAACATGCTTTAATAATAACTGAAAGTGAATATCGAGAACTTGCTAAATTAACGGAAGAATTAGATTTCGAAACAAGACAAGCTGAAGAGTTTTTAAATAATAATTTAGAACTTATTAAACCTTTAAAATTACCTAAAAAGTTATCATGTAAGTTAAAAAAAATGGCTAATTATGATTCTCATAAAAATATTCGTTTAACTCGTTATGATTTTCATAAAACAATTGATGATAAATGGGTAATAAGTGAAGTTAATAGTGATGTTCCAGGAGGATTTGCGGAAGCTTCTTTACTACCTAAACTGGCTATTAAATATTTAAATGATAATAAATATTTTAGTATTGATTTTGGAGAAAAATTAGCAACGGCAATTTCTGAAAAAATAAAACCTAATGGTAATATCATGTTTGTGCATTGTACATCATATAGTGATGACCGCCAAGTAATGCAATTTATTGGTGATAAGATGGAATCTCTGGGATTTCATGCACTTTATGGAGCAGCTGATCATTTAGAGTTTATAAACAAAGAAGCTTTTAGCATTTTAGATGGTCATAAAGAAAAAATTGATTGTATCTTGCGATTTACTCCTTTGGAATGGTTAAAAGATATGAAAAAAACTAACTGGGATGGTTATTTTAATACTATAACTCCATCTTGTAATCATCCAATTGCTATCTTTGCTCAAACGAAGAGATTTCCATTTGTTTTTAAAGTCTTAGAAGAACATAATTTAAATTTTAATACTTGGAAAAAATTATTACCAAAGACAATCGAGGTTAAAGATTTAAAAGGAAAATCTAATTATATTTATAAACCAGTGTGGGGGAGAGTTGGAGAAAAAATAGCTATTCGTGAGGCTATCAGTGAGGAAGAATATAAAAAGATAATTAAAGATGTAAGGTGGCATAAGAATAAATATATAGCTCAAAAGAAATTTAATAGTAAAGCTATTAAAAGTCCTGAACAAGAAGAATTTCATGTTTGTTTGGGTTCTTATGCTATTGATTCTAAACATGCAGGATTCTATGCTAGAATAAGTAAGAAAAATCTTATTGATTCAGAAGCTTGTGATATTCCCGTATTAATTGAAAGGAATAAAAATGACAAATAAAGAGATATATAAAATATGGGCTCCCGATAAAAAAAGATGGGTTGATTGGGTAAGACCTGTACCATTTATTAATATAGATGATTCTAGTTCAAGAAAGGAATTTATTGATTATAGAATTCCAAGTATTAATTACTTAAAAGAAGTTTTAAATGATACAGCTCTAATAATTGATATACCAGGAATTGATAGTATAAAAGAAGGAATTTCTTTAGCTAAGTTAGGATATCGTCCTATTCCTATATTTAATGGTACTGATCCACCAATAGGTACTATATCAACTACTAATAATCAAATAATAAAACCATTACTTATATGGGGAGCTTTTGAACTTAAAAATATAAAATTAAAAAATGATGCCCCACCTGTCTTTCTTTTAGATCAAAACCGTTTAAATAGATATAAAATAAATAATGGAATTTTTGATAATAGCTGGGATATATATGACGGGGATTTACCTTCACCAAAATATTTATTGGAAAATGGAATAAACAAAATAATTGTCAGAAGTAATTTCCAAGCCAAAGATTTGCGAAAAATTTTATATAAATGGCAAAAAAATAATATTAAAATTTTTTTTACAAATGGTTATGAAGAACCAAAAGAGTTAAAATTAAAAAAATTTAATATTTAATTAAGGAAGTGATTGCATGATAAAATATTCGGGAAAAATTGTTCAATTTGGTTTTGGAGCGGTTGGAAAAAGTTTTTTTGAAAAAGTATCTAAGGAAATAAAGTTTAATGAAAATAATTATCTAGTAATAACCAAAAATCAATTTGAATTTGCATCTTATATAAATTTAGGAGGAATTTCTACTAATTTTTTTGTTTTTGATGTAAATCAAGATAATTTTCAGGAAATATTTAGTAAGTTTTTAAATAGGGGAGATTTCTTAATTGATTTTGCTGATACAGTTGGAACAAAGGATATATGTAAATGGTGTGCTGAAAATAACATTATGTATCTAAATACTGGGGAAGCTGATTGGCCAGAAAATTGGTATAGTATTTTTCAGGAAAATATTTTAAAAAATGATTTAAAAAAGCAATATCAAGCAAGTAAAAAATATAATCAGTATCCAATTGTTCTGCAACATGGTAATAATCCCGGTTTAGTATCTCATTTTGTTAAAGCCGCAATTGAATATATTGTTTGTAAACAGTTTAAAAAGAATCAAAATTTAAGAAGTTTATTAAAAGAAAATAAATTTAACGAAGTAGCGAAAATATTAGGTATTAAAATGATTCATGTCAATGATATTGATTTGCAAGAAATAAGAGAAGATTTTCAAAAAGATAAATTAGTTAATACTTGGTGTGTTGATTCTTTCTTTTTTGAGTTATTAAGTGAGGCAACTCAAAATATTGGTACTCACGAATTAATTGCTAACAGTGATGAATATCGTTTTGTAAATTTCGACAAAGGTTTTTTAGAATATAAAAAGATAGCCATCGATATGAAATGTCAAACTTATTATCCAAATGGTTATTTTGAAGGATATTTAGTACCTCATGAAGAAACTATTACAATAGCTAATAGTTTAGAAGTTTTGGAAAATAATAAAGTCATTTACCGACCATCAGTAATGTTTATATATTCACCTTGTAATTTAGCTAAAAAATATTTAAAAGAAGCCAAAGTAAATGATTATCCTAATTTTGATCCAAATAAACCACTAGATGGTGAATTAAAAACGGGTCAAAATGTTGTAAGAGGCTATATTTACCCAAATGAAACAGAAATAGTTTATAAAGAAAAGATTAAAGCTGGATGTGAATATGTTGGCGTTTTACTTATTGGTGATAATTTTGATCCAGTATGGGTAGGTAATCGAATTGAATTAGCATATTTAAATAAGAATAAAAATAACTATTGGCAAACCCCAACTATAACACCAGTAGCTATGTCTGCTCTTGCAGCTGTTTGTTGGATGTTAAAAAATAAAGATAAGGGTGGTATATATTTTCCAGATGATATCAAAGATTATAAATATATTTTAAAAATTGCCGAGAAGTATATATCCAAAACCATTTATAAAACCTTTGATAAATCAGTAATTGAGGATAAACTAAATATTAATTTTGCAAATATAAGGTCTAAAGATTTTTTTGTTAAGGAAAATAAAAAAGAATAATTTATTTTATTGATGAGTTTCAATAAAAATTATTCTTTTTTTAGTGACCGCCACCGCCACCTCCGCCGCCACGGCCGCCACCACCATAATAAGTTCCGCCAGAATATCTCAAAGTTCTGGAAATAGATGATGCCCGATTGGTAGCACGTTTAAATGAATGAGTACTTAGTCGTAAACTTTTTGAGTAGTAATAATTATTGCTAAGTATTGGACTATTTGTAACATCAGGTTGATATAATTCTAACGCTTTTATAACTTTATCAGCAATTCCAAAGGCGGTTGCATAGACTAAATATTTTTCCCATAAAGGTAATTCTATAACTGTTTTTTCTTTCATTAAAGTCATATCATTTAAAAAATTATAAAGAGCTCGCCATTTTTCATATTCTTCTTCGCCAAATTCCGTTAATAATACATATTTATTAGCAACTTTTTTTAAGAAGAAAGCACCAATAAGTAAAACTAATCCTAATATAAATAAGGCTCCATAAGCTAAATCAAGCCGAGTTCTGGAAATAAATAAATTTCCAAAAATAATTATGATAATAGCCAATATAATATATTTATTTGCTAATTTATTTGTACTTTTTTTAAGTCCAGCATAATTGACTTTTTGAAAATAACCATTTGATATACCAATATTTACAATTGAATTTTCAATTGAAGTAACAAAAACATCAGTATTATCATAATCTTTAGCAACTTTTTGATTAAATTCTTCCATGGAAATAGAATCATTAACAACATATTTAACAATTAGATTAAAATAAGTTTCTTCATTTGCCGAAAGCATTTCTAGTTTTTCAGTATTGTTATTGTCTACTTCTGTTTCGTTTATTTGTTTAACTGAATTAGATATATCTGTTGATATGTTTTGAATATTTGTTTCAATAATACTAGGTTCTGAATTAGTTGTTTCCTCTAATGGATTAGTAAAAGAAGGGTGGTATAATATTTTTAATAATATATTATTTTGTTTCCATTCTTTGGTATTATCTATTCGCTCTAATTTAATATAGCCTTTGCGAACTAAATTTAATAATAAGGCCGAGTAGACATCTCCCATATCAACTTTATGATTATCCTTCGAAAATACTAATTTAGCAGCAAAATATGGATCTAAATCAGTTGGTATATCTCGAAAATATTTTATTTTGGTAGTTTTTTCGTATAGGTTATGTTGCTTTTTAATTTTTTTATCTCTTTGTCTTAGAAAAATTAAGATAAAAATAGAGGTAATAATCGATATGGTAAGTACTATGGTTTTATTTTTTTTAGCTTGAATAGGGAGTTCATCATATTCTTTGATAGCTACTAATGCTTCTTCAAGATAAGGTTCATTTGAATAGTAATTAGAAGGAGCATAATCAGTAAAGATATGTTTATCCTCATTATATGCTAATAAAGAAAATTCTAAATATTGATTATAATTTTTAAATTGTAAATCATCTTCATCAAGACTAAATGAAAAAGTATGATATCCTGGATTTAAGGTATCGGATTCACTGTAATTGAAAGTATGATTGTTAGTACCATAGGTGTGAGCTGAATAATTTCCTTGATGCGGCATATCCTTGTTGGGTATTAGTATTTGACCTTCGAATGATTCTAAATATTTTATAGTGCTTTCTGAATACATGCTTAAATATAATTCTGAAACATCACTATATCGTAAGGCTGCATTGTTCATTTCATATTGAATTTCAAAAGTAACTTTTTCACGATATAGGCCATCTACATAAAATAATATACATTCATATCTTCGAAGATCTTCATTATAAGGCCCTTCACTGTGATACCATTTACCTGGTCCGTATATGCTACTTGTATAATCACTATCATCCCAATATAATTTAGGACTTTCGGTATAAATTGTTTCGGTACCATCCGCATTAAGTTGTTTAACATAATTAACTTGATAATCTATTTTTAAGCCATCAACATAGTCCTCTGGTAAGTCTCTCCATAATTCCCAAAATAAATTATTACTTGATGCTGCATGGACATCATAAGTTAACTGCTCAGTAATAATTACTTTACCACCTTCACCATCTTCATCGACTAGTACAGCTTTATAATCTACATCAGTAATTCTGGCATAGTCATTAAAACCAGTACTTTCTTCGGGATTATAAGAAACAAAAATTGAAAAAAATGGATAGAAAAAGATTAATAGAAAACAAATAATAAAAAAATATCTTAAAAATTTATACATAAATCACTACTCCTATATACATTATAACTTAAATTATTTTAAATTCAAAGAAAATTAATTCTCTAAATTTTTATTGTGTAACTATCTATACATCCAAAATTTATAATATACAAAACTTTTAAGTTTAGAAGTCTTAAAAATATATAATAATCTAATTATTGACTTTTATTTTTTAAATTTAAGATTTTTTGTTTGAAATTTGCTATAATAAAAAGAGAAAATGATTTCTATTATTTTTATACTTTATTAAGTATCAACTATATTTATTAATTATATATTGTTATTAGTTAATAATTTATTGGTACATGCTCAAAAAGGTGATAATTATGAATCGTATATCTATAATTGGGGGTAGCGGAACTGGAAAAACAACATTAGCTAATAATTTAGGAAAACAATTAAATTTACCTGTTTATCATATTGATGGAATAAATTATTTAGATAATTGGCAAGAACGTGATAAAGGTGAACGAGATAAAATTATTTTAAAAAAAATAAATGAAGATAGATGGATTATAGATGGAACATATCTTTCAACATTAAAACAACGTATAGATAAATCAGATTACATAATTTATTTAGATTATTCTACTATTGTCCAAATAAAAAGTATTTTTATAAGATTTATAAAAAATCATGGCAAGGAAAAAAAAGAAATACCTGGTTGTAAGGAAAAAATGGATTGGCGTTTTTTTTGGTGGGTAGTTAATTGGCGAAAAAAGAAAAGACAAATCATTATTGAAAATATTAAAAATGTTGATAAGAAAAAAATTTTTATATTTAAAACAAGACGACAACTTAATAAATGGTATAAAAGTCAATTTAAGAGAAAAATAAATACTAATTTAATTTAAGCAAAAAAGATATATGAAAAATTTAAAAGAAGAACTAAATAAATAGTAAGCTTGTAGAGGAGTGGATAAATGAAAAAAGTAAGAATTACAATACTAAAAACGATGTTAAACAAAGAGTTAGCAGAAGAATACGGTGTAAAAGATTTAAAAGTCTGTCCGATGATGAAAGAAGGACAAATTTTTTACGCTGATTATTCTAAACCAGAAGGATTTTGTGATGAAGCATGGAAAGCTATATATCAATATGCTTTTGCTTTGGCTCATGGCGCTGACAAAACATTGTTTTATTATGGGGATTGGATAGACAAACCAAATGTGGCAATATGCAGTTGTAACGATGGTCTACGTCCAGTGATTATGAAATTAGAAGCTATGGATGAGGAGGCAAAAATAAATTATTTACCTATTAGATGAATAATAAATTGTTTTTAAAGTGGTAATTAGATGAGAAGAAGAAAATTGAAGATTTTTGCAATTATGCCAAGCATTATATATAACTAAAATGCTATAACTTATAGGAAAGGAGAAATTTAAAATGAATAAACTAAAAATGGGAATTTTCTTAATAATTTTAGGAAATATATTATATTTATCATATATATTTTTTACTGGTAATGAAACAAGTTCGTTCGGGGAATTTACAAATGGACTATTATTAGGATTATCGGTAGGAATCAATTTTATGGGAATAATAATATCAATTATTTATATAGCAAGAGAGAAAAAATAAATTTTTAAGAAAATTTGGAGGTGGTAAGCTGTATAAAACAGTTACTATAAAATATTTACCAAAGACAGATGATGGCACAAAAAGTAAAAAAAGCAAACGAAATGTTACAAGATCAAGATGGATATGAATTAGTTTCATGTCAATTACAGGTAATACAAAAGCAATTCTAGTAGTTAAAAAAATATAAAATGGAGATTATTATGAGTAATATTATAATATATGGTTCCCATTATGGAACAACCAAACAATATGCCAAAGAACTTTCAAGAAAAACTAATATAGAAGCAATTTCTTTTAAAAATGTGCAAGAAATAAATAATTATGATAACATTATTTATTTAGGTGGCTTGTATGCTGGGGGAGTATTGGGAATGTCAAAAACACTAAAAAAATTAAATAATATTTCAAGCAAAAAGATTATTATTGCAACAGTTGGTCTTTCAGATCCGAGAGATGAAATAAATAAAAATAACATAAGAAATAATATAAAAAATCAGATATCAAAAGAAATTTTTGAAAAAGCCAAAATATTCCATTTAAGAGGTGGAATAGATTATTCAAAATTAAGCTTTGTTCATAAAACTATGATGAAATTACTTTATAATGCAGTTAAAAATTTACCGGAAGAAAAACAAACAACTGAAGATAGAGCAGTTATAGAAACATATAACAAAAAGGTTAATTTTATTGATTTTTCTAGTTTAGACAAAATAATTAGTGAAATATAAAAGTAAATATAAGTTATATTAATTAATTGAAAAACAAATAATAATTTGTTTGTGTGGAGGATTATATGAAAAAAATATATAAAAATAAATATATAGTTATTATAATGGCTTTGATATTAATAGCATTATCTAGTTTTTTATCAATAACAGTATATAAAAATTATGACAAAAAAATAGATATACAATTAGCAAATCAGATATGGACTACTTATGATGATAGTATTGCTATAATAAAAAATAATATGGAATCAATAACAGATTCTAATGAAAGTTTTGATTGGTGGATTTTAAAGGATTTTGATATTGAAGATGATGAGTATGAATCAGTTTTAAATTTATTAGTTGCTGATGTAAGAATGTGCTATTTAGAATATACAGATGACGGAACATTATATACTAATACTAACCCTATTCGAAAATATAGGGAAAAAGAGTATATTACTAGCAAAGAATTAGAAAAATTAAATTTTGAGATGTATAATGAGTTTAATCAAGGATGCTTAAAAAGATTTGCAAGTTATAATGCACTATTAATAAGTAATGATGAAGTGCTGAGAAATAATGTATTAACCAAAACAAATAAAATATTTAGAATTAGCCAAATAGAAATATTTAATAATAAAAATGCAACCTATAATGAACTATTATTAAGAAAAATTATGGAAGTTCATTATATAGAAGATATAAGTGAATTTTTAGTTGAAGAATATAATAGACTAAAATAAATTCAAATAATAATTTATAAGTGAGGAAACGAATGATTATTTATTCAATTTTGTTATTACCAATAGTTATGATACTTTGTGGAATATTAATGTATAAATGTCCAATGAAAAGAAATTATATGGTGGGCTATCGAACTTTAATTACATTAAAAAACGATAAAATTTGGAAATATGCCAATAAATTAATGGGAAAAATATGGTTGATTATTGGGTTACTATTATTATTAATTTCTGCTAGTATAATTTTATTATTTAACAGTTCAAGAAATATAATTTTAATTTTTTCAGTTTGCATTGGAATTGAAATTATAATAATGATTATTCCAATAATTTTTGTTGAAATATATTTAAACAGAAAATTTAAATAATGTTATTAACGATAAATTACACTATTGAGTAGAAAGTAAATAAAATGTATGTAAATTATAAATTCAGAAAGGAAAGTATATTTATGAAAAAAAATGACTCAAATAAATCTGAAAAAAGTTTTTCTTCTTCTTCCATTAACTGGTATCCGGGTCACATGGTAAAAGCTAAAAGAGAAATTAAAGAAAAATTATCTTTAATAGATATTGTCTATGAAGTAATAGATGCAAGAATGCCAATATCTTCAAAAGTAATTGATTTAGATGATTTAATTCAAGATAAAAAAAGAATTTTATTAGTTACGAAATATGATTTATGTGATAAAAAAAAGACCGATAGGATTCTTTTCGAGTATAAAAAGAAATATCCTGTTGTTGTCTTAGATTTAAAAAATGGTAAATATACGGAGATAGAAAATTTATTAAATTTAACCAATAAGTTATTAGAAAATATTAATCTAGAAAGAAAGAAAAAAGGTTTAAAACCTCGACTTTTTCGAGCTTTGGTAGTTGGAGCTCCTAATGTTGGAAAGAGTACTTTAATTAATCGAATTAGTCGAAAAAATACTTTAAAAACCGGAAATAGAGCTGGTATTACCAAAGGAATTAGTTGGGTTAGAATAGGCAATACTATTGAACTTTTAGATACTCCAGGTATTTTATATCCAAAAATTTTATCATATGAAGTTGGTTTAAATTTAGCCTGTTTTTCTTCTATTAATGAAGATATTTTAGATAAAGAAGAGATTGCAACTTATGTTTTAACGTATTTATATCAAAATTATAAGGAAATTTTAATTGAAAGGTATCAACTTGATAAGGATATAGAATTTAATTTAGAAAATTTATTTACAAATATTGCTAAAAATACAAGTTCTTATAAAAAAGGAAATTTAATTGATTATGATAAAGTTTATACAATTATTTTAAATGATTTAAAAGAAGGACGAATAAAAAATGTAACTTTTGATAATATAGATAACAAAAAGGAATGAGCAAATGTCATTCCTTTTAATTTAACTTCTAATTACAATTTTATTACTTATACTGTCATTAAATCCATTGTAGTTAATAGTATAAGTTATTGTATATGTTTCTGGGGATTCACTACTGATAGTTGTTACCACATCACCACTACTATTAGTAACTGTAATAGTTAAATAAGATGAAATATCTCGATTAGAGTTTTTACCATTTTCTTTCAAAACAACTAAACTACCATTATAAAGTGAACTATCAATTGCATCACCAATATTTAAATAAGTTGTATTACTATTTTTTAATGCTAGTTCATAGGAAACTTCTTCTTGTAAAGTTTGACTAGTAGGATCAGACATACTAGTTTCAGTGTCCTTATAACCAGCTCGAACTGAATAGGTACCTAGATAAGAGCTTTGATCATCAATTGTATAACTTGTTTTTGTTGTAAAACCTAATAAAGTATTATTAAAGTATACATAATATCCAAAAACACCATCTGGAACATAACCAGGATCATTGACTCTGTTCCATGAAAGTTCTACTTTATTATTACTATAATTTACACTAAAATTACTTGGAGTATCTAATTTTGAGTAGGTACTAGAAATTTCAGTTGGCTCAGTTCCTTTTTTAAATAACTCATATACAATTTTATCTTGAGGAGTACTTGCACTTGGTAGCATTGGCGGATTAGTTCCAACTTCAACTCCAACTTCAACAACACTACTTGGCATTTCAAAATCGGTACCATCATGATCAAATACGGCATTAGCAACAGCATTAAATAAATCTTCTCTTTGACGGATAGCTGGATACCAATGTAAAACTCTATCTAAATGCTCTTTATCTAATGAATCGTAACCATACCAAATTGAAACAACCGTTTTATTAGTAAATCCGATTACCCAGCAATCGCTAATAGCATCACTAGCAAGACCTGGATATTTATCCCATGTATCTGAAGGATAGTTAGTAGTTCCGGTTTTAACAGCAAAGTTATCAGTAATATTATATTTCGAACTTCTCATTCGCCAAGTTACAACATCTTTTAAAACATCGGCAATCATATAAGAAGTTGAATCACTAATAATTCTTTTGGTTTCATTTTCATTTTCAATTACTTCTCCCGTTGTTCTTAAAACGATTTTGGAAACTAAATAAGGTTCTGTATAATTACCACCATTTGAGAATATTTGATAAGCACCTGCCATTTCCATTGGATTCGAACCATTGAATGAACCAATCGCATGAGCTTCATGGATTGTATTACCACTAATTTCTGGTGTAATACCAACACTAGTAACTAGTTCAATGATTTTTTTCTTATCAACTTGTTGAAAAGCTTTTAAAGCTGGTATATTTCTTGAATCAGATAGAGCATAACGAAGAGTAATTAAACCTTTGTAAGAACTATCATAGTTTCTAATAGGTGTTCCATCAGAATAGGTATAAGGTGAGTCATCAAATAATGTATAAGTTGACCAGTTATTATATTCAATTCCTGGAGCATAATCAAATAATGGTTTAGCCGTTGATCCAATTTGTCTATTAATATCAGTTGTAAAATTATATAATTTTTCTCCATTATAATTACGTGCTGCAATTAAAGCTTCAACTTTTCCAGTTTCTGAATCAACAGCAACAATTCCGGTTTGAACATAATCGTTTATCCAAGTGTAAGATTTTCCATTTGCAACATCATTTAAAGCATCTTGTTTTTCACGATCCATATTAGTATAAATTAACATTGATGTTTGTAATGGATTTAACCCATATTTTTCTTCTATTTCATCAACTAAGGTATCAATATAACCTTGATATTCACTTTGATTATTTGAACTATATGTTAAAAGGGAAGTAACAGGAATACTATTAGCGAGATCGGCTTCTTCTCTTGTGATATATCCATGTCTTACCATTAAATTTAAAACAGTAGAACGGCGTTCTTCGGCTTTATCTGGATTTTTGTATGGATTATAAGTACCAGGTGCTTGATACATTCCAGCAAGTAGGGCAGCTTCAGCTAAGTTCATATCTTTGGCTGATTTTCCAAAATAATATTTACTAGCTTCTTCAACTCCCCAAGCCCCACCTAAATTATGGTTATTTACATAAAATTCAATGATTTGTTCTTTGGTATAATTTTTTTCTAATTTAAAAACCGCAAGATAAATATCCGTAAATTTTCGAATTAATCCTTTTATACCAGTATTAGTTGTATCGGTGAAACTATTTTTTATAACTTGCATTGAGATAGTTGATCCACCACCAGCATCATCATTTCCAAGTAATTGTTGAACAGCTGCTTTGGAAAATCTTGCTAAATCAAGTCCATTATGTTGGAAAAATCTTGAATCTTCCGTTGCAATTAAAGCATCTATAAATATTTCTGGTAAATCATCGTATTCTATATTTTCACGTATTTGACTTCCAAGTTTCGCAAATTCGTTTCCATCGCTATCATATAAAATAGTTGATTGTTTTTCTTTTAATAGGCTAGTATCAAATTCTGGAGCTGTACTTACAACATACACTAAAAAAGCTCCAACACCAATTACACCAACAATTCCTAAGACTAAAAAGATAATTAGGAAAGTTTTTAAAATTTTTCTTTGCTTTTTCTTTTTCGAAGTAGAATCTAAAATTCTTGCAATTAGAAGAATAATACTAATTCCAATAAAAAGAATAATAGCAGCTTCAATTCCAAATAAGAAATAAGAAGCAATAGTAATTATTAAAATAATTAAAATAGTAATAATAAAAGGTTTACTTAATTTTATTTCTGATTTTTCTTTTTTTGTATTTACTTTTGTTTTAGTTTTAGTTTTTGTTTTTTTATTTTTTTTATTCATGATAACCTCCATAATTTATCAATAATTTCTAAGTAATCCACTATTTTAAATAATTTTTCTTTTATTAAATAGCCATTTTTATTAATATAATCAAGTGGAATACTTTTCTTTTTTTCTGTATCTATATAATCAAGAAGATCGCTTGCTTTTAGAAAATAGGTTTTGTTAAGAGTAGTAAAACGAATAATTAAAAAGCAAATTCCCCCTTCTTTTTGAATATTTCGTAGATGTTTTATTTGATGTTTATGAATATTAGAAAGGGGAAAACATGTTTTGTTTTTCGTTTCCTTGGCTTCATAATCAATGTATTTTCCTTTATAAATTCCATTGTAATCAGTTGTTGATGGTTCATCATAATAAGCTTCTTTGATTACTCTGTTTCCCATTTCATTAGTTATTGCTTTTACTACTTTAATTGGGGTAGGTTTTTTATAAATATAAGCAAGACCTTTTTCTATATAATATTTATTAGTATCATTTAAATCTTTTTCTAGTGACATACCGCGATTTTTATATGTAACTATTTTTTGGCTTACTTCTTTTTTTATACCATTTGGATAATTCATCTCACCACCTACACTAAATTATACTATATTTTTTAATTTTTTTCTACTAATTTTATCTGAAAAGACTAATTTGTGTATTAAATGTAAATTTTTAAAGTAAAACTTGTTTTTATAAGTGATGTTTTAATTTTTATTTTTTATTTAAAAAAAAGGATTAGATTGGTTGTAAATACTATTTTTTTAGGTTTTTATAGAATTTTTACTTATGAAAAAAATGTTGACATAACTTTAAAAAGAACTTAAAATTAGATTAGATGTTATGTTTTATATTTTTTTATATATAGATTGTTTTTTATAATTTAAGACATAGTGCTAAACCGGGGTATTACGGGGATTGCTATTTAGAATAATACTAGAAAGAGGGAAAATGAATAATACTATTATTTTCATTTTGCTTGTTGTAATTGGAATAGTAGTAGGTTCTTTTCTTGTTGTTATAATAAATAATATACGTGGAAACTCAATTAGTAAAAAAAGTGAAAAAATTTTAGAAACAACAAAAAAAGAAGCTGAGAAGATTAAAAGAGATTCGGTTTTAGAAACAAAAGAAGAGTTATATAAGTTAAAAATGGAAACCGAACGTGAGTTAAAAGAGAAAAAAATGGAATTAAAAGAATCTGAAAATCGTTTAACTCAACGCGAAAGTAATATGGATAAACGTGATTTAATGTTTCAAAAACGCGAAGAAGCTCTTGATGAACGCGAATCAAAAATCACGATGAAGCAAACTGCTATTTTAGAAGAACAAGCTAAAATTGAAGAAATTAAAAATGAACAAATTAAAGTATTGCAAAATTTATCAGGTGTATCACGTGAAGAAGCTAGAATTTTAGTAATGGAAAAAGTTCAGGAATCAATGAATTTAGAAATTGCTAATTATATTAAGGAAAGAGAAAATGAAACTAAATTAGAGTGTGATAAAAAAGCACGAGAAATGTTGGTTTTAGCTATGCAAAGATATGCTTCTGATGTGGCGGAAGAGCAAACTATCACGGTTGTTAATTTGCCAAATGATGAAATGAAAGGAAGAATTATTGGTCGTGAAGGAAGAAATATTCGAACCATTGAGGCGATAACGGGAGTTGATTTGATAATTGATGATACACCAGAAGCCGTCGTTTTATCAAGTTTTGATCCACTTCGACGAGAAATTGCTAGAATCACCTTGGAAACACTTATTAAAGATGGCAGAATTCATCCAACAAGAATTGAAGAATTGTATGATAAAACCAGTAAAGAAATGAGTGAGAAAATAATTGAATATGGTAATAATGCTTTATTTCAATTAGGCCTTACAAAAATGGAACCCAAATTAGTTGAATTAATTGGTAAACTTCATTTTCGAACTAGTTATGGTCAAAATGCTTTAACGCATTCAATTGAAGTTGCAGAATTATCTGGTCTTTTAGCTGGTGAGTTAGGTGAAAATGTAACACTAGCCAAACGAGCAGGTTTATTGCATGATATTGGGAAATCAATTGATCATGAAATCGAGGGAAGCCATGTAGAAATTGGTGTTGATTTAGCTCGTAAATATCATGAGCCTGAAGAAGTTCAAAATGCTATTGCTTCTCATCATGGAGATACTCAACCAACTAGTATAATTTCAACAATTGTGGCAATTTGTGATGCTTTATCGGCATCTCGTCCTGGGGCTCGAAATGATTCCTTAGAAAACTACTTAAAACGTTTAGAACAATTAGAACATGTAACCGATGGTATGGAAGGAATTGAAAAAACGTTTGCTGTTCAAGCCGGAAGAGAACTTCGAGTTGTTGTAAAACCAGAAGAAATTGATGATTTAGAAAGTTACAAAATTGCTCGGGATGTTAAAGAAAAGATTGAAAAAGAAATGCAATATCCAGGAACAATTAAAGTAACAGTAATAAGAGAAATTAGAGCTCAAGAAGAAGCTAGATAAAAAAAGTAATATGACTTTCGTATTATTTTTTTTCTTAATGTGATATAATTTAATAGAGTATGTGGAGGTTTTATGTATAAAATAATGGATGGAAATGAAGCATGTAGTTATGTTTCTTATAAATTTACGGAACTAGCCGGAATTTATCCAATTACACCTGCTAGTCCAATGGCGGAGTATGCTGATTCATATAGTAGTCAGGAAAAAGAAAATTTCTTTGGTTCGAAAGCTAAGGTTGTTGAGATGCAAAGTGAAGCCGGGGCAATTGGACTAGTTCATGGAAGTTTATTGAGTGGAGTATTAACAACTACTTATACAGCTAGTCAAGGACTTTTATTAATGATACCTAATATGTATAAAATAGCTGGAGAAGGGTTACCATTAGTTATTCATGTTGCAGCCCGTAGTTTAGCAACCCATGCCTTATCCATTATGGGAGATCACCAAGATATTTATGCAACAAGGCAAACAGGCTTTGCTATTCTTGCTAATTCTTCCGTTCAAGAAGTTATGGATTTAACAAGTGTTGCCCATTTAGCTGCTATTAAAGGTCATGTTCCTTTTCTAAATTTCTTTGATGGATTTAGAACTAGCCACGAATTAAATAAAATTGAAGTAATTGATTTAGATAAAGTTTATTCTTTAATTGATTTTAAGGAATTAGATAAATTTCGTTCAAGAGCTTTAAATATTGATAATCCAAATACGTTTGGTACTTGTCAAATGGATGATGTGTATTTTCAATATGCTGAAGCTAAAAATAAAAATTATGATAAATTGCCAGATATTGTTAATGATTATATGGAATCAATCAATCGTATTACTGGTAAATGTTATAAACCATTTAATTATTATGGTAGTCCAACTGCTCAAAATATTATTGTTGCCATGGGTAGTGTTTGTGAAACGATCTTAGAAACAGTTGAGTATTTAAATAGTCAAGGACTTAATTACGGAGTTATTGTTGTTCATTTATATCGGCCTTTTTCTAGTAAATATTTATTAAAAGTTTTACCACCTAGTGTTAAGAAAATTGCCGTTTTAGATCGAACCAAAGAAAATGGTAGTAACCAACCTTTATATTTAGATATTGTTAGTGCCATTAAAGAAGCTGGCCTTGATATTTTGGTTTTTGGAGGTCGCTATGGTTTATCTAGTAAAGATACTAATCCAAGTCATATTAAAACCATATTTGATTATATGAATAATGGAAAAATATTTAATAATTTTACAATTGGAATAGTTGATGATGTAACTAATTTAAGTTTAAAAACCACGAAATTTAATATTCCAAGTAAAAATTATGAAATGTTAATCTATGGGTTTGGATCTGATGGTATGGTTTCCGCTTCTAAAGATATAATTAAAATTACTGGTAAAGGTAGTAATGCTTATGTTCAAGGTTATTACGAATATGATTCAAAAAAATCAGGGGGAGTTACAATTGCTCATTTACGATTTGGTCGTAGTCCGATTAAATCTACTTATTATGTTAATAAAGCTAATACTTTGGTTGTAACTAAGGAAAGTTATTTAGAAAAATTTGATTTAGTATCAAAAATAAAAGAAAATGGTCTTTTTATTTTAAATACTAATAAAAATAAAGACGAAGTTTTAGAATTTTTATCAAATAAAAACAAAAATATTTTAAAAAATAATAAAATTAAATTTTATATTATTGATGCTTCAAAAATAGCTTCGGAAGTTGGATTAACTGGAAAAATTAGTTCCATTATGGAAGTTTTGATTTTTAAATTATGTCATATTATTGATTTTAATTACGCTTATGAAGAAATTAAAAAAAGTTTAACGGATAAATTTAAAAATAAAGGAAATGATGTTTTAGAAAAAAATTTAGAAGCAATTGAAAAAGTTTTGGAAAATTATCAAGAAGTAGAAATTACCAAAAAAGATATTGGGGAAATTGAAAAAGAAAAGATGGAGATGACTATTTTTGAAGTTTTAGAAAGTCGTCTTGGAAATAAAATACCCGTTAGTGCTTTTGTCGATAATTACGACGGAATGACACCACCAATGACTGCTAATATAGAAAGAAGATATACATCTCAAATAGCTCCAGCCTATATAAAAGAAAACTGTATTAGTTGTAATATGTGTTCACTTGTTTGTCCACATGGAGTAATTAGACCTTATTTATTAACTGATGAAGAATACGAAAAAGCTCCGGAATATGTCAGAGAAAAATGCATTGAAACATCAATTAAAAATAAACTTTATAAGTTTACAATTGCTATAAATGTTGCTAATTGTACTGGCTGTGGATTATGTTTTAATACTTGTCCAGGAAAAAAAGGTCTTAAAGCTTTAACAATGAAAGATGTTGATACTTTACTTAAAGAAAGAGAACAACGAAGATTTGAATATTTAGATAAATATATTAAGGAAAAAGATGTCCTAGATAAATTTACGATTAAAGGTAGTCAACTTATTAAACCAAAATTTGCTTATCCTGGGGCTTGTGCTGGTTGTGGGGAGACAGCTTATTTAAAATTAATGAGTCAGTTATTTGGAGATAATTTAGTTGTTGCAAATGCAACAGGTTGTTCATCTATTTATTCGGCTTCTTATCCAAGTATGGCTTATAATGTTCCTTGGGCTAATTCTTTATTTGAAGATAATGCGGAATTTGGCCTTGGTATGTATTTGGCTGATAAAACAATGAAAGAAAATATTTTTTCAATTGTAAAGAAAAAATTAAACGCTGCAGATGATGAAGCTTTAGAAATTTATGATGGTTATTTAGCTGGTTTAAAAGACTTTGATAAAAAATTATATGATTTAGTTGTCAAAGAAAAGGATAAAGATTTATTGTCTTATAAAAATTATATTAAAGAGAAAACTTTCTTTATTGTTGGTGGTGATGGTTGGGCTTATGATATTGGTTTTTCAGGAATTGATCATGTTTTAGCAAGTGACGCGAATGTTAATATTTTAGTTCTTGATACTGAGGTTTATTCAAATACTGGAGGCCAAGCTAGTAAATCAAGTCAAATTGGTTCGGTTTCCAAATTTGCTAGTAGTGGCAAAAAAACTAATAAGAAAGATTTAACTAAAATTGCTTTAACTTATAAAAATGCTTTTGTAGCCACGGTAAGTCTTGGAGCTAACATGAATCAAGTGATTAAAACTTTTAAAGAAGCGGCTTCTTTCGATGGACCAAGTATTATTATTGCTTATTCACCTTGTATTGCTCATGGTATATTAAAAGGCATGTCAAATACAATTGAAGAAGAAAAATTAGCTGTTGAATCAGGCTATTTTCCGCTTTTTAGATATCATCCTAAAAAAGGCTTTTCTTTGGATTCGGATGTTGATTTTAAAAAATATTATGAGTTCATTGCTGGGGAAGATAGATATCGTACTTTAAAAAATATAAATCCTGATGAATATAAAACTTTATTAGAAGAAAATTTATTAAATGCCAAAGATCGCTATGAATATTTAGTTAAACAAGTTAAAAAGAAAGAAGAAGAGTAATTCATTTAAAAAAGAATCATATATAGTAAATAAAGGGAAAATGTAAGTTTTCCTTTTATAGTTGATTTTTTTTAAAATTTGTAGTATAATATGAGACATCATAATTATTAAGGGGGAAAATATTATGAAAACGATAAGAAAAATGTTTATTTTTGTTTTTATGATGATCGGATTAATAAGTAATTTTAATCTTTTAGATGTAAATGCTAAAACTGCACCTAGTACAATTACTTTAAAATCAAAATCTAGTATGTATTATTTTAGCGAAAGTAAAGGTACCGATTATATTAGTGGTTATAATTTCTATCGAAAAGAGTTAACTGATGGTACTCTTGCTTACTGTGTAAGTAATATATCAACTAGTGTTCCAGGTGGAAAAACATTATCATCAGTTGGAGCTATTACTGATAATGGATTAGATTATATTATTAAAAATGGTTATCCTAATAAATCTATAACTGGCGATGCTAAAAAAGATTATTATATTACGCAGTCAGCTATTTGGAAATATTTTGATGAAACAAGAGGTAGTAGAAACTGGGGTAATACATCTTTTACAAGTTCGTCTACTGGAATGAAAGGTGAAGTGTATAAACTTGTACAAGCAGCCAAAGTTGCTAAAAATAGTAATACTTATGATGAACCAAGTATTACAATTAGTGTAAGTAGTAATAATTTAACTTTATCATCTGATGGAAATTATTTTGTATCAAAAGAAGTAAAAGTTGAACTTAAAAATACTAAAGGTACTTATACTGTGAACTTAACAAGTGCCCCAAGTGGAACTCTTGTTAAATCTACAAATGGAACTCAAAAAACAACTTTTTCAAGTGGTGAGAGCTTTGTAATTTATGTTCCTGCTTCATCTATAAGTAATGGTTCTTCTGGAAGTGTAAAATTAACAGTTAGTGCGGTTGGAGTTACATATAGAACTTATAGTTATACAACTGGAAATAGCAAATATCAAGATGTTGCACCAAGTGAAATTTATGAAGAAATAACTAAAACAATTACTAAAGACATTACATTTAAATTTGAAAAAGAATCAACCAAAGTAAAAATTAGTAAACAAGATATTGCAACTAAAGAAGAGTTACCAGGAGCAACCCTTGTTGTTAAAGATAAAAATGGTAATGTAGTAGAAGAATGGGTATCAACAACAACTCCACATTATATCGAAAACTTGGAACCAGGGGAATATACTTTAATAGAAACAATTGCTCCAGACGGATATATATTAAGTACCGAAACAATAAAATTTACTGTCAAAGATGATGGTAGTGTTACTAGTGTTGTAATGTATAACACTAAAGATACTACAGATACAAAAGTAAAAATTAGTAAACAAGATATTACAACTAAAGAAGAATTACCAGGAGCAACTCTTGTTGTTAAAGATAAAGATGGTAATATAGTAGAAGAGTGGGTATCAACAACAACTCCACATTATATCGAAAACTTGGAACCAGGGGAATATACTTTAATTGAAACAATTGCTCCAGATGGATATGTATTAAGTACCGAAACAATAAAATTTACTGTCAAAGATGATGGTAGTGTTACTAGTGTTGTAATGTATAACACTAAAGATACTACGGATACAAAAGTAAAAATTAGTAAACAAGATATTGCAACTAAAGAAGAATTACCAGGAGCAACTCTTGTTGTTAAAGATAAAGATGGTAATGTAGTAGAAGAGTGGGTATCAACAACAACTCCACATTATATCGAAGGCTTAGAGCCAGGGGAATATACTTTAACAGAAACAATTGCTCCAGATGGATATATATTAAGTACCGAAACAATAAAATTTACTGTCAAAGATGATGGTAGTGTTACTAGTGTTGTAATGTATAATACTAAATATACAGAAGTGCCTATTACCGATTTAAATATTAGTTCATCAACAATAATAATAGCATCAATATTAATAGTTTTAGGAACTGGATTGGTTGTGTATTATGCAAAATTCTCAAAATAAAAATAAATTTATAATCTTTTTGGGAGTAACCTTATTTGTAAGTGGTATATTACTTTTTGCTAGTAATTATTTCAATGAAAAAATAGATAATGCTTATTCTTATATGAATAACTTATTGTTTGAAAGTAGTGAAAGTGAAATAGTAGAAATTGAAGAAGAAGTAGACAACCTTGATGAAGATACTTCTTCTTTTCAAGAAGAAGTAGAAGAAGAGGAATGGGTTGACCCTTATTTACAATACTATATAGGAACTATTGAAATTCCCAAAATTAATTTAAATAAAGGTTTTACAGCAATAGATTCGCCATATAATACAGTAAATAAAAATGTGGAGGTTGTAAAAGGATCTACGTATCCAGATGTTTTAAATGGTAATTTTATTTTAGCAGCTCACTCTGGTAGCAGCTATCTAGCTTATTTTAAAAATTTATATAAATTAAATATTGGTGATGAGGCAATTGTTACTTATCAAAATAAAAAATATACTTATAAAATCGTAAATATTTATGAACAAGAAAAAACGGGAAAGATTGCAATTTACCGTGATATGAATAAGACTTGTTTAACACTTGTAACATGTACAAAAGATTCAAAAACAAAGCAAACAATTTATATTTTAGAACTTCAAAATGTAGATAATGCTTAAAATTGAATAAGGGGGGGTAATAATGATACAAGCAAATATTTTTGAGCAACTTCAGACTTTTTTTAATATTTTAAAAGCAAATCAATACTTAGGTCTTTTATCAATTATATCACTTGTTTCATTATTGATATTGCTTTTAGCAAATAAATTTCAACATAAAAAAATAACTAAAATTATCTTTATATTAGTATATTTAGGAATTTTTATAACTCTTTTATGTTTCTATCATAAAGAAATTCTTAGTTTATTAGATTATTTAATGAACAATATCTTTTTATTCCTCTTTTTTCCAAATTTAGCTGTCTATGTTTTAGTGTTAATTATTATAAATATTTTAATTGTTAGATCTACATTTTCAAAAAAAGATAGTAAATTTACTAAAAATATAAACATTATTTTCTTTCTTCTTTTTCAAGTAATTTTCTATTTAATTATTGATAATGTAGTTAAAAATAATATTGATGTATATGAACAATTAAGCATTTATACAAATCAAGATCTTCTAATATTAATAGAACTTAGTATGCAACTTTTCTTGTTATGGGTAATACTATTATTAATTATTAAAATAACTTCTCATTTAACAATTTATATTGCTTCTAAAAAACATGTTAATAATAAGTTGGTTTTGGATGTTTCTACGAATGAAAATGAGTTAAAAGATGTAAAAACCATTCCTGAATTTGTAGAAATTCAACCTATTATTGAAGAAGATATTAAGGAACCAACGGAAGTATTAGCACATAATATCTATAATGATTATATTGATATAGAACCGATAAAGAAAGAGACTTTAAAAGTTCAAGCGGAACCTATTTTAGATATTAATCCAATTATTGAAGAAAAACCTTTATATCATGAATTAAGTGATAAATTAGATAGTATAAAAGAAGAAAAAGCACCTGTATCTTATCAAGGTCTTTGTTTTGAAAATATTGATCTTATTCAGGAAGAAAATCCTTCTTATTTAAAAGTTGAAGATGATATGGATGTTATATTTACTGATGATAATAATTATTTAAAAAGTATTATCTTTGATATTAAACAATTAAAAAATAATCAAAATGATAAAAATAAAATTAAAAAAATATATGAAAATATTAAATTAAATCAAAAAGATTTAACTTTAAAAGATTATAATAATTTAATTAATATGTTATTAGAACTAAAAAAATAATAAAGGTGTTATTAAGCCTTTATTATTTTTTTAGATATTAAATTTAAAAGATCAAGTAAAAAAACAAAGATAATAATGTAAGTTACATAGTTAGGGATATTGGCTAATATATTATTAGCAAAGAAAGGATGAAGAACTAAAATAGTAATTAAGGATAAAAATCCCCAATAAATTGAATTAGAAAGACAAAGATATTTTCCAAAATGATATTTGTGATTTTCATAATTCCATTTATCAATTTTTAAAAAATAATGTATAATATGTCCGCCAATCCATTCAGTTAAACTGGTGATAAAAACAAATAAAAAATAAAAAAGAAAATATGAAAGAATAGTATTAGATATTATTCCTTTTCCTATTTCATAACATAAAATGCAAAATAACATTCCAAAACCATATACTAAAGTATATGGACCTGTAAAAATACTACTATGGGCATTAGTATTATTATGTTTATAAACAACACTTTCTAAAACAAAACCTAATAGAGAATAGAAAAAAACTAAATTTATATAATAAAGCATTTAATCACCCAGTTAAATTTATGTAAAATTTTTTTAAAATATTTGTCTTTTTTTAAGACTTAGTATAGAATATTAATGTAAAGTTATAATTCTTGGGGAGGAAAGAATTATAATTAGCGCCAGATCCTTAAATGGATGACGAGGTTTAATGTTATCGAATATTCGGCGGATGCATTAACGGGTAGCACTCGATAGATATATTACAAAAAATAAAATCAAGATTATTCTAAAAAATATATCTGCTAGAAGGAGATTTATGTGTGGAATTATAGGGTATAATGGAGTTAAAAATGCTATACCCATTGTTATAAACGGTTTAAAAAATTTAGAATATAGGGGATATGATTCTAGTGGAATTGCTTATTTTCTTCAAGATAAAGTAAAAATTATCAAAGAAAAGGGAAGAATTAAAGATTTAGAAAGTATATTAGATTCTTCTAAACCAACACTTTGTATTGGTCATACAAGATGGGCAACGCATGGTAAGCCAAGTCGAGAAAACTCACATCCCCATCAAGTAGGAATGATCACAATTGTTCATAACGGAATTATTGAAAATTATGCTTCTTTAAAAGAGAAATTAAAAGACGAAGGTTATCTTTTTCAAAGTGAAACTGATACAGAAGTTGCTTGTGCTTTAATTGATTCGTTATACAAAAAAAATAAAAATAAATTAGAAGTTTTCGAAGATGTAAAAAAAATATTAAAAGGAAGTTACGCTTTTCTAATTTTATTTGCAGATGAAAAAGATACCATTTATGCAATTAGAGAGGGAAGTCCTTTAATTGTTGCGACTAGTTCCATTGGTAATTTTGTAGCATCAGATATTCCAGCTATTTTAGAGTATACAAAGAACTATTATTTACTTCTTGAAGGAGAAATTGCAGTTATTAAGCAAGACTCTGTACACTTTTTTCAAGATAAAAAAGAAATTCAAAAAGAACTATTAACTTTTCAATTTGATCTTGCAAGTGCTAAAAAAGATGGATATTCACATTTTATGTTAAAAGAAATTCATGAACAACCAACAGTAATTCAAAACTTTTTAGAATATTATTTGGATAATTTAGAATTGATTCCGGATATTTCTTTATATGAAAAAATTCATATTGTTGCTTGTGGTAGCGCTTATCATGCTGGACTTATTGGTTCTTTCTTAATTGAAAAATATGGAGACATTGAAGTTGAAGTATTTATTGCTAGTGAGTATCGTTATAAAAAGAATTTTCTTAATGAAAATACTTTAGTTATTTTTATTTCCCAATCTGGGGAAACAGCTGATACAATTGCTTGTTTACGTCTTGCCAAAAGTTATCAGGCTAAAACGCTTGGAATTGTTAATGTAGTTGGATCAACTATTGCAAGGGAAGCTGATCAGGTAATTTATATTAATGCCGGTTGTGAAATAGCAGTAGCAACGACAAAAGCTTATACCTTACAAGTCTTAACGACTAGTTTGTTAGCTTATAAATTAGGTCTTAAAACAGGTTTAATTCAAGACAGTGAAAAAATACTTTCAGATTTAAAGAAATTACCAGATGAGATTCAAAAAATATTAAGTATTGATTATGAAAAACTTGCTAAAAAGATTTATAAAAAACATGATATATTCTTTATAGGAAGATTATTAGATTATTATCTTAGTGAGGAAGGATCTTTGAAATTAAAAGAAATTTCCTATCTTCATTCAGAAACATATCCAGCCGGTGAATTAAAACATGGAACAATTTCTTTAATTGAAGATAAAACCCCAGTTATTGCTGTTTTAACAGACGAATCTATTTATGAAAAAACAATTAGCAATATTAAAGAAGTAAAAGCGAGAGGAGCTTATACCATAGGAATTAAACGGGAGAGTTTAGAAGTCGAAGAAAATATTTTTGACGATGTAATTGAAATAGCTAATTTAAATGATTTAGCGATCTCACCACTTGCGATTGTGCCACTACAAATGTTAGCTTATACAGTTGCTAATTTATTAGGATATGATATTGATAAACCCAGAAATTTAGCTAAAAGTGTTACAGTTGAATAAAAACGTTAAAAAATTAGCGTTTTTTTTCTTATTATTTTAAAAAAATATAAAAAGTCTTTTCTTTACTAAATCCCCTTTTTTTGATATAATATGCTAGGAAGTGATGCTATGGAACTTAAAGATGTAAAAGGAATTGGAACTAAAAGTTTAGCTTTATTAAATAAATTAAATATTCAAACGGTTTTAGATTTAATTACGTATTATCCTGTTCGTTATGATATTTTAACAAGAAGTGATTTTGATCACTTAGATGAAGATATGAAAGTAATCGTTGATGGAAAAGTAGAATCAATTCCTTTAGTCATTAGAATAAAAACGGGTTTAAACAAAATGAATTTTCGTTTAGCAACCAGTGACAGAATTTTTGGAGTTTCAATTTTTAATCGCGCTTTTTTAAAACAACATTTAGGAATTGGTACCAGTGTTATTGTAATTGGTAAATACGATAAAGTTAAAAATGTAATTACTGCTAGTGACATAAAATTAGGAGAGTTATCAACAACTCCAAAAATTGAACCAGTTTATCATTTAACAAGTGGACTTACTAATAAAAATATTTCTACTTATATTAATATGGCCATGTTACAAATTGGTAAAAATGTTGTTGATTATATTCCAGATTATTTAACAGAAAAATATAATTTTCCAAGCAAAAAAATGGCTTTAAATATTATTCATAATCCAAGTAGCATCGAAAAACTAAAAGAAGCAAAAATTAGACTAAAATATGAAGAATTATTTGAATTTATGTTTAAAATTAATTATTTAAAGAAAGAAAATACGAAAGCAAATGGAATAAAAAGAAAGATTTTAAAAAAAGATTTAGAAAGTATTGTTAAAATTTTACCATTTAAATTGACAAATGATCAAAAGAATGTTTTAGAAGAAATAAGACAAGATTTAAATAGTGAAAAGAGAATGAATCGACTTTTACAAGGTGATGTTGGTTCTGGAAAAACCATTGTTAGTATTATTGCCATGTATTTAAATTATTTGAGTGGTTATCAAAGTGCTTTAATGGTGCCAACAGAAATACTTGCTAATCAACATTTTCAAAATATTACTAATTTATTAAAAGATTTAGTTAAGGTAGAATTGTTAACTGGTTCAACTCCTAAAAAGGAAAAAACAAGAATTTATGAAGAACTTCAAAATGGTGAGATTGGAATTATTGTTGGAACTCATGCTTTAATTCAAAGTGATGTTTGCTATAAAAATTTAGGATTAGTTGTAACTGATGAACAACATCGTTTTGGAGTAAATCAACGCGAGAACTTAAAAAATAAAGGGTTAAGTCCCGACGTTTTATATATGAGTGCAACACCAATTCCTAGAACTTATGCTTTAACAATTTATGGGGATATGGATGTTTCAGTTATTAAGGAATTACCAAAGGGTAGGCAAGAGGTTGAAACGATTTTAAAGAAAACTAGTGAAATTAAAGATGTTTTAGAACTAATGTATAAAGAATTAAAAGCAAATCATCAAATTTATGTAATTGCTCCTTTAATTGAAGATAATGATAGTAATAATTTAACGAGTGTAAATGAATTAAAAAATAAAATGAATGATGCTTTTGGTAAAAAATATAAAATAGATATTGTTCATGGGAAAATGGCTAGTGCTTCAAAAGATGAAATTATGACAAGGTTTAGTCAGGGAGAAATTGATATTTTAATTAGTACTACGGTTATTGAAGTGGGAATTGATGTTAAAAATGCTAGTCAAATAGTAATTTTTGATGCTAATCGTTTTGGTCTTTCAACCTTGCATCAGCTAAGAGGAAGAGTTGGCCGAGGAACAATAAAATCTAGTTGTATTTTAATATCAGATCAAGATACAAAAAGATTGGAAATTTTAAAAACAACAACAGATGGTTTCAAATTAAGTGAAGAAGATTTTAAATTAAGAGGATCAGGGGATTTATTTGGAACTAAACAAAGTGGGGATATGACTTTTAAAATTGCTAATATTAGAGAAGACTATAAAATTTTATTGCAAGCTAATAAAGATTCCTTAGAATTTTTAAATAAAGCTTCTTTAAATAATCTAAAATTAAGAGATTTATTAATTAATAAAGTTAAACAGGGATAATGTCAAATAAAAAATAAAAAATGTAAAATTTTATTCTTTATATTGACTAATTTCTAAATTTATAATAAGATTTATTTGTATGGTTAAACCATACATACACTTACGGATTTAGTGAGTGTATATTCAACCAAAACCCCCTGAAATTCCCCTCGAGAGAGGGGAATACTTTTGTTTATAAGGGATTTTTAACTATTTTGGATTTATCTAGATACCATACTAGATACCAAATATTAGTTTTTAGATACTAAATTATTTTTTTATTTGAGTTTATTTAAATACTTAGATTTAAATTATCCATAGTATTTTTTACATCAGTTAGATTATTTGGAAACATATGAGCATAGGTATCTAATGTTTCTTTAGTACTAGCGTGTCCTAAATATTTTGATACAGTTGTTACAGGTTGTCCAGTATTTATTAGTAAAGAAGCACAACTATGCCTAAAAGAGTGTAGTGGAATTCTTCTAATATCTGCATTTTTAGCAATCCTACCATTAATTCTAGACATCATACCGAAAGTTAATGGTTCATGTTCTCCGAAGATAAACCATTTGTCATTGAATCCATAGTACTTCTTTTTTTCATTGTATAAATTTACTAAATCGTTATATAAAACTTCAGTGAGAGGTAAAGTTCTAATACTTTTAGATGTTTTAGGTGGTGTTAATTCATAATACTTTTGACTATCTTTGATACTATTAGCTTGTTTAGTAATAGATACTAACTTATTATTCCAATCTATATCAGACCATTGAAGACCTCTTGCTTCACCACGACGTAATCCACAATAATATAACATTTCAAACATTGCTTTATCATTTAGATTAGTAGTACCAGTTATATATTTTTGAAATTCTTCAAAAGTGTAAACATCTTTTTCTTCTTTCATTTCATTAGGGTCTTTAAAGAACTCTATTTTTTTATAAAATTTCAT
>CALVOW010000002.1 GCA_944350445.1 uncultured Bacilli bacterium | reverse complement strand
TTCAATTTATTAGCCTTAATTAGTGCTAATACTAAAATATCAAACATTCTAAACTTCAACTAGCACAACGCGTTATTTTATTATGATAACAACCAAAAATGCAGTTACAATCTTTGCTCCTATTCGTTTTTTAAAACAAGCTATAATGGTTCCCATCAAAGTAATTACCATGCTAATAATCTGTAAACAATTTGGAAAAAAAATAAGGGAGTTACAAAATGATTAAATTAGAAAATGTATCTTTTCATTATAAACGGAAAAAAGAAATTTTAAAAAATATAAATTTAGAATTTTCCCCCGGAGAAATTACTGTTATTATTGGTAAAAATGGCAGTGGGAAAACAACTCTATGTAATTTATTAACCAAATTTTTAGTTGGTAAAGGAAAAATTTTTATTGATTCAGAAAATATTAAAAAAATGAAAAATGCTACTTTAAGAAAAAAAGTTGGAATTGTTTTTCAAAATCCTAATCATCAAGTAATTTTTAATAAAGTTTATGATGACATAAAATTTGCTTTAGATAATTTAAATTTAGATAACAAAGAAAAAAGAATTGAAAAGGCTTTACAAGAAATGGAAATGCAAGATTTTCAAGAAAAAAATCCGTTTGAATTATCCCTTGGTGAAAAGCAAAGAATTGCCATTTGTAGCCAATTAGCAATTGATCCTACTTATTTTATACTTGATGAAATAACTTCGATGATTGATTATAAAGGAAAACAAGATATTTACAAAATACTTAAAAATTTAAAAGAAAAAGGAAAATGTATTATCATGACAACGAATATTATGGAAGAAATACTTATAGCTGACAAAATTATTGTTTTAGAAAAAGGAATTGTTCAAAATATTATAAAAAAAGAAGAATTATTAGAAAATATTAATAATTTAAAAGATATTTTTACAGATACTCCCTTTATAATTAAAGTATTACTTTTTTTAAAAGAGAAAAATATTCCTATTACCTCATTTAACGAAGATAGTATTTTAGAAAGTCTTAATGAGGTCTAATGAAAACTTTTCTTTTCATGCTTTTTATTCTTTTTTCGTTTGGTATTTATTTTCTTAATAATTCAATTATTTTATTTTTACTTTTTTTCCTTAGTCTCTTACTTTTAATTAGTTTTAAAATTAATTTTACTGGATTAAAAGGCTTTTTAATTTTTACACTTTTTACAGTTATAATTAATTTATTTTTTACTTCTTATCAAGAAGCAATGGGAATTGGTATTCGCCTTTTTATTATTTATTTTTTTACTTTACTAATAAGTTTTTATATGTCAAATAGAGAAATTGCTAAAAGCATTGCCAAATTATTTTTCTTCTTAAAAAATAAACAAGATATTGAAATAATTATTTCCATTACTCTTTCTTTAATTCCTATTTTTATAAATGAAGTCAAGGAAATTAAAAAAGTTTTAATTAGTAAAAATTTTCCTTTCACTTTTAAAAATGCTTTTTTTAAACCTAGTATTTTTCTAAATACTTTCTTAACTAATCTTTTTAGACGTATAAAAGAATTAGAAAAAACCTTACAAAGTAAAAATTATCAATAAATTTTCCTAGATTGTTAATTTCTTTTTTTGGAAAATTTACCTTATTTTATTTGACTTTACTAATAAATTATGATAAAGTTAATAAGCGAAGTTAATTAAATTTTAAAAAGGAGTGAAATTATGGCAATTAAAGCAACTAGCAAAAAACCAATGTTTGGTAATCGTAGAAGTCATGCCCTAAATGCTACAAGACATATGCAAAAATTAAATTTACAAAATGTTACCTTAGCAGATGGTACCAAAGTTAAAGTGACGACTCGTGAAGCTAAAAAATATAAAAAAGATATGAAAGAAAAAGAAGAAAATAATTAGTTAAAATTAGTCTTCTTTTTTTATTTTTTCATAATATTAATTGAAATATGAAAAAAATATTTAATATAATTTTTACAACCCTGCTAATCTATTTTAGTTTTTATTATGCCAATTTAGTCTCAAACTATGTTAAAAATAAAGATCCAATTATGATTAAACTAAAAGAAGTTAAAGATAGCTACCAAAAAGAAGCTGTTGATGCAGTCATTGCTAACAATACTATTATTCCAGGTATTAGTGGATTGGAAGTTGATGTCGATGAAAGTTATTTAAAAATGAAAAAAGTTGGCAATTTCCAAGAATCTTTATTAGTTTTTAAAAAAGTAGATAGTAATATCTCCCTTAAAAATAATTTCGATAAATTAATAATTAGTGGTAATATAAATAAAAACAACGTCAGTGTTTTACTAAAAATAGATAACTTAGAAATAATTGAAGCCTTAAAAAAAGAAGATTATTTCCCATCCTTAAATTTTATTTTTAATAAAGATTTTTTAATTCAAGAAGAAAACACTTTAAAAGAATTAGAAAATAATATTGTCGTTTTAGAAGATCAAGTTTTTGATTCCTCATTAATTGATTACTGTTACACAACCAAAGAATTTAAAAATATATGTCAAGAATATTTAAAATATACTTTTAAAGTTGAAATGATAACTCATGATTATTATTATAATACTTATCAAGTAATTAAAAATGGTAGTATTATAGCTTTTCAAATAATAAATGAAAAAAATATTAACGATTTAGATATTTTAATAAATGGAATAAAAAATCTTGGATTTAAAATAGTTAGTTTGGATGAATTAATAAAAGAGTAAGTTTAAAAATTAAATTAAAATAAACTTACTCTATTTTTTTATAATTAGCATCAATAATTGAATATAAATATAAATTAACTTTCTTTTTGGTTTTTTTACTTATATATTCTTGATAACCTTTTAATTGTTTAACATACTCTAAATCAGCAACATTTTTTAATTTATAATCAATAATATCAATATAATCAGGATACTCTAACATTAAATCAATAATACCATGGCTTTTTTTAAAATCAGCAACATAAATGAATTCGTATTCTTTATAAATATTCGCCTCTAAAACATTAGTTAATAAAGGACTTTTTAAGAAATTTTTTAAATATTTTTGATATTTTTTAGGAATAATTGTTAAATCTGGTTTTTTTAAATCAATTACTTCCAATAAATAATGTAAAAAGGTACCAAACTCTAATTTTTCTTTATCATCTTTGGTTAATAATTTTGAATTGCTTTTAGAAAATTTTTCTGTTTTTATTAATTCACTTTTGGTTGGAAATTCTACTACCTCAATAGTTTCCGTAGTTTTAGGAATTTTTTCGAAGATATTATTTACCTTAAATAAATTATAATTTTTAGTTAATTCATATTTATTTAAATCAATATTAGTAATATAAGGTTCTAGTTTATCGGAGATAGAATTTAAAATACTAGCAAATGATGTATATTTAAGTCTCGTATCAATATTAACCATTTCTAAATCTTCTTCACTTCCATCTTTTAAAGAAGTTATTAAAATCATTTTTTCCTTAGCTCTCGTTAAAGCCACATAGAAAAGTCTAATTCTCTCACTTACATCTTCTTTAATATAATTATCTTTATACAAAGTATGATAAATCGTATTTTGTACTCCTCCATTAATAATTGGCGTAATAATACCATAAGACTTATCAAAAACAAATCTTTTTTTGGCATCTTGAAAATTAAATTTATTCGTTAAACCAGTATAATAACAAATATGATATTCTAAGCCTTTACTCTTATGAATTGTCATGATTTTCACACTATTTTTAATATCTTTATTTAAAGAATATTTAATATCCGCATTAGTTTCACTCATCTTATTAAAATAATCAATTAAATCTAAATAAGTATAACCTAATTTACTTAAATTAAGACTTAAATCTTCTAAATAATCTAATCTAATAATTGATTCATTAATATTACCAACTGTTATTAATGCCTCATAAAAAGAAAACTCTGTTACAATTTTATTTATTAACAAATTAATAGGAATTGTATCTAAATAAGGAAGTAAATTATTAACTTTTTCCATAATTTCGGTTTCTAAATAAGTATTATTTTTTAAAGTTTTATATAAAGTATCATCACTTATTCGAAATAAATAACTTCTCCCAACACTAAGATAAGCATACTTAAACGTATTATCATATTTTTTTTCTTTTAAAGATTTTAATAAAATTAAAATATTTTTTAAAATAAATAAATCATAACTTCCAGAAATTACTTCATCTTTTAGTATTGTAAGTGGAATACCTTTATATTCAAATATTTTTTTATAAAGTTCAAAACTAGTTGATTTATCAATCAAAATCACAAAATCATCATAAGTAATATTTCTTAGAGCATTGATATTTTTATCATAGACTTGATAATTACTATTGACTTTTGTTAGGATATCACTAGCTGTTATAAAAGCCTCCACTTCATCTTTGGAGTAAATATTATCTTCAAGAGTATAATTATAAATATTAAAATTATAATCTTGTGTTTTTATTTTAAACTCATCATAAGTAGTATTGCCAAAAATCATTTGGTGATAATTTTTATAATCAGCTCCCCCTATTTCTAAATCCATGATGTAATTAAAAATATAATTAATATTGGCTAAGGTTTCTTCCCGAGACCGAAAGTTTTTAACTAAATCAATTTTAAAACCACCTTGATTATTTTGATAAGCTTCATATTTTTCTTTAAAAAGATTAGGATTAGCATTTCGAAAACGATAAATTGATTGTTTAATATCCCCAACCATATAAACATTATTTTTTGCAATTAAAGAAATAAAAAGTTCTTGTAAATCACTGGTATCTTGATATTCATCGACTAAGATTTCATCAAAAGAATTTTTTAATTCCGAAGCAACACTTGCATTTTCCAAGACAATTTTAATAGCCAATTTACTTATATCTGTAAAATCATATAAATCATTTTTTTGTTTAAATTTAGAAAATTTCGTATCTAATTTTAAAATTATATAAATTATGTTCTCAACATAATCCTTAGTTTTAATAATTGCTGTTTTTATTTCTTCTTCGTTTTCGTAAATAGTTAATTTTAAAATGTCTTTTAGTAAATTACTTATTTTTTCTTTATAAGGTTTTAAATCATCCATCCCCTTTTTTAATCTTGGTAATTTAATATCAATACTATTTTTAATTTCTAAATACGTTTTACTATTTAATAAATTTCCTAAAACTTCATACATGCTAGCTGAAAAGTCTTCATCAAGCATTTCTAAATTTTCTAAGTTATCTTTAATTTTTTGAATTTTTTTAAAAATAATTTGTACATATTCAAAGATTCTTTTAGCAATGTAGGAATCACTATAATAAGTATTAAAATAAGTAGTTAAATACTCTCTTTTTTCATACATTAAATCCAGTTTATCATTAATTTCTAAGATACTATCTTGCATATTCGCATCATCGCGAATCGAAAAATCTTTGATTAACTTTAAAAATAAAGGATTTTCCCTTTCATATAATTCATCAAAAATACTTTTTAATAATTCTTCTTTTTTCCATTTTAAAATTAAGTCATTAGCAATTTCAATATCTTGATTAATATTTAGTAGATAATGATATTTTTTAACGATTGAAAGAGCAAAACTATCAAAAGTTGTAATGTAACTAGCATCAATTTTGGCTAGTTCTTCTTTTAAATTAGCTTTTTTAAGAGCATTTCTGATTCGTTCTTTCATTTCTTTGGCCGCAGCATTGGTAAAAGTTAAAATTAATAACCTAGAAATATCTCCACCATTTTGCAGTTTTCTAATTACTCTTTCCGTTAAAACCGCGGTTTTTCCTGAACCAGCTCCGGCTGAGACAATAATATTACAACCACTCTTGGAAATAGCTAATTCTTGTTCCTTCGTCCAACTTGGCATCTAATCACCACCCTTTAAATAAGAAAGATCAGAATATTTATCTAAATAAACATAATCATTTCCAGTTTTAAAACATAAATCTTTATACTTACAATAATTACAGCCAATATTTTCTCCCCCAATTATCTTAGGGTTAATAGGAAAATTAAACTTTGAAATTTCCGAGAAAGCCTCCTGAATTTTTTGATCAACTAGTAAGATTAAAGCTTCCATTTCCTCTTCTGTTATTACTTTCGTATAATGACTAAACCCTTTACTAGTTATTTTCATCCCCTTAATCATTTCACTGTTTTCATAAGTTACATCAAACATATTGACTAAGTTAGGATTATCTATACTATACCCGACTAATTTTAAATTTTCTTTTCTTTTAGACTCTTCATCTTTCTTTAAATCAAAAGAAACTCTTTCATGTAAGATTTGTTGAAAGTAAAAACCAGTTATTTTGGGATTTAAAAATAAATTACTTTTTTTAATTAAATAAGCATAGATAGGAAGTTGCATATCAATTCCATAAATTAAATTTGTCATATCAGTTTTTGGTGTTCCCGTTTTATAATCAATTAAACTTAAATAAGTATTACCATCTTTTTCTTTGTACATAATTTTATCAATTATACCCTTAAAAATATAATTTTCTTGATAAGTTAAATTAATACTCTCTTCTAATTTAACTTTATTTAAACCACTTAATTCATGTTGATACTTAATAATTTTAATAATACTTACAAGTTCTTCTTTTAAAATATTTAAATAAAACTCTTCCTTCTTGGTAAAACTTCTTTCTTTTGTATATTCTCTAAATTCTTTTTCAAAATCAAAATCAGGATTAAACATCTTCGATAAAATATAATGAAATAAATTACCAATATAAATTTTAAAAGTATCTTCATAAATATTTAGTTTTAAAATACTATCAATATAATAACGAAAAGCACAATGATAATAATTATTTAAAGAAGTATAAGATAAAACTATTTTTGCTAATTTTTCATCACTTATCCCTGTAAACTTATTACTATAAGTTAAATAAGGAATATCTTGATAAGTATTTAATAAAATACTTGTATCTAAAAACTTTGTTCCATATTTTAACATAGTATCTAATTCATCAGTTAATCTTATTTTATTATATAAATTAGAGGTATTATTATAAGTAGATTGATAATCAATCGCTTTTAAATCAAGTTCTTCAATTAAATTAGAAGGATAATAACTTTTATATGGGTCCGTATCTTTATAAGTAATAATTAAATTAGCAATATTTTTTAAATGTTTAATAACATCACGTTGTTCCAGATTATTTTTTTGAAAACTTGTAAATAAACCTAATTTTTCTTTTAAAGAATCATTTAAATAATCAATATCTTTATAAGTTTTCGGAATATTTTCCATATTAAAACCTAAAAGAAAAACATAATCATCTTGATTTACTAAATAAGAATTTAAGGGAATAACAGTAATTGCTTCTTGATAAATTAAAGGGCGGAAATTAGTATTTTTTAAATCCTCTTTGATTAAATCTTTTACGTCATATAAATCATCAATAAAATAATAGTTATTAATAATATTTAAAAAACTTCCAAATATTTCTGAATCGAAATTATGATTAATAAAATCTTGAAGTTCTTCTTTACTAGATTTTTCTTCAATCATTTTTAAAAGTTTATTACTAACAATCGTTGAAAAAATACTTGTTGTTTCTAAATTATTTATTTTTAAATTATAAAAAGCACTCATTCTTTTTAAAAAAGGAATGTATTCATTAGTTACATTAGTTAATTTTATATTGTTTATTGCGATTCCTTTTTTAATTAATTTACTTATTTCCTCAAATACAAAAGCACATTCTTCTTCAATTGTTTTAAAATGATAAAGCAAAATATTATTATTTTCTTGCTTTAATTTAATACTTTGATAACTAGTTTTATAATTAGCTAAGATTTTTAAATAAAAAGGCTCAATTAGCTCTTTATTTAAAACAACTATATCAACACTTTGTAAATAGTCCTTAAATAAATTATCAAATTTCAACAACTCATTATTTTTTAAGTCTTCATACATATTTTTTAAAAAATTAATATTTTTAGAAGTTAAATTAGTATCTAAGACATATTTCATATTATCTAAATAAATAATCGCATTTTTAGGGGTTATTTGATAATTTTTTACAAGATAATAAATTGTTTCTTTGGAATAATCAAAAAAATAATGCTTACTAAATTCTTCCTTAGTCATTATTTTAATATTTATTAATCTATCTAATTTACTTATTTCTTCTAATACTTTTTCTTTTAAATTATTAGGTGTAATTAATAATGTCTTTGTAAAAATATTTTCTAAAAATTCCATATATACCTCTAAAAGTATTATATATTAAATCGAAAAAAAAAGAAATATCAAGATTTCTTTTTTAAATTACCTTTTAAAAGAACAATTGCTAAAACTAGACCGGAATATAAAACAAAAATATAAAAATTAATAAATCTTGTAATAACCATAGCACTTCCTAAAATAACTGGTTTATATATCTTTTTATATAAATGCATGAAAGCTGCTTCACTAATTCCCACTGCCCCAGGGAAAGGAAGCGATGAAACCGAAATAAATAAAACCGATTGAATAGAAATAAATTTAAAAATTGAATAACTAGCATCACCAAAAGATAAATAAACAAAATATGGAACACTATAATATAAAAGCATTTGAATAGCTGTAATTAAAATTATTTTTAAGAAAAACAATTTATGTTCTTTTAAAAAACTAACAGCTTTACTATATTCTTCTACTTGACTAGATAATTTAAGAATTAATTGTTCTCTTTTCTTGTAATGAAGTTTTTTTAATGATTTTTCTAGTAATTTAACTAAAAAAGTAATAATTGGTTTACAAAAAATAATTGAAAAATATAAGGAAAAAACTAAAAAATTTAAAAACATTCCTAAATAAATTAAATAACGAATACTACCAAGAGAATCTTGAAAAAAGTTATATGATGTAAGAAAACCAATTAAAGATATTAAAATAGAAACAAATTGAAAAACTAAAAGTTTTACTAGAAGGGTGATAACTCCATGACTTACTTGAATGGAATCCTTAGTCATTAAGTAAAGTTGCATAGGGTCGCCTCCTGATGAACTTGGTGTTATTGAAGAGACAAAAAAACCACTCAAAGCATATTTATAAGCATTTAAAAAAGAGACCTTATCACCAAGCAATTTTAAGGTTGTTTTTAAATTTAGAGCTTCACAAATACTAAAACAAGCCATGCAAAAAAAGGCTAATAATAAATAGATCTTTTGGCTACTTTTAAGTATTATATATAATTTCCGTAAATCATTTTCTTTAAAAATGAAATAAAAAACTAATATAACAAATAATATAAAAATAATAATACTAATTATACTTCTTTTAATAATGTTATTATTTGACTTCATAACTAAACCTCATCTACCCATTCTATTATAAAAAAATAAAATGACTTTTAAATGACTATCGTATTTTTAGAATAACATATCTTTTTTTATTTTAAAAGAAATTATTAGTTGCTTTTAGTAGAATTTTGTCAACTTTGACTATTATAATTTAATAAATTTAAAAAAAGAAAATAGTGTTTAAAACTACTTTCTTATTAATTTAAATTAAATTTTTAATCACTATTTTTCTTTATAAACTTTTAAATACAAATATTTTTTGAATTATATAACTTAATATAAATAATAATAATTCAATAAAAAGTTTGGCAACAAATTTATTTATTTCTAAATGATTTACTAATATTCCTAAAAGAATAGTATTTAATATCAAAATAGCAATTACAAGCAAATAATATCTTATAATAGAAGTTTTATTTTTCCTTTTAAAGACTATTTTTTTATTTAAGTTATAATTTATGCTTGAACTTATAATTCTAGCTAAAATATTAGCAAGAAAAATATTTTTAAAAAATATGTTAAATATTATATAAAAAATATAATCAAAACCAAAACTTATCAATGAAACGCATAAAAATTTGAGTATTTTCTTATAAGGCTTTAATAAATTTCTAACGAAATCGAAAAAATCTTTTAAAATATAAGTTTTTTTTCATCTTTCCTCCTTTATTTTAATATCTCTATGACTAGTAATTAAAGTTTTTCTACCAATTCGATTATAATAGTTTTTAAATTTAAATAATTTTTGATAAAGTTAAATAATAAATTATCTATGTAAATTATATTTTTAATATATAAAAGCCCTTGAAAAATCAAGGGTTAAAAACAAAAATGGTGTCCCAGCAGGGATTCGAACCCCGGACCGATGCCTTAGAAGGGCATTGCTCTATCCAGCTGAGCTACTGGAACAACTAAGGATATTATATAACAAGTGTCTTGTTTTTACAATACCCAATTTTTTTATTTGTCAATAATATCTGTATTTTTTTCTTCAACTATTGAAGTTGCTTCATTGGAAGTAAGATTATTATTATTTGTATCTAAGTTTTCTTCTGGGGGATTACTATTTACAATATCATTATTTGTATTTTCATCTGTTTGCCCAGTTGAATCTAATTTATCTTCTTCTTTATTAGCATCTTCTGGTAATATTGGTTCTTCTTCATCAAGATTTTCATCAGTAACAGTTGAATTATTATCACCTTGTTCTAAAATTTCGTCTGGTGTTTCAACTTTTTCTGAATCATTAGAAAGATTATTATCTTGACTAGTATCAGAATTAGAATTATTTAAATCATCATCAGTGCTAATCGAGGGAACTTCTTCGCTTTCTTCTGGTTCTTGGGGACTTTTATCTTGACTAGTAACATCGGCTGTAATAAGACGTCTTGCTGTTATATAAACCATCATATTAACAGAGTTTATTTTTACACCATCACTTGGATTTGATTGATGAATAACCAATCCTGATCCCATATAAATACCAACATGAGTAGCATAATTAGAAGAATATCCATAAAAAACTAAATCTCCAGGTTGTAAATCACTTTTACTAACATATTTACCACTATAAAGCTGGCTATTTACTGTTCTTCCTAAAGAAATTCCAAATTCTTTATAAATTAATCTCGTAAAACCACTACAATCAGTTCCTGTTGATAAAGAATTACCTCCATATACATAAGGAAGCCCTAAATAATTTTTAGCGTAATTAACTAAATTAGCCCCAGTTACACTATTATAACTTGGTTTAACATAATCAATCACTTTTTTACTTTGAACACTTTTTTTCGTAACAGTAATTTTTGTTGTTTCATTTAAAGTATTTATTGCTAAAATATCAGATGAACCAACTGGAGCCATTTCTGAACTTTCTGTCAAAAGCGAAGAATTACTATTTGAAATTGCATTCAAAGTGTAGCTATTATCCGTTAAAAGAAAATTTAAGGATAAAACGCTAATAATTAAATTGCTAAATATATAACAATTTAATCTTGTTTTTGTATTCATATCTTATTACGACACCTCATTATGTGCTTATTTTTTTAAAACGCACATGAACTATCATAACAAAAATAAAAATTTAAGTCAAATTAAAATTGTCAAAAATTGTCAAAATCAAAATTTGTATTTAAAGCAACCATATATTCCCATTAAAGATACGATAATCAAAAGATAGGCAAATGTTGGATGAATAAATTCAAAAATAAACCAAATTGGTGATTCAAAGTATGTACCAATAGTATTTAATACCATCATAAGCAAAGCTATTATTAACAAGAATAAATTGCTGAAAAGTAAAAATTTACTAATCTTGGTAATATTAAAATCACTATAAAAGTAAAAATAAACTCCATAAACAAAAACATATAAAGGTATAATTAAACCAATTGAAGCTATATAAATATTTAAATTGGAAACAAATATTTCAAAATCAAAAATATAAGCAAAAAAATTGCTAAAACTAGTAATTGAATAACTGAAGCCTATTAAAACTAATAATAATCCTAAAAACTTCATATATAAAAATCTACTTCGCACGACTCCTCCTATTTACTAATTTAAATATCAAAGTAACAATTAACCATACCATAAAAGAAATAGTTACAATTCTTGTAATCATTATACTTGGATATTCATACAAACTACTATATATTTTTGGATCTATATCCAATCTTTGAAAAGCAATATAACAGGGAAAACTAATACAAAATAATAAATAATTTGCTATTCTTTCATATATTTTTAATTTTTTATTTAAAATTGTATAAATAAGTATTACTATACTAATTAAAACAGTAGATACAAATAATAAATAATTAGGATACCAAAAATAAGTAATAAAACATTTTAATAATTCATAAACATAAGAAGTATCATAAACAAGTAATAAAATTAAAAAAATTATAGCTAAAACAAGAAAAGATAACTTTATAACTTTACTTTTTAATTTTTGATTACATATTAAAATAAATAAAAAGCTAAATGCTAATATGATACTACTAATTATAAAAGGATCTTTAAACATAAAAACCTCCTAATACGTCTCTACCCCAATTAACTCTAAAATATAAATTGTTTGTTTTGTTTTATCATTTTCGGTACAAGTAATTAAAGTCAAAGTTGTTTTATTAGAGTCACGATAAATATTTACACTACCATCTTTATTTTCATTATAAATATTTACAATATTATAACTATATACTTTATTTTGATAATAAATTTTGGCATTATCACCAATTTTTAATTTATACAAATTTTTAAAAAAAGCAACATTGCTAGTTCCCGAATGACCAGCTAAAATAAAGTTACCATTTACAACATCTGGAAAATCAGAAATATCTAATATTTCAACATGATAATCCACATTATTATAATAAGAACTTTTTGGAAGTAGTCCTTGCATTAAATTTATTTTTTCTATTTCTAAAAAGGCAATATAATTTATAGTCGATGAATTTTCTTCTTTATCTCCTAAGTCTTTATCTGTATTTATATAATCAACTGAAACATTAACAGAAATTCTATTATCTCCGTTTTTTTCTTTAAATATTTCAGCTTGAATGGTATTATAGATATCTGAATTAACTTCTAATATTAAAGAATAATGAAAAAGAATAAAAGCAATAATTAGCAAGAGAGACCCTACTACAACAAGTATGGTCTCACTTTTTAGATTATTTTTGTTTTTTGTAGCCATAGTAACCAACCAAACAAACACCAAATACCATAAATACAGATGCAATAATAATGATTATTCTTGAATAATCTAATGATGTTTTTGGAACATCTAATTCATTTGTTATTTCAAAAATTTGTCTTTCAGATGTATCTTCAACAGTTATTGTAATTTCTTCATTGGAAATTTTGTAACCTTCTGGGGCTTTAACTTCTTTAATAGTATAAGTTCCAACTGGCATATATGGGAAACATGTAGCTACATAATCAGAAGTAAATTTTTCGTAAAGTGTTCCATCTTCTTTGTATATTTCAAACTCTCCACCAGGAAGACCTTCTTCTGAATCTTCACTAGTTTTTAAAATACAAGCTTCAATTGGAGCATCTTTCATATCAAGTGATGTATCAACATTACCATTACTATCAACAGTAAAAGTAATTGTTTCAGCCGTTGCATAACCTTCTGGAGTAATTTCTTCTGTTAAAGTATATGTGCCAGGATCAAGTGATATTTCATGTGAATCCGAACCAACATCACAACTAGATGTCCATTCATCAACTACATTACCATTTTGGTCTTTAACAACCAATTTAGCTCCTTCAACACAACCACCAGTCGATAAATCCGATTTTGTAATAACTACTCCAGGCTTATTTGTTATTGTAATAACATCATTATTACTTTCAACAAAAACAACATTTTCCCCTTCTTCAATTTCATCAACAATATCATTTGGATCAAACTTACCAACACTAAATTTATAGATTATATTTGATTTAACAAAATTTTCTGGAGCTTCCTCTTCTATTAAATAATAATATCCAGATTCAAGTTGACCTTCAATACAATAAAGATCTTGTTGACTAGACGTCGTAAATTCTTCAAATGTACCACCTTCAGCACCTTCAACTCTAAATTTGGCACCATCAAGTGTTTCACCATTAGCTGATGAGACCTTTTCAAAACAAATTTTCGTAGGATCATTATTTATCGTTGCTGTTGCTATATTTCCACTTTCGATTATAACTTCTAGAAATTCTTCATTAGGTAAATAACCAATTGGTGGAGTTAATTCTTTAATATAATATATTCCATCTGGTAAATCAGTAATAATTTCTGGTGCAGTAGCACTACTTACAAATTCCTTAATTACTGTTGTCTTATCTCTAGAATAAAGAGCTATATAAGCACCTTGTAAACAAGTAACACTACCAGTTGCACAAAGATTGTCAGTTGTTGTTTGAGAAGCAGATGATTGCGTCGTTTCAGTATAACTTACACCAGTTTCTGAATCACGAACTTTATAAACAATTAATTGCCCAGTTCCATCATTTAAAATAGTTAAATTATTAGTAATCGAAATATTACCACTATCAATTCCTATAAAAGCTTGACTGCTATTATTTTTAGGTCGATAATAATAAACATTTGTTGGTAAACCTGTTTTAGTTATTGAAATATTAGCATTTACTCCTTTAGTAGTAATTCCATCTATAACATACGTATAGCCTTTAATTACTCCACTTTCAGTAATAGGGGTTGCCGAAATATTTGAATTATCTATTACATTTCCATTCAAATCGGTAAATTTAATTTGATAATTAGAATTATTATAATCTAAATTACCAACTGCACGAATATTTACTGTTAATTTACTGCCGATATTTTCCCAAACGGCATTTGAATAAGCAAAACTTGTAACATCATCATTGCTAGATGTTGTTGAAGTTAAACTTAAATACCAATCAATTAAAGCATTGATACGGGTATCTAATTTACTAGTTCCTCTTGCTTTATAGGCACACACTGAACTTTGGGTATCTCCATCTTGTAAAATTGTTGACTTAGCACCATATCCTTGAAAATTATAAGAAGCACAATTTTGCCAATTTACTCTTCCAACATTAAAATACTTATATGTAACAGAAGAAATATTTTTAGTTGTATCATAGCGATACCTAGTTGTATTATCAACAACATTCCAAATAGCTGCTTGAGTAGCTGTCATTGCTTCTTGAACATCCAATGTATCAAATAAATTATCAGCATATACAGAAGCACCTATACCAGTATCAGTTGCTTTTAAATTATTTTTTAATTCGGCTAAACTAATATAAGGATAAGAATTCATAAGGATTGCTTTTAAACGATTTTGTTGGTCCGTACTATAACCAGAACTTGAAATATTCTCTTTTGAATATCCACCAGCCCCACTTATTTTCTTTCCTCTTTTGGCACAATAAACAAGAGTGGCAGTACCATCATTACTACTTCTATTTCCATCTTTGATTAAAATTGTTCCACTGGCATTTCCACCATTAGAAGAAATAAAATGATGTGATAGCATATTTCTTCTAATATATTGATAATTATAATTAGCATTTGATGCTGAATAAGAAACATCAAAAATTTTTAATAAAATAAAAGAAAACACAAAAACCGTTATCGGTATTAAAAAATATTTTTTATTCTTCATATTGACCTCTCTATTATTATAATAAAATTATAACATCAATAAAAAAAATATACAATAGATTTTAAAAAAAAAGAAGTTACCAATCAACTTCTTCTTCATTTCTTATATCTTTTTTTATATTTTTTTCTTTGGTCTCATCAGTTATACTACCCTCGACATCAACATTGTTGGGAGTACAAAGAAATATACCTGTTCCAAGTTTTTGAAGTCCACCATTAATAGCATACAAAGTTCCACTTAAAAAATCAACAATTCTTTTAGCTTGATCAGGAGTTACTCTTTTTAAATTAACAACAACTGCATTACGTTTTTTTAAATAATCCGCAATTTGTTGACTTTCAGAATAAGCACGAGGTTCAAATAATACCATTTTACTACTAGTGGATGAATCTGCAAAGGCAGTTTTTGAAACTTCATAATATTCATCTTCATTTGTTTTTACATTATCTTTTATATCATTACTTTCACTAGTTCCACCAAAAAAACCTTTAAGTTTATCCATTCCCATATATTCCTCCTATTGTCAAATATAATTTTAAGATAAAATAAAGGTTTTGTCAATTAAATATTATATTGTTTCGATTACAAAATTCTCTAAAATTTTTAAAATTTCATCTTTTCCTTGTTTCGTAACGCTTGAAAATAATACTAAATCATCACCAACAGCTAAATTTATAGTATCTTTAATAACTTTTAAATTTCTTTCTTTTTTTGATGTTGATACCTTGTCAGCCTTGGTTAAAACTAAGGTTACAGGAATATTATAATATTTTAAAAATTGATACATCAAAACATCATTTTCTGTCGGTTTCATTCGAAAATCTACTAACATAAAAACACGTTTCATTTCTTCTCTTTTTTCTAAATATTCTTCTATCATTAATCCCATTTTCTTTTGCTGTTCATGATTTACAGAAGCATATCCATAACCAGGAACATCAATTAAATAGAAATTGTCGTTTACAAGATAAAAATTTAAAGTTTGCGTTTTTCCAGGACGTGAAGATATTCGAGCTAAATTTTTTTGATTTAAAAGCGTATTAATAAAGCTACTTTTTCCAACATTACTGCGACCAACAAGTAAAAATTCTGGCTTATTACCTTGAGGATACTGACTTCTCCTAACAGCTATAATATCAAGTTTAGCACTACTAATTTTCAAAATTATCCCGTCCTTTCTTCACATAATTTTTACATAAATCATCCAAATCTTTTATAACTTTTTCAACATCTTCCATAGTTTTAATACGAGCCCCACTAGCATATTTATGTCCACCACCATTATATTTGGAAAGTGAAGTATTGATAACTGGTCCCCTTGAACGAACAGAGACCCGAATATTTTCATTTTTTACATCTTCAGTAAAAAAGGCCCAAATCAAAACTTCATCAATATAATTAAAATTATTTATCATATTTCCAGGAGCAGCAGCATCAACTTTAAAATTTTCTAAAATTTCCTTAGTTAATTTGATATAAGCAACTCCATTTTCGGTTATTGAAAGATTTAATCCAATAAAACCTTCCAATCTTACTTCATTTAATGGTCTCAAATAAAGTGGTTCATATAAAGAATCAATTTCTAAATGATACTCATCAATCATTCTTGCAACACTTAAAAAAGTCTTTCCCGTTGAATTATTAAACATAAAGCGATTGGTATCACTAACAATTCCAAGATAAATCTTTGAAGCAATATTTTTATTCATTAATAAAGGAGTTTCGGTAATGAATTCTAAAACAAGCTCAGAAGCACTACTAGCCGTATCATCAATATATTCAATATCTGCAAATTTTTCAACAAAGGGATGATGATCAATTTTAACAATCTTTTTAAAATCAGATAATACTACACCATCAATTCTTCGAATATCTGGTGTGTCTAAGACAATCAATAAAGCATCTTTCATATCCTCGACTTTATCTAATTTTCCAAAATACGAAAAACGATTACTTCCACTTCCAACAGCATAGACTTTTTTTTCTGGAAAAGTTAAAAGAATACTATCTTTTAAAGCCATAACACTTGCCATTGCATCAGGATCTACTCCTACATGACGAGCTAAAATTATTTTATCAAACTCACATATTAACTTATAAATATCACTATACATATAATCATCCTAACTATTTATTAATTCAAACGTATCACGAGCAATCATTAATTCTTCATCAGTTGGTATTACATAAACCTTAATTGAAGAATCACTAGTTGAAATTTTTTGAATAGAGCCACGAATATTATTTTTTTCTTCATCTAGTTTAACCCCTAAAACACTTAAAGCTTCAACAACTTTACGACGAATAGGAACGCTATTCTCGCCAACTCCGGCTGTGAAAACAATAGCATCGCAACCTTCAAGTTCAACATAATATTTAGCTATGTAATCAACAATTCGTCTTACATACATCTTCTCAGCTAATTCACATCTTTTATTTCCTTCTTTAATTCCTGCTTCAATATCTCTTGAATCGCTACTTATTCCACTAATACCAAGTAAGCCACTTTTTTTATTTAAAATTGTATCCATCTCTTTAGAATTTATTTTTAAAACATCCATCATATAAGGAACAATAGTTGCATCTATATCTCCACAACGAGTTCCCATAATAAGACCAGCATTTGGTGTTAATCCCATCGAAGTATTAATGCATTTACCATTTAAAATAGCACTAATACTAGCTCCATTTCCAATATGACAAGTAATTAATTTGGTATCTTGACGATCCAAAATTTCATTCATTTTTAAACTTACATATTTATGGCTTGTTCCATGAGCACCATATCGTCTAATCTTATATTCCTTTTCCCATTCATATGGAAGAGCGTATAAATAATTCTCTTCTGGTATTGTTTGATGAAAAGCTGTATCAAACACAACTGCTTGCAAAGCTTCAGGAATAACAGCTTGTGCTGCTTTAATTCCCGTAATTGCAGCTGGATTATGAAGTGGAGCCAAACTTGATAATTCATCAATTTTTTGAATAACGTCATCGCTTGCCACAACACTTCGATCAAAATAAGAACCACCTTGAACAATTCGATGACCAATTCCCACAATATCGTCTAAGGTATCGACTATTTTATTTTCCATTAATTCAGAAACTAAAAGTTCAAAAGCTTTTTTATGATCAGGTAATTCAACTTTTTTTTCTTTTTTTTCACCATTTAATTTTATTGTATAAAAGCTCCCTTCCATACCAATACGTTCAAAAACGCCACTAATTAATACTTCTTCATCTGGCATCTCATACATTTGAAATTTAAGTGATGATGAACCAGCATTGACTGATAATATTTTCATATAAACTTCTCCTTTTCCATGTTATTATACAATAAATTCCAAAAAAATAAAACTATTATTTCTAATAGTTTAAAAACAAAATGGCGGAGCAGGAGGGAAACACTTATTAAATTTCAATAAAATACAAAAAACTTATTTTATAACCACTTTTATATATTAAAAAACTATCAAAAATAGAGAATTTTATTTTTTTAGTACCTATTTAGTACCTAAATTTTTGGAGGTATTAAATGAGTTATTGCAAATATTTAAAACAAAAATTAAATAAAAAAATCTACTGTAATAAATTAAAAAAAGAAATAAAAATATTAGAATGTAGTAATTGTAAATTTAAAGAATATTTAATTAAATCGAATTTTACCAATTTAAAAAATAAGACATCTAAGTTGGCTAAGCTTGAAAGAAAGAGATTTAGTATCTTAACAAACGATTTAGAACATTGCTTTATTTGTGGCAAGCCTAAAAATGATTTGCATGAGGTTTTTTTTGGTAGAAATAGGCTTAATTCGATAAAATATGAACTTATTTTGCCACTTTGTAGATTACATCATGAAATTATGCATAACGACTTAAAATTTCGTAAAAAGTACTTTATTTTGGCTCAAAAAAAATTCAACGAGGTTTATCCAAGACTGGATTTCGTTGAAATTTTTGGAAGGAATTATTTAGATTGAATATTTAATTCTTTTTTTATTTCTGATAAGCAAATTTTATCCAACTACCCTTTTAAAGGTCTCTATAATTAATCGGTTACAATTATTAAGTACTATATTGTATTTTCCTTTCAAACCCTCATATATAATATTACAAAAAGCACTATTTGCAGTTTTTACACCTCGAAAATCTATTTCAACGTTTTTATTTTCTTTATTATTTTCTAAAATATCATTTACAATTGTTTCGGCATCTGCTGGATTATGTAAATGTTGTTTATCTAAAAAATCTTTAACTATAATTTTATATTTTTTATCAGACATAAAAATTACCTCCCAACATAAAAAGAACTCTTTTACAAGTTCTTTTTTTACATTGAATATAATAACTGAATTAATTATTATAGTAACCACATTTTGCTTTTTAATTAGAATTACTGATCTAGCTTTAATTTCGAATATTTCAGTAAATCTTTTTAATTCTTCTTCATTCAACTTCATAATATCCCCCCTTTTATTTGAGATATTATACTACTTTCTTTTGTCGATATTTGTCGAATTTTGTCGAAAAAAATGAGGAATTAAATAATATTTAATCCCTCTATAACATATTATGCGGTCAAAATTTGGTATGTCAACCGCAAATATAAAATAACATAAATTAATCTTTTTGTAAATATTTTTTATTTTTTTTCAAAAAAAGTATTGACTGACCGACTGACTTATGTTATACTATGTTTGTAATTTGAAAGGAAGATGTGAAAAATGAAAATAATTAAATTAGAATTTAAAAAAACATATGAAGAAATGGTAGAATATATACACAACAATTACGATATTGAAGAGCCTACTACATTTGAATTTACAAAGATAGTTAAAACTAATGCTAAAATGAGAAGATTAGCAAAATTTAAAGGTGTTTATGAATATGAAACGCTAGGAATTATCAATTTAAACGATAATAAACATAAAGAAAATCTATTTAAAAAAGTATGCTTACCAAGTTTTGGTGGCAGTTATACGCAAGATTATATGTCTTCAATGGGAATTGATTAAAAAAGGAGTGATTAAAATGAATATGGATATAAAACAAAAAATGGTGCAAGTTTTCAAAAAAAATATGAATGGTTATTCAAGTGCGAGTTGTTATAAATATTTAAATAATTTAGGTATTGAGGCTTACAAATATTACGAAATTGATGCTAAACATAAAGTTAGTTTTGGAGCTAGAAAAGGTCGTGTATTTATCTATGATATAAAATATCTTGATAAATCAATTAATGATATTCATGGATATTTAAAAAGACAAAATTTAGTGAAATAAAAGGAGAATAAAAAATGCGAACAAGAAATTGGTTAAAAGAAAAAAGAAATGAAAGCAAGTTAACTCAAAGAGAATTAGCTGATAAAATTGGTTTATCGCCTTTTACAATTGAACAAATAGAACAAGGCAAAAGGCTTGGCTCCGCCGAAACTTGGGAAAAAATAGAAAACTTTTTTAGTGAAGAAACAGACATTAAAATATCATATGAAAGCGAAGATTTAATTGAAGAATTAAAACAAGATATTGCAGAATTTGGTGAAGATCATCCTTGTGTTTTGGTTTATAAAGTTATTGAAGATTATATATTTTTTACAAATTACGATTTTATAACCGAAGAAGATTCATTTAATCCGGACAAAGAATTAGAAAAAGATGAGCGTTATTTGGAGACAACCTTCAAATATGCGTTTGAAGTATTTGAGGCACAAAATAAAATTCTATAAAAAAAGAGGTAGGTATGTGTAAAAACATATCTACCTTTTTAAAATTTTAAAACTTGCCCTGGAATAATTAAATCAGGATCATTACCAATTACGCTTTTATTCTTTTCATAAATCTTTTGCCAAGTGGTACCGTATTTTTCAGCAATTCCACTTAAAGTATCACCGGATTTAACAATATACGTAGTTACAGTTTCACTTACTACGCAATCATCATTAATCCAACCGATATTGCCATCGTCTAATAGATAAGGATTTCTTGCTCCTTCAATAATTCTTGTGATTTTTCCTTTTGTAATTGCCGGAACTATTTTATTTGTGCTATCGCTTGAAATATATACACAATCAATCTCTACAGTATCCCCTATTTTATATTTTAATTCGTTTGTCGTTGTTGTTTCAGCTGCTTTATATTCGTATTTTTCGAAATCTTCCCAACCTTTATCATCCCATGCTTTATTGCGATTCTCCGTTGGAAACCACCCAAAATGTAGATGTATTCCAGTTGCTTGCCCAGTTGCTCCGGTATAACCAATTATGGTATTGGCATTTACCTTTTGACCATTTTTAACGGAAATACTATCTAAATGATAATGTAAACCTGTTTTCCCAAGCCTTGGATACTTAACGTATACATATTTAGCTCCGGTTGAATCAGTTCCACAACCAGTAATCTCTCCATCTTCAATAGCATATTGGGCTAATTTTTTATCATTAGTTCCGTAATCTACTCCTTGATGAAATTGATTTTTGCCTGACATTGGATGTATTCTATATCCAAAAGGACTTGTTATATACGGATCAAAATTTTTAAATATTAATTTACCATTCTTACTCATTACTCTTTACCTCCTCGTTAATATTTGCTTTATTCTTATTAAAATTACTTAATCCGTTTGAACCTAAACTGATTGAAATTGATGTTAAAATATATAACACGATATCTTTAAATTCAAATGTTCCAGTAACTATATTTGTAATAATCAACAAAATTGTTGATATAAAAAAACTCCAATACTTCGTCGGAATTTTTTTTATAAATTCTAATTCTTTTGTAAATTCAACAATCATAAATACGATTGACACAAAACTAGCATATGTTGTTAAAGAACTCCAAGTTAAAAAATCTTCCATAAAAATCTCCTTTCATTTTTTAAGAATCGAATGTTTTTCGATTTATACCAATAATAAGCTTAACTATTTCATTATCATAAGAATCTGTTGTTAAATAATTATTGCCATTAGAGCTTTCGACATAAATATTTCTAAATTCGAAAATATCACCATTCCAATAAAAATTTGCTGTATGTCTATACCAAGATGTGGTCGATGTATAAAATATCATCGCCGATGTATGCTTACAAGCATATTGAGTTGTTTGCATAACACCACCATAATCAGCACCTCTTTGAAATAAAATTGCTAGATATTCGTAGTTGCTCAATCCTTCGATAGTTCTAGAAGTAGCGTTTTTTATATAACCATTTGAATCAGTCTCTCCATCAAACAATACATCTCCTTGGCATATTTTGATTACTTCTTTAAAATTATTATTTAAATTTTCTGCGTTTATTGGTGTTGATGTATCTGGATAGTTTTTAAATTCTAATAAAGCCATAAATTCGGCTATCTTTACTCCAATTTAAAAAGAGAGCAAAGTTTAAGCCTTCACCCCCTTTTTAAAAGAAGTTATTATACAATTATATGTATGTATGTATGTATGTATGTATGTATGTATAAGGATAAATTATTAGCCATTATTGTGTCAATAATTTTTTTTAATTTTTTCATTTAAATTCCTCCTTCTCTAACAAAAATTCACAATACTTTTTAGTCTCACTATTATACCCTAACTCTAAATAAGAGTCGCACGATTCTAACCTATCATGCAACGGAATATTTTCGTTCCAAATCGTGTTTCTTAACGTTGATTTTTGAATAACCTTCAAATTTTCGTTAAAGTTGTAGTAAATACTAAATACTCCCCATAAAAAAATAACAGCACTCGCAACAAGTCCTATTACAAATTTATATAATTTTATATTTTCAATTAATTTTTTCATTATTTCTCCTTTATTTCCAACGGCCGCAAGCTTGATAATTAAATGTGTAAGTTCCTGAATTCGTGGAACTTGGTCGTGCTATTATCAAAAATGTTATTCCGGTGGTAGAATAATTCACCCTACTTAAAATACACGATGAATCGCCGCCAATAGTGATAACACAAGATTTTACCGATTCAAAAGTAATTGGAAAAATTGCGGGATTTGATATATTAGCCGAATATAAAGAACCCCACTCGGTATTTATTGCGGCCGATACCGTAAATGAACCAAAGCAGATCATAGTACCATCGCTATATTTTATCCAAGATCCATTGTTATTACTTCCACTTTCGACAATATAAGCAGCAGAAGGCTTATAAGGCGTCGATTCAGAATTTTCCTCAATTTGCACCAAAAAGCTTATTCCTGCATTGACACAATAAACTCCAATTCTGTTTGGAGTAATGTCGCTGCTAGGTGTGAATGAAAAAGTTTTTATCAAATCACCAGTTGTAACATCGAAAAAATTAGATATAACTGTTGAATTATCTACATCAAAACTAAATAATAAAGTACTAGTAGCCGTTTCAGATAAAGCGTCCAAAATAATAGTCAATGTATAAGTTTTATCTTTTTTTAAAGTGAATTTATCATAAGTATAAAATGATGTTCCTACGCTATTAGCTGCAAGTGTTGTTTTATGAGTGGTAATATCATAACTCGCGTAAGGACTATTGCTTATACCATAAGGATTAAATATATTTTTGAATAAATTCACTTCGCTAAAATTATTATTTAAATTATCTGCGTTTATTGCAGTACTTGTATCGGGTTTGTTTTTAAAATTTATTAAACTCATTCTAAAACCTCCGTTTCGCTTTTATTAAGTGTTTCTCTTTCGTTTTTTAAATTTGCAACTCTCATATTTCGAACTTCATTACTTATGCTATTTAAAATTAATTCTAAAATTAGTAATGGTAATTCATATTCTGCATTTATTTGATTTATTGCATCTACAATTTTTTCTTTTGCAATTTCTATTTTTAAATCTTTTGACATATTTGACATAAATTCCTCCTAAGTATATTCCCATTTAGTTATTATCCCGCCTCTAAAGGTTAAATGATGAACATTACCATGATAATCTCTAATTTGAAGATTATAATCTTTACCAGTATCGCTTTCGTAAATCGAAAATCCAGTTGCTGCAACTCCTGATTGTGCTTTGATTCCTTCTGTTCCAACGTTTAAACCACTACAATTAGGATTATTTGTTGATAATCCCATATTAAAATAATAATTACCTCTGCTAATACTTATACTGCCACCCGAAATTGTCGAGCCATTTATTGAAGAACTTGAAATAGTTCCTTGAATGTTAGCATTTGTAGCACTTAAATAACCATTTGTTCTAACATAAAATGGATAAGTATTATCTGATGTATTATGAACTATCAAAAAGTCTTTGTTTGAATTAGTTCCTGGCATGATAGTTACTTCATAATTGTCTACTTCGCATTTTAATAAATTGCTTGCTATTGTCCATCCACCGATGTTACCACTCGTCGCTGTTAAATTACCGTTTGTGTCAACAGCAAATTTGTTATTTCCTAAATTGATTGAACTAGCACTTATAGTTCCACCATTAATTTTGTCAGCTGATAAAGTTCCGCTGCTTATATTGCTTGCATTTAAATTTACTACACTAACCAAACTAGCATCTATTGTCCCAGTTTTAATATTGGACCCATTAATAGTTGTAGTTCCAGTTCCGGCTAAATCACTTACAGTTACATACCCATTCAAATTAATTTTACTCGCGTCAATTGTAGCAGTTTCACTTGTAAGATTTATTGCTGCGATTACTTCGTTCTCATCAACTTTTTTTGATACCTCTAAATTAATTTCACTTGCAGTTTGGCTAATTTCAGAATGCATTTCAACTTTTGTCGCGAACACATCAGTATAATCACTTTTAATTACATATTTGGCACTATATTGCAAAGGTAAATCAAAGAAAGATTCTAACCACAGTTTGTTATAACCTTCTTTAAGTTCGATGACTAAATCGCCTTTATCTTCTTCAATTTCAGTAGTTAATGCATAAAAAGAGCCATCTTCGTTCTCTCCAACTCGTCTTATGATTTTTGCTTGTCCATTTTCAACAATAAATTCATCGTAAGCAGCTGCATTTAAATATCTTAAATAATTTAACGGCAAATGTATTTTATCTTGCGTTTCGTCTCCATATTGAATAACTAAATATGAGTCTAGCGGGTATAAATCATTACTCGGATATAAATCATCACTTGGATAAAGTAAAGACATATTCCCAGAAATTGAAAATTTTACTATTTCCCCCTCAAAAGCATCTTCAATAGTTAAAGAACTATTTTGTGTTAGATCAGATGTAAGAGTTTCAATTTGCGAAACTTGTTGCACAATCGAATCAATATCTTGAGTTATTGATGTTGATTTTTCTGATCTATCGCCAATTTCTTCGACAATTTGTGTAATTCTTTGATTCGCTTTATCAACTATATATTCAGTCCTTTTTTGACGATTTTCAATCGAATTAGAGTTCTCGTAATACTCAACAGAACTATCAATAATTGACGGTGCTTCCAAAGTAGATTCTAATCCATTTGGGCTTTTGATATTGTATCGTAATACCATACTAGAATGTCCATCTACACTTAACAAATCTCCTAATTCTACATAAGATAATCCTTCCCATTTCATCGACATAGCCTCATATCCAAAACCATTTACTTGATTATAAATATTTTGAATATATGCTTCACGTAATGTTTGATTATAAACAAATGGGTTATTATTAATTGTTAGTTTGTGGATGGTACCGCTTATTTGAGAATCTTGTGGATACTTGACTTCTTCTCCTTCTATGTCAGTCATTCCTAAAACTACCTGATTAATATTTTGCGTAGTTCTTTTAAACTCCGGTTCTGATATTTGATATTTTTGTAGAGAAATTGTTTGTGTGCCTTTTAAACCTAGTCTTAGCTTATCATTACTTATCATACCAAAAGTTCCAGAAACTTGACATATAGCATTTAGAATAGTTTTTAGAGTTTCTCCCTCAACAAATAATTCAGTCTCAAGCTGTTGAGTTCCGTTGACTATAGATGTATTTTCTAACGTTACTCCTGCTTGATTACAGATATTTTGGAGCAATCCAAAAACAGTAGATGGATAAGTCATTTGTGAAGGATCATATTGAGCATTAAATTTAATGAGTAGATCATATGCTGTAACAGAACTAAAATAATCATCTGTTCCTTCTTCATCATAGAGTTTAAAGGTTCCTAAAAAGACTGATTCATATTGATTACCAGTCCAAATTGAATCATAAAGTTCAAACTCATCTAATCCTTCTACATATTCTGTTTCAATATCGAATTTAAGTATTTTAGCTATTGCGTTACCTATGATATTCCCTTCGTCATAGCAATCTGCCTGTAAGTCCATATTTTGAATATAATAAGTGTTATTGCCAACTATTATATATGGTTTTCTTTGGGTAGTGTCATTATTATAAGCATTTTTTATTGAATCACTAACCGCTATCATTATACACTCTCCAAGGTGACTTCAAATTCTTCTAAAATGTCTAAATATGTGCCTATCATTTCGGTGGTTGGTTTTTCTGTTAAACGAAAAGTGGCTGTTTTTGTAGTTTTATACTTAACTGAATAATATGTTGCTTTAAAGTCATTATCCATTAAGAGTAAATATTTTGAAAGTGTATTTCCATCAATTTTTGTAAATTTCAAACTTATAGTAACTTTTTTCTTTTCGGCAATGTTCCTACGTTCTGTACCATCGGCCATAGTTAAAGTACTAAGTACAATATCTTGATCTTCCTTTAACCCATATCCGTTTTTTTGCAAAAACTTAATAGGAGTACTACCAATTTGTAATACATTATCCTTTAAACCGCCACCTCTCTATTTTCATTATATTTATTTACGACCTCTGCGACTGTTTTACTATCTAGTTGAAGAGTTGATACATTATCGTTATAAACTTCGACAACAATCGGAGAATTTATAGTCATTCCGCCTCCAACAGCAGGATTATATTTTTTAGGAACAACCGCCTCTCCTTCATGGAGATATGCCAATCCTTCTGCTGCAACATAATTTGTACCAACACTTAAAGTTGGTATTTGAGGAACTGGAAGTGGATTTTGTTTCCATAGTCCTTTGAAAGGAGCAACTCCTAAAATATCTATGTTTCTAATGAAGTTTAAAATACCATTTATTGTGTCAAACGGTATTCTTATTACTTTATTAATACCTTTAATAATTGCATTAACTATAGTTTTAAATACTCCGGCAATACCTTCTACTACACCAGTAAAAATCTTACCACCAGCGCTAAATAAACCTAAGATACCGTTCCAAACAGTAGTTGCGACATTCTTAATAGTGTTCCACGCAGTTGAAAAGATAGACACTATCGTATTTACTACTGTTTGAATAACGTTCCATAAATTTGTAAATATTCCAGAAACAAAGTTAAATACGTTCTGGAACACGCCCATAATAAAAGAGCCTACTGACTGTATAGCTCCCCATATGGCATTTATAACGGTCATTACGCCATCCCTAAACCATTCGCATTTAGACCATAATGTTGCAATAATTGCAATTAATGCAACAATTGCTGTTACAACTAGCGCGATTGGATTAGCATTTAATACCAAATTAAGTGCAGTTTGGGCTGCAGTCATAGTTTTAGTCACTATTCCCCAAGATTTAACGACAGTAACTATTGTTTTAATTTTAGAGCCGATGGAAATTAAACCACCAATAGCTGTGCTTAGAGGCCCTATCGCAAGAGCTATTCCAGCGATAGTTAAAACTAATGTTTTCCCACCTTCATCTAAGTTTGAAAACCAATTTGCAAGTTTAGATAAGCCATCAACAGCACTAGTTACAAATGGAAGTAAACTTTCAGTCATTGTTCCTAAAGCAGTACTAAAATTATCTTTTAACGACGAAATCTTTCCCTCTGTGGTCTGTGAAGCTTTATCCATTGATTGATAGAATATTCCACCTTCACTAGTGGCTGTTTCGAACGCTCCAGCTATTTCTTCAAAGGACACACCGCCAGCAGATACTCTATCTCTTAAATCAGCCATGCTCTCTCCTGTTTTTTGTGCAACAATTGTAAGTGGGTTAAATCCTTGATCTATCATTTGATTAATATCTTCCATTGTGGCTCTACCACTTGCACTAATTTGGGAAAATGCTAACGTTAAGCTATCCATTTTGTTAGCATCACCCATGGCGACATCACCTAGCATTTGTAAGTATTTCAAACTATCTTGTGCACTAATTCCAAAAGCCATCATTTTTTGTGTGGCTTTAACTAAGTCAGTCGCTTCGTAAGGAGTTGTATTAGCCATTTCTCTTAATGTATTAAGAAGTTCTTCTGCAGCTTGTTCATTTCCACCTAACAATGTTGTTAAATTAGCTAGATAAGTTTCCATTGTTGCATTATACTTAACGCCTGCGGTTGCTAATGCAGTCAATGGTGCTGTTACTCCTATTGTCATTTTCGTTCCAAAAGAAGTAATTTTTTTACTTAATGTATCAGAACTTTTCGATAACGTGCTAATTGTTTTTTCAGCTTCATTTCCATCTAATGAAACCTTGAATTTTATTTCTCCATCCTTTTACTTTCACCTGCCTTTTTTTCCGCATAATTCCATAATTTTTCTAAACTTTGTTCAGGACTTAACGTTTCGGGTAAAGAATATTTTCTTTTCATTTCCATCATAAACCTATGTCGCTTATCTTCTTGAACTTTTGCATTTTTTGGTGGTTTTTCATATAATCTATAACTTAATACTTTTGATATTGTAGATTTATCATCGAGCATAATAGCCTCTAAAATCGCGTCAAACTCCCACCATGGAACATCATCTGTATTAAGATTTATCCCAAAATTTAAAAAGTCTACAAAATAATATTTGTAGTCCAAGTTTAAATCAAACGTTTTTTTACTAGAAGATACTTTTTTATTTGTATTAAATACATATTCAGCAATTTCATTTAAAACAAAAATCTGTTCTTCTTCAGTTAAATCATTAATGCCTAAAATATTTAAGCACTCTGCTACTCTATCATCTTTTATTAAATTAAATATTTTTAAGACGGATTTAAATGTAATATTAAGCTTATATTCTTTATCATCTATTCTTAAAAGGTTTAATTGTTTGTAATCTTGCGAAGGTGTGAATTGATAGTATTTATCTGTGATATTCTCTTGTCTGCGAAGGCTTTTACGAAAAAATCGAATAACATTTCAACCATTTCTTCATATTTAGCACCAGCTTTTTCTTTAAATGGTTCTTTATGCTCCTTAAAGCAAATATTCTCAAATTCTTCTTGACGTTTTTTAGCTTTTTCTAAAATTTCCAATTCTAATTCGTTCATTTCATCAATTTTGCCTTCACGTTCCAATTTAGATAAATTTCTACCATCTTTCACATCTTCTTGCGAAAATATTAAATCTCGTATCCTATTTTTTTCCTCTGCAGTAATTTGCATTGTGAACTCATATAGTAAGTTTCCATTTTCATCTTCTAAACGAATAGGCTCCTCTATTTCATATTTTTTTCTAGTTAATGTTAACATTTCTTTCTTCCTCCTAAAAAAATAAAGGGTAGACACTAAAGCCTACCCTGCTGTGTAATCTGTTTCTTCAAATGTAGAATTATCATAAACTTTTAAATCAAAATCTACTTGTAACACTTCTTCGGCAGTAGCTTCATACGCAATTGAACTTAAAGTAGCAGTAAATTCAATCTGTTTACCACTCGTTCCTTTAAGTAAATTAATAATTTTACATTTAGCAGTTGCTTCTGCTCCTACTGCAAATTCTTTATCTAAAATGAATTGACAAACTGGACTTGATTTATCTAATTTAACAGATACTGACCATGTTGGGTCTAATCCGGTTTTTACGTTATTAGATAAGAAATTATATAAATCTTGCCACGTATCAAGAGTTTCACTTTGATCATATGACATAGTTAAAGCGATTAGATCCTCCCAATCTGGAGTCTCATTCTCGCTTAAATCAAATTGAACTTTAAATTGTTTAACTGAACTTTCGTATTGTGCCTTTAAAATCACTCCTTCCACTCGACTTGAATATTACAATTAATGTTGTAATGTATTCTTTGGTTTTCATCTCTAAAAGCATAGTTTGGCATATTGCAACTAATTAAAATTACTCTTAAATTGTCATTTTCTAGGTCTGTTTTATGGTCTAATTGTTTAAAAATAGTATCAGCAATACCTCTAGTCTCCGTATCATTAGAAGTACCTCTAATAAGCAAATAAAAAGGTATTCTAGAGTATAGAATATCTTTGTTTAAAGAACGTTCATTTGTTCCTTCTCCTAAAGATAAAGCTACTATATTTTCATCATTTTGAGGTAAATCTGGAGAATAACATTTATATCCAGCTTTTTCAACTTCGTTTCGTAATAACGTAACTAAACTATCTATCATATATTATCCTTTCTTTTGCATATCAATAATTTTAGAAGCCTGTTCTTGGTAATCATTCTTATATTTAGCAACAGTTTTTTCAAACCATCTTGGTTGTGCTTTTTTGTTACCTGCGCCGGGCGTACCACCTTCATAATAACGTCTACGAACATAAGGAGTTCTTTCAATTATTATTCCCTGATTAAATTTACTATGAGTTTCTCCTGATTTGTACATTTCACCGCTTTCACGATATGTAAATTCATTCGAATCTTTATAAATTTGTTCAGCGATCACCGATTCAGCACTAATGCAACCTTTTTCAATGACTTCTTTAGTCCATTGGAAAGCTTCTTTAAAATTATTAAATTTTTTCATTTAAGCATTACCTCATAATGATGTGCCGTGTCTTCTTCACCACATAAAACAGCAACATCTACAATGTGATATACTCGATCGTTAAAGGTTATAAGGCTGTTTTGAACAGGTTTTTCGGTTAAACCAGAAGAATTTTGTAAATCGTAGAATAATCTTGCATTACCTATTACTTCACGGCCGTTTGAAGTAACTTTCAATTGCATTTTTTCTTCTATTTTAACGTTAGATAATGGAATTCCGTCGGCCCATTCATCACCCTCACCAGTATTGCCTAAATACTCTTTATAGATGCAGCTATGCGGTAACAGTCTTTTCGGTATCGGTTTTATCATCTTTTTCTTCTTTCTTTTTAGAAGTCTCTAATTTCTTCCAACCAGCTAACTTATACCACTTTTCAGCACCTTTAGGAACGTCTTTAATAATTGCTCCCATTTTGTATTTTACCATAAACAACAACCTCCTAACTGGCTTTGCAATAAGCCACAATTTAAAAGAATTTCATAAGCTACTGGGCTTAATCTATCTATGCTTTTAGATGTTTCTATTTCACTAGCACTTTCCGAGTAACTACCCAAAGTATAGCCACCTGTTTTAGTGCTATCTAACAAGTCTGAATTTAAATCATAATAATTAATCTGTTCCAAAATTGCTTTTTTAAAATCTTCATAACATGAACAAGTTTTTTTTGGAATTGGTTTAGTTATTATAGATTTAATTGTATTCAAACTTAAATATTCTAATCTTGAAAAATTAGAAGGAGCAGTTTGCCCAAAGTATTTTTCATAATCTTCCTTTGTTACCATAACACCACTCCTCTCTAATATTATTCACTAGCTTCTGCTACTGTAATAACAGCAGTTGCAGATGCTGTATTGCTTGCTGTATCAGTTCCTTTTACTACAATAGTATAAGTACCTGGACCTGTAGTAGCGTCCTTAGTTACTACAGTATTTGTACTAATTTCAAACTTATCATTATCAGCTACGCCAGTTGGTAAGCTATAAGTTACAGTTCCACTGCCACCTACGCTATCTAAATCTGCTACTTTAGTAGAATCTGCTAAAGTTCCAGATAAACCAGCAACTGGTGTAATTTCTACTGCAGATACACTAACTTTAGCCTTAACAATAACTGCGTTTTTATCAGTTACAGCATCAGCATAAACCATACGTCCTTTTAATGCACTAGCACCGATATATTCGCTTGATCCAGTAGTTAAATCAACAACAACGGGATTAACCATCCACTCGTCAATAGCTTGAGTCCAGTCAACACCGTAAACAATATATTCAATTGCTTGTCCGTCTTCTGTTTCTCCCAAGTCTTGAGTAATAATATTAACACCATTGATTCTGTTAACAACACCATTTCTAGCTAATTCTGCACCAATTTGTGATGAAGTATTAGCATATACTGGGTTAGCAAGTAATAAAGCTTCAGTTGCGTAAGATACAGCAACATACATTCTATTCTTATCTACACCACGTTTAGCTAATTGAGCAATATCTTTGACGATATTCATATAAATATTATCTACAGTTCCATCTGGTTGAGTAGATACTGTAGAATTACTTACTAATGCGTTAATAGCATCTTCCTCAAATGTTTTAGCTAAAGAATAAGCTGCGCTCTCCATTCTTTGAGCCATTAAGTTATCAGGAACTGCTGCTGCTTCATATCCATCAATTAACTCATTAATACCTTTATTAAAATTGATAGGGATATTTAGATAGTTTGTAGCACTTTGCTCTAATGCTAAACCATTTTTAACATCATAATCACGAACATTTACGTCCATGTTTCTTACTGGGACTTTAACTGCTCCAGCTGTTGGATTACCTTCGTAATCTCTTGAAAATGTACTTCTAATTCTGAAGTAAGGTCTCATTAATTTAACAATTTGACTAGCATATCTTTCTTGTCTTTCGTGAGTACCATTTAAACCAATTGGATTTGCCTTTTAAATCACTCTCCTTCTTAAAATAAATCTGGGTGCTTCTGTTTTAAAATCGCAGTAACACCATCTTCGGCATCATCACTGATTTTTTTAGTTGCTACACCATTTGTTTTAGGTGTTTCAATTTTACTAATTAAGAATTGAGGATTTTCTTTTAAATAATCTTTTAAATTGTCTTCAAAGTCTCCCTCAATTTCTGAAACTTCACTCAAAACAAACTTTTGAAATTTAGAATCAACACCAGCATTCGCGACTACTGATTTATTCTCTGCATAAGCAAGTTGTTTTTTTAAAGTTTCATTTTCTAACAAGATTTCATTTTTCTTATCTTCTTCTGTTTTTTGACTTTCTTTCCACTCATTAAAAGCCTTCATATCCTCTTTGCTAGGCATTTTTTTCTTTTCTTTTGCTAGCATCGCGTTCACTTCTTCTTGAGTAAAAGTTTTTTCATTTTTTTCAACAGGTTGTTCTCCTGACACCTCAGTTTTATTTTCAGTTTCTACTGTTTCAGTCTGAGTAACTGCATTTTCATTATTTTCCATAATTTCCTCCTAAGTTTTTTATTTGGGTAACAAAGTAATTCCCACACCTTAATCTCTTTATTGTCTAACTAAGTAAAAGACATAATAAAAGAACGATTGCTCGTCCTATGGTGCCTTTGTAGGAGTTGCACCTACTAAAACTATTAAGGCATAATAAAAGCACCTTATTTGGTGCTAATTTCATTGAATTGTTCTATACATTTTTGCATAAACTTTTTATCTTTTTCCGAATATTCATTTATATCAAATGCTTTTATTCCTAATCGTTCTGCTTTATTATAGATTTCTCTTCGATATTTCCTTTCTTTTATATCCATTTCAATAGGTTTTCCTTGATTGTCACAACCAGAAATAATATCTAACAACATTCCAATTTTTTTTTCGTTTTCTGCTAAATCTTCAAAAATATTCAAACTATCACTCCTTAACAATAACTTTTCCTCGATTAAGTATTATATAATATGGATGTAAATTGTCAACGTCTGTAATATTTAGTAATCTTTTATAATCTTCAACATCAACTTGTATTACATCGTAATTCATATATATTGCATATGTGGAATAATCTTCTAACGATTTTTCTAGTACTGTTTTAAAAGTACTGCCATATTTTTCTTTAAAATCATTGGAATATAACAAACTATCTAACTTTGTGAAATTTTCTTTTTTAATTTTTAATAAATCTTTATAATTTATTATATTTACATTTTTTGGTATAGCTATATCAATAATGGTATTACCATAATTTTCTGCAATAGCACTATCAACAGCTGTATAAGTTCCACTTCCAAAATTCCCTCTACCTACATATAGTTTACCATTTATAAAATCATCTTTCAATTTTTCTGCAGATATTCCATTATAATCTTTAAGACCTCTTTTAACTTTTATATAATCTTTAGATGATAGTTTCTCAAATTCAATTGCTGATAATTTAGTAGGCAATTTGTCAAACCCTTTGCTATTTAATTGTCGCTCTATAAATAAGTTGCTATCAGAACTAAAACGTCCCATACTTTTTAACACTTTGTCTTGAGAATAATACTTATAATTCTTAATTATATCATCTTTATACTCATCAATATTGTATTTTTGTGGTTTTAAATTTGTTGACGTTTGTTTCATTTTAGAATAATTAATGTTAGTCTTTGTTTTCTTTCTTGTTTTAGAAATATTTTTAGTACTTAACGACGTACTACCTATCCATTCGTTCGCTGTTATTCTAGTTCTACCAGTTTTATCTAAAAATTCTAGGTATTCTTTTCTAGTATTGCTTAAACTATTTTGTTTTCTCTTAACATAACTAGGTTCTGCTCCTGTTTGTTTAAGCATTGCTATTTCTCTTTTTTTGTTTCGGATAGTCCTTTCATACAATCTTTGTTTCTGACTTTCAATATAGATTTCGTCATTTTCTGCTTTAGTGAAATCCATTTCTCTTTTTTTTGACAAGCCAGGAACAAACATATATCTTGAATGACGACAATTGATTCCTAATATTCCAGCTGGCTTTCCATATGTTGAAGAACTCCACGGTCTAACTTTAACTTTGCCACCGTCTAAATCTTCTATATAGCCTGAATAACCACTCAATGAAAATACTTGCCCTTGATCCTGGCTACATAAAGGTCTAGCACCTATATGTGAGCTAATTTCTATGAAATCTCCACCACAGGCTTGTATTCTCTCGTCTTGAATACGATTTATTGTATTTTGTGTATTTGTACGAATAACCATCTTTGTATAGCCCTCTGGATTCCATCTTGCTCCATTTCTGGCTGTAAAACCAGTTAAGCCTTTTTCAGCAAACTGACTAACTGCCTCTTGCATAGCTTTAACAGTAGTTTTAGTGCCAGATAATACTTGGGAAGAAACTTTATTAACTATAGCTACATATTCATCTCCTGCACTCATCAGAAGACTATTATTTTGCTTATTAAATGTAGTTAATACTTCTGTCATTGCATTTGCCAATATATCTCTTACAAGCGCATCTTCAACGGTCTTATCTATCTCATTTAACAAACCTCTTTTAACTCCTTCTTCAATAAGGCCTTTGTCCTTCTCTTGGCCTATCTCTCTAGCTCTATCAAAGACTTTTTCTACCTCTTTAACTGTCTTACCCGAATATTTAGCAATTATTTTAGCATTCTCTTCGTTAAGGCCATTTAATTGCCTTAATCTTTCTAACTGCCATTCATTAACACCACCACTGCCATATAATGGTTGATTATTTTCGCTATCCCACTTATCTATCTCCATAGGCTTGCCTTGAGATAACTTCTTAGCGATATTTAAGAGCAGTTCATTTTCCATATCGATATAAAGCCTTTCAACTTGTTCTTCTAGTTCATCTAAAGACATTTATATCACCCTTTTTCAACTACTTCTGTTTCTTGTGGTTCTACATCTTGTTCCATACCAAAAAAGTCCATACCTTCAGGTTGAACTAACTTGTTTTCGTTTTGGATTTTTGCTATTTCTTCTTGAATTTCACTGTTTTCGTAATGTAGATATTTTTGCATAAATTTCTCAAGTGAAATAACTTTATTTTGATATAGCTCTAACCCTCTCTTAATTAATGTATTTTCATCTTCGATAATTGAGTCGTCAAAAACTATATTAATTGATTTATAAGGAATATTTTCAAGCTCACATATCGCGTTAATCAAATCATATAGACAGTCATTAACCATTAATTCATGATGTTTCTTAGTTCTATAAGTGTCGCTATTCTCTGATACTACTTCAGTAGCAGTTTTAACACCTTGTCCATCAAAGTTGTAGTAGTTCTGCCCTAAACCAACACCTGCACTAATGTAATTCAACTGAGCATTTATTGAACTGATATGTTCTTGATATCTCAAGTTAAAATCGATTTCTTTAACAGGTTGATCTTCCATCCCTGCAATAGCTACATATACTTCATCATTATTGTCAAAATAACTAACTAAATTAACTTTTCCTTCTTTTTCTGGATCAGGCACATAATGTTTCTTTACTGCCTCTTTACTAATCAGAACTCTTTTCTTACCAGTTCGAAACTCACGATTAAAGCTGTCATATTCTGTATCTATAGCCTTAAACTTATCAATTTGATTGGCAAGTATAGACAATCCCATTGGACTATCTGTATCAAAATTATTAGCAACTGCAGGCTTCCATACTTGAAAATGAGGATTATCTGTTTCAAACTCTTCAAATTCTAAAACATTAGGAAACATATCATTGAAGTTAACTTCTTTTCCTACAGTTGTTTCATTACTAGATTTATAGAGTTCGTTCAATTTTGTATATTTATTATCTTTAAATTCATGATAAGTAATATGAGTGAAGTATTTTTTATTAGTATCAGTACCTTTCGTAAATCTACTAACAGTAATTAAACCATTTATATAACTATTAGTGTACATATATGGAATAACCACATCACCATCAACATAATCGATAAGAGTTTTTTCATTTTTACGGTATTCTACAGTAACACCAGTTCCTAAAGCAAAAACACGTTCTAAAAAGTTAGGAAAGTTAACTTTAAAGTTGTTTTCTTTGCTATCTAATACTTCTAGTAGTCTTTCAGTGTTTTTCTTCTTATCGAGCTTTATTTGCACCTTTTCTGACCATAGCAGTTTAGCAAAGTCTTCACATACTTTTTTAGGCATATTCATAGTAAGTCTTTCACATTTTTTAGTAGTACCATCTGCCATCTTCATTTGAAAATAATGAAAGTCATTAACATTACCACGATACCACGACTTCCATATAGCCATCATATCGTAAATATCGCCAACTACTAGATTTATACCCTTTTTGCTTAATTTACTCTGTATATCTTGATATAATTCCTTTTAAATCACTCCTCACTTATCTCTGCCTACCCAAGCTAAACCTACTAATGTTATACAAATTATCAATGTAATTATTACTGCATCACTCATTTTATATTACTCTCCTCATATTTTTTTCTTAACTCTATTAATTTCTCATAGCATTTTGTTATAGCTTTTTGAGTAATTCCACAATCTCTATATTTTTCTTCTTTTTCTTTTTCTAACCATCTCTGATATTCATTTAATAACGATGTATATTTGCATACGTGAAATATTTTAACTTCTTTTGCATTTTTATCTTTTTCTACACCATTTAGAAAGCCATTTATCATTGCTTTTAATCTTTGATTCTCTTCTTGCAACTTTTTTATTTCATTAGCAATTCCTTGCCAATCTATATTGTTTATTATATTAATTAAGTCATTCATCATATTTACTCCTTTATTCCTAATTTGCTTAAATTATCTCTTACCCAGTATTGGAAAACATCTTGTGTATGATCGGCATAGTAATAACTGTAATCATTAGACCAACTGTTGTAGTAAGGCTCTTCGCCAATAAACTCTTTCTCCGTTTTATCAGGCTCAGGCTTACCTTTTTCAACTGTACCTTCTTTCCACATGTAATTTTCATTTTCTTTTTTAAATATCTTATTATTGTTGTTTAATAACACTCTAAATCTTCCTTTTGCTAGAAAGGCTTGTGAATAATCAATCAGTTCTTCTTTATTCTTTCCTTTATTAACAGGATGGAATCTCTTGCCATAATCGGTATACAACTGATTTCGTAAAGCGCCTTCTGCACTATCTATAGTCTCTTTATCTTCGGCGCATTTCCACGTTTTAATCATTGCTATTTCAAAATTAAATATGTCTTTCGATAGTTCACTTGGTGCTTTCTTTTTAGGCTTTTCATTTGGAGAATAATAATAAGTATCTAATAAGTACCAATATCCGTCATTTGCTAATCCGAAACATCCACAAGTAGTAGCACTCGTTTGATGACCACCATCGACTGAAAAGTCTAAGTAAAGTATTCTTAGGTTATTCTTAGATATATAGTCTTTATCAACATATTCTATTGTTTCTGGATTGTATATCATGCCTTCCATCCCAATGACTTCACCTAGATATATCCATCTATACCTTTTGTTATCGAACTTCTTCATCCTCTCTGCTTCATCAATGAACATTTTGCCTAACCATTTCTCTGGTACTGTTCTATAATCAGTTTCGGAAACTAAATAATCGTCTCTCAACATCATAGACTCGCACCATTTATTTATCCATGCGAATTTGTTTTTTGGCGGATTATAGGAGTATAAAGCCATAAACCAATCGTTATTTCCTCTTGTAAAAGTGGCAACTATTTGATCTATATCTTCTGAGTTATCCCAACCCGTCAATTCTTCAAACCACACAATTTTAATTAACTTATTTTCGTCTATTGTTCCCTTCACTGTTTCAAAATCATCACCGCCAGCAAAATAAATTGTATTTCCATTTTGTAGAAATTTTATTTCCATCGGCGAAACCGTGCTATTATAATGAACACCATCAACAAGACCAAGTCTTGAACACGCTCTTTTTATCTCTTTATAAACTGACTTTCTTAACTGATTTTGATGTTTTCTCAAAACCACAACTGAACAATTATATTCTTTTAGGCAATTATAAACGATTTTTAAACTAATCATTGATGTTTTAGTAGAGCCACGACCTCCATTATATATTTGGTGAGTTTTATAACTATTAAAAGTCTTATAAAATGATGGTGCTATTTGACTACTTATCTTCATTGCCATCACTTGGTAAATCATTGATTATTGTAATTTTATTAGAAGAAGTGGTATCGATTTCTTGTTTATCCTTATAACCACATTTATTTTTCATGTAAAAAATAATTCTAGCATCATTTAAAAACTTATTATTTAAAGCCTCATCTTCTAAAATTTCATTTATTTTTTTAAAAGTGTCGGAATATAGTTCTTCTTGTGCGTAAAAAGTATCTCTATTTATATCGCAATAGACGCAAAAACCTGCAATATTAGGCAATCTTTCTTCCTTTTTACAATAGACTACATACTCTTTAAATTTATTGTAAAATTCTTTGCTATTTTTAAATTTTCTTTGCTTCGATACCACCTCCTTAATTGACTTCTGGTTGCAGGGGTAGGAATTGCACCTACGACCACGAGCTAAAGAGACTCGTAAGCTACTACTGCTCCACCCTGCGATATAAAAAAGAACTTGTTTTAACAAGTCTTAAAAATCTCTTTTTAAATATTCATTTTTTATCAAAACTTTACCCTTTTTGGTACTATCACCGAAATGCTCTTTTTCAAACATCTTTAAAATAAAATCGATGGCTAGCAATTGTCTTTTTAAAGGTCCAAACCCTTGTTCATTAATTTGTTTTAATACGTTGTTAATATAGTTATACAATTCTATATCCTTGCATTCTATTTTGTGTAAATACTCATGGGCTATCTTTGTTAGAATCGCTCCATTCTCAATTGTTTCTTCTCCGCCATGTTCTTTTTTTACGATATGATGATAGGTGTATGGATTATCTTTATTAAGTTTATAACCCATCCAATCAATATTTTTAACATTATATTGATTAATCATTATTTTTATTATATATTTCATAATTTTTCCTATATTCGACTGTTTTTTTAAACAATATAAAAAGAACCTAAATGGTTCTTATAAAGAGGATTATTGGTGTCTTAATTGACACTGCACTAATGATATAATTGTACATTTTAGGTTTCGTTAGCCACCCACGCATTAATTAATACTTTAATATTAATACTTAAGCTATAATACTATTTCTTGCATTAACGGTATTACAATTAGGGTGATTTCCTATATCATCAGTACACTAGCAATTAACTAGTGTTTTGAACAACTGTTTTGAAAAAAGAATATGAACAATGGAATAATGAAATGATTATTTGATTATAATTATTTCATCATATCAAATATAACATATATTTTTCGCACGGCAAAGGCGTCGTTTTTGCACACTTTTTGCAAAAAAAGTTATGAGTATAATTCGTTGATAAATTTTTCAGCAAATATCTCAATCTTGATTGAATTAATAGCTTTATTTAACTTTCGATAAATTGTCGAACTTTCACAATTATATTCTACACACAAATCTAATACATCAACTTTCTCAAAATAAAATTTGTTTACTAAAATTTGTGTGTTTTCATCTAAAACTGTTTTAATAATATTTTTAACATATTTAACAAATTCCGTTATTTTAATCTGAGACTGTTTCAAAAAATTTATTCTTTGTTCAATTTGCTCCACACTTAATAAAGTCTCAGCATTTGTACCTTCGAAAGAAATTCCGTGAGGTAATTTAGGGGTGTCTAAGCAGGCTGCTTTTAAATTTAAACTATCAATTTGATTTTGAATATAATTAACAGAATTCTCTATTTTATTTAAATTCCTTAAAAGTTCTTTTGTTGTTTCGAAAGTATTTTGATTTTTTCTCAAAAAACCTCGATTTGTCAATTCATCTAATACAATTTTTATTATTTCTTTTTCTTCCACAATGCCTCCTATCTACCAAATACCCCCCCCTAAATTATTATTCGTGATGCTCTTGTAACTTACCGTTTTTCATCCTAACATATTTTGAAATTATATTCTTATAATTAACAATAAAACCTTCAACGTTTCTACCTACTTTTTTGCAATATTTTTCATAAATGCTATCTAAATGTTCTTTATTTGGCAAAACATTTAGTTCTGCTACCTCCGGAACTATTCCAATAAAATTAGGCATTTCTTGACTTTGAAATGAATAAATAAACAAATCATGATCATACATTAAATTATACAAATTAAAATCGTCATCTATATTAGCTTTAGCAAACATATACCATCTTTTATCAAACTCATCTATTGTATATTTAAGACATCCCATACCTAACCACTCGCCGCATATTGCACTATTGTTATGTAAATCATTTAAAGCATCATAATTGTCTTTTAACCACTGATACAAACCTTTATATAAAATGCCTTTATTTTCTTCTAATTCACTAAATTTTAATATATTTTTTCTTTGAGCGATATATAATTCATCATCTTTTTTAAAAAATACTAAATTACTTCCATCTAATTTTTCAGTTATAAAAATCTTATCACCTAAATTGCTAACTCTTTTAGTTTTAGGATATATTTCCTTTTTAATCATAAAATCACTCTCCTTTTTTAATTATTTAATAATACTCTCTAATTCTTCTTTTGTATACTCTTGATATTTGTATTCTGTATTTAAATTCTTTTCTTTCTTGCAAACTTCATGTAGTAAGAATTGCCTATTTTCATTTGAAGATAATTTGTTTTTATTTTCATCGTATACCCTCAACAATTCCATGTCATTTTTTATTTTTCGACGTTCGATTCTAACTTGTCGTAATTCTTTAATGATTCTATAAGCTTCAAAGGCACTTATTTTTTGACTTTCAATTAAGTGCAAAATATCCTGTTGTTTTTTATCGATAATACTTAATTGTTGAGGTAAAGAAGAATTATAGCTATCTATTTCGTTTAGTTTGGATATTACCTCTTTTACTTCTTCGACTATATTCATTTTTATTCTTTATCTCCTACTACATATTTCATTGAATCGAATTGTTCTTTTGTTATTATTGATTTGATACCCATATTTTTTCCTAGCGCTGGTCTTAAATAAGTCAATCTAAATTCATTACCATCGTCGGAACCATTTAATGTAATTCTATGACATACCTTATCAGCTTCATAAACTTTATACCCATTAACATAATCTCCTACTTCTATTAAATCTATTATATTGTAACTTGCTACTACATCTTGATTTTCAATAGCGTGTTCTGAATATTTATATTGTATATCTATTAAGTCACCTTTAAACCCTTGACCATTTTCTGTAACATTAACTATTTTCCCTATTCCATAATCACGACATGTTTTTGAATAAGCCCACATTCCAACTTCTAATTCTTTCATTCTTTATCTCCTAAAATTTCAATTGCTTTCATAATAATATTGTTTATTGCTTTTAGATGATCCAACAAAACATCCTTGTTTCCTAGGCTAATTTCGTATAAATCATTCAAACTATACATGTTGATATTTTTTTCCAAAATTGTTTTAACAAAATTAGTGGCTACTTCAACTATTCTTTTTTTATCATCATTCATCTTTAAGTCCTATTACTTGTTAAATATTTCTACATACATTTCAAAACTTCTTTCTTCTTTAAAGTTGCTGTTTTTATCTTTTCTTTGATATTGAGTTTTTTTAAACCATATTCTATTTTGTTCCCATGAATATTTACTGTCTTTTTGTATTCTTTTTGTTATATAATAAATATCTTCGTTTGGAGGTTGATATTTAACATCATCAATAATATATATATCTTTTATATCTTTATTTTCGCAAACACCATAAGCCAAATTTTCCATACTAGAATAATAACTAACTTTTTGGTTTTCTGTTCCATCAGAATTTTTACCATATTCATTTATCTTTGTAAGTTTATAAACAAAAGTTGAATATCTATTAACATAGTCCATCATTTCATTTTCAATGATATATTTTAACTCACTTGAACTATCTGTTATCCCTTTGCTTTCATCATATTCATCATGTGATATTTCATAATGATTATTAGTGTGCTTATCACTGATCCACATTCTACCACCATGGCAAAGACATTCTTCCGTTGTAATATTTATTTTTGCATATTTTTTAGTTGCTATTAATTCACATCTTCCTGTATAACTTACGCTTTCAATATTCCAATTATCTTTTAACAATTTACTCATTATTAAATTTTGTTTTTCAATATTATTCATTATCTACTCCTATTATTTCTTTAGTTTCAAAAGATCTTTGCGAATTGTCAAAAATGTATATTGCATATCTTTTTAGTTCATTGTTATCCATATAAATAAGATAATCCATACTTTCTTCAATATGATAATCATAAATCTTGTTATTATAATCAATAAAATTAATATCTATTCTTATCCTCATAAATTCATTGGCATATACAGCCCAACTTTCTATTCTATTGTCCTTTCTGCATAGATTATTGAACTCAAAAATAAAATTTTTTAATCTATTATTCATTTTTATTCTCCTGTTATTTCTTTATATTTTGATAAAACATCTTTTACTCTAACTAGTGAAAATATATCATTTTCATTGTCTAGCATATTTTCTAAATACTCGATAAACTCTTTTTGTTGAGTTTCATAAGTTTCTTCACATCTAAAGTTAGATAACTTATAAGAATATTCACTTACTTTTTTTCTTTCTTCTTCAAGTTGTTTCTTTAATTCTTGATTTTCTTTAAGTAAATCTTGATAAGTTGGAATTTTTTTTAATCTTTCTACTGCATTTCTTAAATCTTCAATATTTATGCTATTCATTGATGATATGGGTTCATCGATTTTCACTTTAGGTAGTGCATTTATTAATTCATCAAATTCTTTTACATCCATTTATTTCACCTCTTTCAAAAGTTCGTCCATATATTTCAAATGATTTTTAGCAAATTCTCCATATTGCTTATCCCATCTAGAAGCATCTTCACCATCACCGTATTTGATTAATAAATTTAAATCTTCTCTCAATTTATTTATTACTTCTTTGTATTTTTGATTTTCTTGTTGTAGTTGTTCTGATAAATCTTTATAGAACTCTAATTGTTTTTTAGGGTTGGTTATATTTGATTCATATATACTCATTTATTTCACCTCTTCAACCCTTTTATCTAATTCATAATCAAATTCATTATCTTCTGACACTTTCGTACAATAATAATCATAATATTTTTGGGGCAAGGTTGCTTTTGTTATCCCTAAAATCATTTTACCTTTCAAAATTATCGCACCAGTAGGCAAATCTTTTACCTTTAATAATTCTTTATCCATTATTCCACCCCAGTTCTTCTATATGCTTTATCTATTATTTTTTTAAATTCATTAATTGTCATCTATTTATCTCCATTCTTTTAATTGTTTGCATACATCAAATACATCTGCTTGAATTTCTTCGGTAGTCCATTTTTTGTCTTCATTATTTGAAAAATTAGAAAATAACATTTCAAAACCAGAAAAATCTCCAAGGTGCGCGTAGTCCCAACCTATAAACCAACTATTTTCTTTGTTTTCTTTTCCTAAAAACAATTTATCTTTGCTGTAAGTCAACCCCCCGTGAACATCTATACTTATTTCGTCATAATGCTTTCTATAAAATTTGTGATATTTTGGTATTTCAACATAAGCTGTCGGATGAGTTCCTAAATTTAAAATATAATAATTATATCCAAAGCAAGTCCCACTATCTAATACTTCGATTATTCTTTTTGTATTGTATTTCATTTGTTTCATCCTATCACTCCCCAAACTATTAAAATCAATAATGCTAACAATATTATTTTTGCTATTAAATTAAACTTTTTCATTTCTAACTTCCTTATTTCTTCTCAAAACTTCACGTCTTCCGAATTCGTAAGCCTTTAACTCTTCAAACGATTTTTTTGGAACTCTTTTTTCTAAAAAAATTATTTTATTTTTGGATAAATCTAACTCTTTACATAACTTATTAATTTGTTTTTGATAACCACCGACTGCTCCTCTTATTTTATTAAATGCTTTAATTTTTTTATCCAACTGTAAATTTTTTCTTGATAGTTCATGATGTAATTCTTGTATTTCTTTATTTCTTTCTTGAATAGCATTTTCTAAATCATAAACTCTTTGCGATTTACTAGATAATTGATTTTTAGTCCTTTTTAATTCGATGTTTAAATTTTCTATTTCAGCTTCTAAAACATCTCGCACTTTCTTGCTTTCCTTTTTCGCATTTTCAACATCCATTTTCGACTTTTCTGAATCACTTAACATTTCGAAATATTCTTCACGCAAACTTTTAAAATTAATCAACCAAGAAATAACCCCCATCTTTTCGTTATTTCTTTTTTCCATTTTTACTCCTTTAATTCTCTACAAATTCCATTAATTAAATCTGTTAATTTAGTAAGCATTGGCTCATAACTAATATTTAATTTTTCTCCAATATATCCCTTTGATTTTTCAGTATCTGCTCTAAACCCATAAAATTTATTTGGAACAATGCCAACGAATAAATCAAATTCATTTATGCCTCTTTGAATATAACCAGTTTTTTTAGTATTCATATAAGAGAAAAATATATCTATATGCTCATACTCTTCGTCAGTAAAGCCAATTATTATATTTTTACCTTCTTTTAAAACTCTTGCTATTTCTTTGCAAGTATCTTTGCCAAAAATTACTTCGTTATAACTATCCACATTCATAATATTATCCTTTCAATATTTTAATCTTAAATAAATCTCTTTGATTTCTATAAGGTATTCCTTTATAAGTCGGTAATAAGCCAAAATACATATCTAACAACATTTTTTGTGGCTCAAAATTTTCTATATAGGCTATACCATTTTTTACTATATAATTAATTCTTAATTCTCCATAAATTTTATTAAATACATCATCAATATCGAGTGTAGTATAATAATAACCATCTCTTTTGGTTTGTTTTTTTATTTCAGGAATAACTTCAAAAATAAATTGTTTATAGGCTTTCATAAAATATTTTTTTAACGCTCTCGTTTGTTTTAAAAATTCTATTTCATTCAATATTTTTATCATGGCTTTGCCTCGTACAAATTACAAGCAATATCATTTTTTCTTATGTCAGTCTCTTTGTTTGATGAAGTACTCATTTTGGTGCATTTGTAACATGTTTTTTCTCTTCCGGTTTTGCTTTCAAAGAATTTACAATTCTTGCAATAAAAGCCTTGTCTATAACCGTAACAGTTTCTAAACCAACTCTTCAAAGTTATTCTTCCGCCTTGTTTTTCAAGCGGTTTTGGATCTAGCTCTTTTAGATCTACTTCATTTCCATAAATGTCCAATTGTTTCATATCTTTCTCCCATAAAATCTTTCATAATTGTAATCTTCTATCGTAGGTATTCCTCTTTCGGCTGCTAAATAATTTACTATTTCCAATAACTCTGATAACTCTTTCCGATTCATTTTTGAACTACCTAAACAGACTTTATAAACATAACAGTCTTTTCCATTCACTTCCTGCATTCTTATGAATTTAACTCCCCGAAATGACTTTCTTAAATCCTCTGCTCTATCCTCAGCTGTAATTATGTAATCACTCTTAGCATCAGCCTTTTCTAAAACTGCGCAATACACGTCCATATCATCCATCTCTTCATATTTCGCAATTTTATGTATCATTTCCCAAAGCCCTCTATTTTGTTGCGCTGTTTTTTGATTTGGTTTTTCTTTGATTTCATAAATTTTGTTTGGATCTAAGTCCATCATTTTTGGGATTAATTCTTTTATAGTTCCGTACATAATTCTTTTTTTAAGGTTATAATTGGACGGACACCGTTCGAGTCCGTGACGTAGTACCATTGAATCAACTCGCCCGTCGGATAGACGTTATACACGCGAGCATGAGCACCCGCAGCATTGAAGTACGAAGGCGTATTAGTCCAATACCAACAATTACATTTTCTAATTTCGATAGGTAATTTCTCAATATATTCTTTACTAGGAATAGTAATATCACATTCAATTCCTAAATCATTTTTGAAATTTTCTAAAATAATATTTTTTACATAGGATTTTTCCCAATCGAATGGTGGTTTTACATCATTAGTTAGTCTTACTTCGCAACTATCAACATACCAATCGTCGTTTGAATATTTTTCAATTCTTCCCTCGTCTAAAACATTTTTTAAAAGCAATTTAACCGAATCATCAGTCTCTTCAATTACATACCAATCTAAATCTTTAAATTTTATTTCTTTCATATTCTCTCCTTACATTCTAAAATGGTAAATCATCATCAGTTATTCGTAATTCTTGATTATAGTCTTCGTTCATAACTGTTTTAGCTGATAGCTGACTATATTTTTCGTTTCCTTCAACAATTTGATTATTAACGTTTTGATTTATTTGAGTTTGGTTTTCCTCTTTAAAACTTAAATATTTGATTTCGTCAGCAACTACGTCAGTTGTATATACTCTTTTATTTGTTTTCTCATCATCATAAAAAGCTGTTCTAATTCTTCCAAAAAGTGCTACTAAATTACCTTTTTTTTGATATTTTACAAAATTCTTTGCTTGATTATTAAAACAAACACAACTAATAAAATCTGTCTCTTCTTCTCTATCTTTTTGTTTAGTTCTAGCAACTGCAAGTGTAAATCTAGTTATAGCTATATTTTGATAATTGTATCTAATCTCTGGATCTTTTGTTAATCTTCCTATCAAAAATACTTTATTCACGATAATTCTTCCTCTCTTGAAATAGGTCTATAATTTTCTTCTAGATCACTTTTTAAATCACTTATTTCGGTTTCTAATTGATCTATCTCGTAGTTTTTACTATCTAACAAATCTAACAAATCATTGAAACTCGCAGTTTTGTAAGTGGTTATTTTTTGATCTTCTTCACTTAATTGAAATTGAACATCTCTAATATCTTTTTCTAATTCAATCATTTTCTGTCTCCTTAAAATTTACTTTCCCATTTGTCGCAAAAAATAGAATATAAATTGTTTGCTTTTAACCAATAAATAAAACAATCTATTTCGTATCCTAAATCAATATTTACCTCTTTTCTTGTATACGTTTCATGGTAAATATTGAGTTCTTCAATTTTTTTCCCAGCTTTATAGTTATTACAAATTAAATATTCCATTTCGAATGCTTCTGGGGCTAAATCCAAATAAATTGCTGTTTGATAATTGTTAAAAAATTTTCCTACATCATAACTACCCGTATATTTATAATCATAAATTTTTCCAGCCTTCAAACAATCAAGTCTTCCGTACAAAACATAAACTCCCGTTTTAGTAACAATATCTTTTGATAATTTTACTTGGTAACAACCATTTTTAGTTTGTTCGTAATTTTTAATCATAAAATCTTCATATTCAAAACCAATTCTAATAGCTTCAGTTTCTTCCATTGGTTCCCTAGAAAGAACTTTCTTAAAGTCTTCTAGGTTACCATAATCATTTTCTGGGCTAATTGCATATCTCCAACTATTTAAAAGTGAAGGTGTAATAAGATATTTACTCATTTAGCCACCCCAATTCTTCAAACATCTCTTTAGCACTCATCTTGTTTTACCTCTTCTACTTTCTTTTCATATTTTTTTAATTCTTTATTCCAAACTAAATTTAATTCCAGTATTTTTTCTTTAAATTTATGTTTTAATTCTTTTTCAGAAGTTAATACATGATTTATTGTTTTCATTTTCTCAACAACTTCATCTACTGTTTCAAGTGTCATTGAGTCAATTACTGGTACTACTTCATTCATTACTTCTTCATACTTTTTCTTTTGTTCATCAAAATATTTTTGCTCATCTAAAATATTTTGATTTACTTGATTAAATAATTTTGTTAAAAAGTCATTTGGCACACTTGGATCATCTAAATTTGGTAATTCAATAATTCCTTGAATACCGTGAGTGCCTTTCGCGAAATATCTTTCACAATTACTAAACCCAATGGTTCGTTTATTGTTATACATTTCCATAAAACCGCCAAGATCCATCGGTTGCCATACGTTGTCCTTAGTGCTACCTTCAACTAAAATTCTTAATTTGGTAGCTTCTCCGTCTTTATCTTCTTTTGCGTGAAATATTACTACTACATTTTTGTTTAATTGATAGAAAGCATAATCCATAAGTCTTTGAAACTCTTTGCCTACTGCTCCATATCCTTTGATTGAAAGTGTTTGCCCATCTTTTTGTCCGTTCTTGCTATCTTGTCTTATTACAAACGGTTTCATTAAATCAAGTAATTTGCCACCAGTATCAAAAACCAAAGTTTCATAATCACTTAAATCACTTTTTAAATCTTCTAATAATTCTTCGTAAGTTTCTGGTTGAATAAAATCACATCTATTTTTAGCTTGAACTCTATCTACTCCACGATCTACATCGATATGCAATGGTTTTGGTGCAGATAATGCTAATGTCGTTTTCCCTATTCCAGGAAAACCTGCAATCAATAATCTCATTTTTTTTGTAGTACTAACTACATCGCTTGGTTTTTTTATCATATTCTTTTTCTCCTTCTATTCAAAATCTTTCAAAATTTCTTCCAATTCCCCTAAATTTTCTTCTTTTTTTTCAATATTTTTGTTAAACCAATTAGGCGTTTTCATTTCGTTAAGCTGATTATCTTTACTATGCTCTTTAACTGCTTTTACAACCCATTTTTTTATACAAAGATAATGTGATTTTGCTTTATAGCCTTTCATCTCGATATATTCGTCTAGGTAAGTGATAAGTTGTTTTGTTTCTTCTTCTCCATATGTTTCGATTAAAGTTTCAAATTCTTTATTTGTTAGTAAGACGTGTTTATATTCACCATATTTATGTTTTATAGATGAGATATCTTTACGTTTACCATCACCATCGATTGGAGGAGTTTCTCCGAAAATCGTTATATTACCTTTTTTTTCTTTTATATTTTCTTTTTTTATATCATTATCATTAACATTTACATTATCATTATCATTTACATTAGGTTTTTGACTTTCTGGCAGTTTTTGTCCTAGTTTTTGTCTAGTTTTTGTCCTTACATTTTTAATAGTAGAAACGCTACACCCAATTTCTCTTTCAATGTCTTTATTGCTATAACCTTGCAATATTAAATCTTCTATTTTTTCTTCATCATATTCTTTTGGTCTTCCACCTTGTTGACCTTTTTCATATTTATCTTTGTTGGCAATTATTTGTGGCTTGATCAGTTCCATAATAATTTGTCCAACTTCACTATTTAATTCTTCTATATGTTCATTTAAACCTAATTCACAAATAGCATCGTAAATATCAGCTTTTAATTCTTTATTTTTTATTTTACTTATTGCGTTATAAAAACTTTTATAAAATATAAAACTTTCTCTCACATATTTATTCTCCTTGTCTTCAACCAACCAATTTGCTAATTTTTAAAATTTGTGCTATAATCTAGCCGTAAATAATTTTTGATAGTTATTTATTTAGTGCATCTGATCCATGCACTTTTTATTTGCCCAAAACTCTTATCTAAGACTAGAAAACTAATACTTAGTGTAATTAATCCAAACCATGTTAAACTGCTTAAATAACCGGTAAAGATAGGCTCTAGTGCTAATTTGTAAAAGTCATGAATTATTACACTTAAGCTAATTAGTAATAGCAACAAATAAGTTACATTTTTCCATTTTATTCTTTTCATTTTTTCACTCCTATAAATTAAATTTTTTCTTAACTAATTTAATGTGAGCCAAATATGCTTTTCCCTCAGGGACAAACATATTTTTTTCTTTCATTTCATCAACTATATTTCTGATGTATTTAACGCATTTATTAATTCCTAAATCAGGTATTAATATTTTTAAATCCTTAGCAGTAATATAAGTTTGACTTAATATTTCTTCCTTAGTTTTTGTCTGACCGACTTTATTTTTCATTTTCTTTTTCCTTTCTTTTATTTACTACTTGTGATATTTATTTCTGGTGATTCTACTGTAAACGTGTCTCCATAAACTGTGATTTTACTATTTTCGTTTTGTATAATAATTTCATTTTCTTTTTTTAAACAATTATTTAGATCTGTAGAGTTATCTTCTTCGACAACTACCTTCAATTGCATTTTATTTACTTCTTCGACTAGTGATTTTATTTTTTCAAACTTTTCTAGATATTCTTCAAAATTTTTTACTTCTAATTTAAATTTTATTTCAGTCATTTTTGTATTTTCTCCTATTCTTCTTTTGTTTTCAATTCACCATTTTGGTGAGTTGATGGCAAAAAAATATTATCAACTTTGAGATTAAAATAATCTGCTATTTGAAACATTTCGTCGCCATTAAACTTAGCTTTCCCAAGTTCTTTGGCACTGAATTGTTTTGCTGATATACCTAATAATTCTGCCAATTCTCGTTGAGAAACATTATTTTGCTTTCTTAATAAAATCAATTTTTCTTGCATTTTTTCACCTCCAAATCTTGTCTTGTGATTTAATCTTATCACCATTTTGGTGATGTGTCAATACTTTTTTTTCTTTTTTGAAACTTTTTCTTCCATTTTGGTGATTTTTGTGTTAATATATATACGAAGGAGGGAAATTATGGATATAAATAAATATATTGGAAATAAGATAAGAGAACTCAGAGAGAAAAAAAATTTAACCCAAGAAGAATTAGCAGAATATTTAGATACAACTCCACAAACAATTTCTCGATACGAAATTGGAGATAGAAAAACAAATCAAGATGTTCTTTTCAAATTAGCAGAATATTTTAAAATATCAATTAACGAGTTTTTCCCACCGCTAAATTTTGATAACGCAACTTTAATGGAAATCAATTCAGATACTATTCAAATTCCAGTCCTTGGTGTAATTAAAGCTGGTATACCTATTGAAGCCCAAGAAGATATTAAAGAATATATAGAAATACCTAGATCGTGGACCCGTGGCGGAAAATCATTTTATGGTCTATATATTTCTGGTGATAGTATGTATCCAAAATATGAAAGCAAAGACATCGTGATTTTTGAACAAACAGAAGATTATCAAATAGCCAACGGGAAAGATTGTGCTGTTATGGTTAATGGTGATGACGCAACCTTTAAAAAGGTATTTTTAGATGATGAAGGAATTACATTGCAAGCATACAATAATTCATACCCAGCTATGAGATTTAACAAAGAACAAATAGAAAGTAAGCCGGTTAAAATAATTGGTATCGCTAGGGAAAAAAGAACGAGGTTGTAATTGTGTCGCAAGATAAATTGATATTAATTTATACATTTGTATACCCTATAATCTGTGTTAGAACAATTGGATTGCAATTAATTAAAGAAAAAAAGATTAAATTTGAATTAATAGTTGTATTGATGTCAATTATATTCTTATTTAGCATAGGATTAGTAACATATTTTTATATGATATTATTCTGTGGAATATTGCAACTTTTTATAAAAAACTATATAATCATTCAAATACTATTAAATATTCCTATGATTATATTAACCTATAAAATATTAAAAAGTGATGTAATTAGAAATTAAGTGAGGTTTCATAATGGGAAAAGTTTTAGATTTTATAAATAATTTTAATAATAAATATATCAAAAACCAAAGACAAATTTATGAGCAAAAAGATATTTTTTACTGTCCAAATTGTGGTATGGTTATTGATAACGACTCTATTTGTCCACAATGTCACACATTACTTATAGTTGATACTCAAGATTCGAATATGAATTTTAAGCAGTTTATAAAAAAATATGCGACTGAATTAGTTTTATGGAAATATACAAAGCCTGATAAAATTATTATTAGTGATAGAGATGTCCCTGTTTATTACAAATCTGAATGCCAAATTTACAACATTAAGCTATTCATAAAAGATTTAGTAAAAGCTGGATATTTACGTAATGCAACTGAACTCGAATTATTAGAAACATTAAAAATTATCGAATTAAAAGCAATTTTAAAAAACGCTAATATATCACAAACAGGAAACAAAAAGGACTTAATAGCCAAAATTGTTGACAATGAACTATATGCTCATATATATGATGAGAAAGAAAAATATTACGTTTTGTCAGAAAAAGGAAAAGAATTCTATGAGCAAAATATTGAATTTGTTAATCTACATCGAAGTCAAAAATATCAAATTACTGTTAAGGAATATTATGATGTCAGAAAAAAATTACCAAAAAACAAAGGATATTCTTATCAAGATTGTGTATGGAATATCTTTCAAAAAAGATTATTAGAATATTCAAAAACAAGGCAATATTATCAATTATATTATAATTACCTTAATATGCTAGACTTAACATATTCAGAGGGAAAATATCATGTAGCTATTAATATATGCTTAAAATGTATAATATTCGATTTATGTGGAGTATCCTATTACAATGACTTAGAAAATTATAGAAAATATAACGATAAAATTTTTAAAAAATACTTACTAGATGATATTAATTCATGTTACATTAATGAAAATAATTTTGCATTGTTATCAAATATGAGAGAATATTATACTCAAGAATCATTAATAAAAGAATATGAAACTTTAGAAATGAATTTTAAATTATGTTCATTAGAAGTTATTAAAAAAATTATTAATGATTTGATTCAAAATGCACAGTTTAACATCAAAGAATACCTGCCTATTATAGAACATGAACATAAAAGAAAAATAAAAAAATATTTATGATGAAGCAGATAGATATGTTGAATATTTATTAAATTTGATTAAAACTTGCTAGTACAGGAGTTTTGATATAGAGTTTGTAGTGAAGGAGGTGGGATGTATGGAAAAAAAGAAAAAAATTCCTAAATGGGCAATTGTTGTTGCTGTTATTTTAGTAATAGGTGTTATTGGAGCGCTTATTGGACCCGAAGAAACTTCTAACGATTTTTCTCCAACAGAACAAGAAAATATTTCTGATAACACACAAGAAGGTAATTATATGACTTTCTTAGAATGGACAAATAGTGGGAACGATAACAGTGATGATGTAGCTGAATGGTTAAAAATTTCAATTGAAAACGATAATTATGATGGAGATATTTTGCAAGCCGGAACATATATTGTTGAACAAACTGATGGTGAATATGATGGAACACCACAAAGAGTATATAATTTATATGTAACTGATTTAGATACCGAAAATCCTGATGATGTTCAAAATAACAGTTTGCCAATTACCGTTGGAGGTGTAAATGGTTACAACACTGAAATAACCTTAGAAAAAGGACAATATTTATATATTCAAAAAATATCTGGTGGAGAAACGGGACATCTAAAATTAGAAATAAAATAAAAAAAAGATCTCGTACTACGAATACGAGATCAAAACCTATAAAGGGTACAGAAATAAAAAGTCAGTCAGACAATTCTTTTTCTGTACTCTAATTATACTAAATAAAAAAATAAAAGTAAATAATTGGAGGTAAAATTATGGCTGTTTATAAGAGTAAAACACCTACAAAGGACGGAAGACAATGGTTTTTTAAGGTTTATAAAAAAGATTTTAACGGAAATAATAAGGCACATAAGTCTAAAAAATACTTCACAAAAAAAGAGGCTCTTGAAGAAGAAGCTTTATTTATTATGAAAAGAGATAATCCTATTAGTAAACCATTTAGTTTAATAGCAAAAGCCTATTTCATAGAAATGTATAAAAAAAGAAAAGAATCAACGGTGTATTGTTACGAAAATGCTTATAACGTTAATATAAAGCCATATTTCGAACACTTTAATATAAAAGATATAAATATATCTACAATAAAGAATTGGCGCCTAGAAATGGAAAAAAAAGGCTTAAAATTAAATTATTTAAATAAACTTTATGTAATTTTAAAAAGTATCTTTAATTATGCTATCGTTAACTACGGATTAGGAATTAACATTGTACAACAGATAGGTCCTTTCGAATCTAAAAATGAAGAAATAAAAAAAGACTCTGAGAAAATAAGATATATAACTCTTGAAGAATTTAACAAATTTATTTCAGTAATTGATAATTCCATGTATAAAACCCTATTTATGTTCTTATATTATACCGGTATGCGAAAAGGAGAAGTACAGGCATTAACTTGGAATGATATAAATTTTAATAATTCCGAAGTAATCGTAAATAAAACATTGTCTACTAAAACCAAAGAAGAATTTAAAATTACCTCAACTAAAAATAATCAAAATAGAAAAGTAAAAATGAATAATTTATTATATAACCAACTTGTCGAATATAAAAACGAAGTCAGTAAATATTCCGATTTTAAAGAAAAATGGTTTGTTTTTGGAAATACAAGATTTTTGCCAGATACAACTATTACAAGATATAAAAATTATTATTTTAAATTAAGTGGGATTAAAGCTATAACAATACACGAATTTCGACATTCACATGTTAGTTTATTAATAAATGAATATATAAAAAATAGTAAAGAAAAAAACGTTAAAATAGATACAGCAAAATTCTTCTTAATAATGTCTAATCGGATGGGACACACAATAAATGTTATGCAAACAACATATATGCATTTATTCCCTACTATACAAGATGAAATAATAGATATTTTAAACAATTTATAAAAAAATAGTACCTAAATAGTACCTAAAAAAATAAAAACCCTTGTTTTTCAAGGGTAAAATCAACATTGGCGGAGCAGGAGGGATTTGAACCCTCGCACCAGTTTAACCCGATCTACTCCCTTAGCAGGGGAGCCTCTTCAGCCTCTTGAGTACTGCTCCATAACGAACATATATATAATATCAAAACTTAAAATACTTGTCAATTTAAAATTAAACTTTTTTATTTTTCGTTATTAAGGAGAAATCTCCTTAATAACTACTCAAATATTTTCTTAATTTTAAAAACAGAATCATTAACATTTTTTACTATTTCTTTATAGATAACCGGATTATTTTTAAGAGCATTAATTAACTCAATATCTTTTCTTGTTAATCTTACCTTAGTATTACTATCATATGATTCCATTCCAATCAAAAAGTCAACACTAACTCGAAAATACGAAGCTAACTGAATTAAAACATCCAAAGATGGTTGCCTTGTACCCTTTTCATAACAAGAAATACAAGATTTCGTAACATTTAAAAGGTAACCAATATCATCTTGCGTTAAGCCTTTTTCATATCTTAATAATTTAAGTTTTTCTCCAAAAGTCATATTATCACTACTCCAAATACATTTTAGCCTATATAAAGAAAATAGTAAAGAGTTTTTAACTTTCTTATTATAATATAATTTTATCATTAAATATTTAACAAAAAATATATTAAATTTTCTTTTTATTAAAAAAGCACAACATACGTCGTACCTTTTTATATTTATATATGATGATTATAAACTTTTTATTAAAGCTTTTTCTTTTTCAATTATTTCATCTTCGGTTGGGAAACTAATACCTCTATTTACTATTTTGGCATCTAATATTTTTGGAAATAAATTCATTACTTTTTGTTCATCAAAATCTTTACAAGAAAAGACATCAATATATGCTATTTGTCCATTAGCATGAATAGAGATATGTGACTCAGCAATTAATTGCAATAAATCAAAAGTTTCCTCATCAACTCGTCTTGATAACAAAGAATGAATTGGAGTCATTTCAATGTCTCTTAAAATATTTTTTATTTGATTTTGATAAAAAATAAATCCTTTAATATTATTAGTAGTGATGATTAAATGTTTACCAAAATTACCTTTTTTGTTTTCATTATCATCACAATAAGAATAATCTTGAGTTTTAAACGTATCATCAATTAAAAACTTAACAGCATCACCATTTTTTTCATCTCCAAAATAGTCTATAAAAACGCAATTTAAATAACTAAAAGTGTGACAAGTAAAATGCATATTATCACCAAGCAACATCCCACTTACTCCACCCATTACTTTTACTTTTCCATTAAAATATGGAACAATAGTTTGCAAACATTGGTTATTAAAAATTGTTTTATTAGTTTGACCTAAAAAATCATACATAAATTTGTCTTTTGATATTAAGTCATTATTAATTGCATATCCATCATACATAACGTGTGTTTTTTTCATATAAATTCCTCCCAAATAATGGTTAAAAAAAAACCATTTAATTTATAAATAGTCTTGCTCTTTAATTTTAATCCGGGCATTAACCGTATTGACGAATTAAACCATTATTTTATGGAGCTACTCCCTAAATATGTTTCTAATTATACCATAAAAAGCCATTTTTGTCAAATATAGCTAAGAGATTAAACAAATTTTAAACTATAAAACTCCACTAGAAAAATTTCTAGAAGAGTTTGTATAAATAACTTAATAAATTTTTATTCCTCTTTTAATTCTTTTACTTCTTCCTTATTTTTCATCGAAGATAAAAAGGTTACACTTTCTGCAATTACGTCAGTTATTTTTCTTTTGATTCCATCTTTTTCATATACATCAACTTGAATTCTTCCCCGAATTCCAATTAAATCACCTTTAGAACAATAATCATTTACATTTTTAGCAAAATTGTTCCATAACACACAATCAATGAAATCGGTATGATATATGCCATCACTACTCTTAAATTTCCGATTAACAGCTAACGTAACCCTTGATACTTTACTTCCATTTTCTCGTTCAATTATTTCGGGATCTTGAACAAGTCTTCCAACCAACATGACTGTATTAATCATTTAAACCCTCCTTTCAAATTAACTATACAAGATATATTTTATAGTTGTCAAAACGGAAAAAAACTCGACAAATCATTAAATTAAAGGTAAATTAAAAAAGATTAAAAAAATTAAGTAAAGAGAAAAAATTTCTTTAATAAAAAAAAATCCTCAAAAAGAAGATTTTAAAGATTTTTTATTTGACATAATTTTACATCAAATTAATTTTTAATACCAGTAAATATTTATTAATAATTATTTTAATCGTCTTGCTTATTTTCAGTTTTTTTCTTTTGCTTAGACAACTTTTTCCTATTTATTTTCAATATTGTTTCTGTAATAATCAGATCAAGAAGAAAAGATGCAATAAATAGTACTAAAAGAGTTAAACAAATAGTTGCTACTAAATTCCAAATATTATTATCAAATATTCTTAAATAGTCAATATATCTAGTTTTATAAAATCCCAATATATCTATAAGTGTTAAAATGATTGTAAATAATAAAGCTTCTTTTAAATAAATTGTCTTTCTTCTCTTTTTATCTGCTTTATTAAAAGTAATAGGTAATAGTTTACCAGTTAAACTTTTTAAGGTTAATACTTTTTCTTTAACTTTTTCAGGATAAATTTCTTCAAAAGTTTTTTTCTTACTTTTTTCTTTTTTATTTTCTTTTATAACCTCTTTAGATCGTTTCTTTTTTTCCTTATTAGTTTCTTTTTTAACATTTTTTCTTCTTTTTATCTTTTGAAGAAAATTTTTAAAACCATTTTTAAGTTTTATTCCTATTTTTTTAAAACATGTAAAAATTTTTAAAAAGAAATTTTTCAATTTAATTAAAATGCTTAGTAAAAATAATTTTATTTTTTTGAGAATACTTCTTTCTTTTGGTATTTGTTGGCTAGTATTCTTTATTTCCTGAGGTTGTTTTTTACTTTTTATTTTTGCCTTTTGTTTTTTACTTTTTATTTCAAACGATGTTTTTTTATTTTTTATTTCTTGTTTTTGTTTTTTAGTTTCTTTTTTTCTAATTTCCGATTCTTTTTTGGCCTTTTGTTCAGTTATTCTTTTTTGTTGTAATTTTGAATAATTACTTTTTTTAGTATTTTTTTTATCAATATTTACCTTTGTTGTTTTGTTATTTGTTTCTTTGATAGGAGTTTTATTACTTGTTGTTTTACTAGTTTCTAATTTATTTTTAGGGGTTGTTTTATTATTTTTTTGATTTAAATTTGCTTTCTTGTTTTTGCTTAATTTATTTAATTCTTTTTGAATATTCTTTTTAGTATTAGTATTAGCCATAATATCTCTCCCAACAGCTATATTATATAAGAAAAAATATGAATTGACAAGTAATATAAATGATGTTAAAATGTTTTTTTGTAGGGGATTAGTTTAATGGTAAAATAGGGGTCTCCAAAACCTTAGATGGGAGTTCGATTCTCTCATCCCCTGCCAAATTAAAAATAACGTTTAAGTTAGTTAACTTAAACTTTTTTTATAAATTAATTATTTTGATATATCTACTGTCTTGCTTTTTTGTATTATTAAACTATAATAAACAAAAATTAAGGAGGCAGTTATGAAACTTTATCATATTGATAGATCTGGTCACATAAAAAGTGATGAAACCATATCGTTAATTAAAAATTTTCCAACTAAAAAAATGAAAGACAAAGAATATTACAAAGATGGATTATCTTCCCATGGTCTTTGTTATTATACCTATGACGCAAGAGATAATAATTTCTTGATTGATGTCGTTTTTGAATATGAAAGATTATTACATTATCCTGATAAATTATCGAGATATCAAGCTTTTTTTTGCTTTGATGAAGATGGAGTAATTGAATTTGTAAAAACAAAATATTTAGAAGATAACTTCTATAAAATATATGAAATAGATGTTGATCCTAAAAAAGTTGAAAGACACAATATGGCATTAGTAAGAGGTTGGTCTCATCAATCAGCTTTAAAATATGCTAGACTTTATTTTGAAGATAAACCAAATATTTATGACAAAGATGATAAAATTATTTATGAATATTTAGTAAAATTACCAGTTGTAATTGGTAAAGAAATAAAATTAAGTCAAATTGAAAAAATAGTAAAACAAAAAGAAAAAAAACAATAAAAAAATTAATTCAAAATAGAAAACTTAAACCAAATTAAGTTTTTTTTATTTCTTAATTATTTACTTAAATTTTTAGAAAAATTACACAAAAATTACACAAACAATTGTTAAAATAATTTATGGTGATGTTTATGATACATTTCATTAAAATTAATAAAAAAACAATCTTAGTTTTTATAATTGGTTTTTCTATTGGCATAACTTTAACTATATTATTAAGACCAGATGCTATTAGCCAACTTAAAAATGGTGAAGAAAAAGTTGTTAGTATCGATAACTATACAATAACAGCCGACACATTATATGAGTCTCTTAAAAACATGGGAAGTGTTTATATTATAATAAATGAAATTGATGCCAAAATATTAGATAATTTATATGAAACAACCGATGAAATGATCGAAGAAGTTACATCAGAAGCAAATTATTATCTAAATACAGCTAGTAATTACTATGGTTATTCTGTAACAGCTTTTCTAAGTTCAAATGGTTTTACAAGTTTTGAAGATTTTAAAAATAATTTAATATTAGAATATAAAAGAAATTTATATTTAACTGATTATTTAAAAAAAGAAATAACTGAAGAAGAAGTTAAAAATTTCTATAATGATTTAACGGGAGCAATGAGTGGAAAATACATTTTAATAGATGATTTAGATACAACTAAGAAAATTTTAGCTGATTTAAAATCTGGAAAAACTTATTCTGAAATTATAAATATTTACAATGATAAAATTAATATAAAAGCTTTAAAAAATATTGAATTTGATTCTAATATCGAAGATGAAATTTATGAAGAATTAAAAAATTTAGAAGTAAATTCTTATTCAAATAATTATTTTAATTTAAATGATAAATATGTTATTGTTTTTAAAGATGATGAAATCGAAAAAGCATCATTAGAAGAATTAAATGAGCGAATTAAAATTTATTTAGCTGAAGAAAAGATTAATCAAGATGATGGAACCATTGCTAATGAAATTTTAAATGATTTAAGAGAAAAATATAATTTACATTTTTTTGATACTTCGATTGAAAAAGAATACTTAAACTATTTAAGATGAATTAATGATTATTATATATTTAAATAGTATTTATATTTAAATTATCGGAAATTTTTTTAAATATTTCGAATATTTTTGCTATAATGCAACTTTTAATCGTATTCCGGGGGCAAATAAAAAGAAAACGCCAATACAATGAGAAAATTATATTGGTGGTAAATTATGGATTTTTCAAAATTAGCAGTATTAAGAAATAAAAAAGATTTGACTCAACGGGAAATGGCAAAAATTTTAAGTATAAGTAAATCAACTTATGCGAGATGGGAAACCCAAGAAGAAATTATTCCTCTTAGGCATTTAGTAAACTTTTGTAATTATTTCAAAGTAACGATTGATTACATATTAGATTTATATGGGGAAAATAATTTTGATAATTACGATTATACCAAAAAGATAGATAAAACAAAAATTGGTAATAATATTAAAATTATTAGAAAAAAATATAAATTAACACAAAATGATTTAGCTAAAATATTAAATACTTCCCAATCGACTATCAGTGCTTATGAAAGTGGGAAAACATTAGTTTTAACTGCTTTTATGTACGGTGTTGCTTGCCATTTTAATTTATCGTTTGATGAATTATGTGGATTAAATAAAGAACATGATATTATTAAAATATAATTTTTTATAGTATTATTTAATTTCTTAATATTATTTATTTTGAATAATAAAAAAGTGATAAATAACTTATCATTTTTTTATTTTATAATTTATTAGCAAGACCAATATAAGTATTTGGTTTTAATTCTAATAATACTTTCTTATCTTCTTCACTAATTGGTAAAGTTTTAATAAATTTATGAAGTATTTCTTTATTGATCTTTTTTCCTCTGGTTAAATCTTTTAAAGTTTGATAGGCATTAGTTATGCCATATTTTCGAAGCATAGTTTGAATAGCCTCTGCTAGTACTTCATAATTGTCATTTAAATCACTTGTAATTTTTTCTTCATTAACTATAACTTTTTTTAAACCTTTAAACGTTTCTTTAATACCTTGTAAAGAATATCCGAAAGCTACACCTAAATTTCTAAGACAAGAAGAATCAGATAAATCTCTTTGCATTCTTGAACGAGGTAATTTATTTGTTAAAACTACTAATAGTCCATTAGCCACTTCTAAATTAGCTTCACTATTTTCAAAATTAATAGGATTTACCTTATGAGGCATGGTACTACTCCCTACTTCTTGATTAATAACTTCTAATTTAAAATAGCCTTTACTAATATAAAACCACATATCTAAATTTAAATCGAGAAAAATATTATTAATATGTCTTATAAGATCTAAAATTGTAACAATATAATCATGATTTTCAATTTGGGTTGTATAAGGATTAAAAGTTAGACCTAATGATTCAATAAATCTTTTTGATAAACCAACAATATCTTTATCTTTATAAGCGACATGAAAAGCACTATAATTGCCTGTTGCTCCATTAAATTTAGCCATGATTGAAACTTGTTTTAATTTAGTAAGTTCATTGTTTAAACGATACCAGTAAACTTTAAACTCTTTACCAACTGTAGTTGGAGTCGCTGGTTGGCCATGAGTGTGAGCTAAAACAGCAACATTTTTATATTTATCTGCTAACTCTTTTAAATAATTTAAAAATTCTTCAATCTTATCTAAATAAAGAGTGGAAAGAAAATCTTTTAACATCAAGGCATAAGCTGTATTATTTATATCTTCTGAAGTTAGGGCAAAATGCACAAAAGATGCAACACTTTCTAACCCTACTTTTTTTAATTTTTCATCGATATAATATTCAATTGCTTTGACATCATGATTAGTAATACTTTCTTCTTTCTTAACTTCTAAATAAGATTTTATATCAAAAGTATTATAAATATTTAAAATTTTATCTCTATCTTTTGAATTAGTTTTTAAAAAGTTGTTTTCAATTAAGTAAATTAACCATTTAATTTCAACAAATACTCGGTATTTAACATAAGCATACTCAGAAAAAAATGGTGATAATAATTCCTTTATATCAGCATATCTTCCATCCAAAGGACTTAATTCTTTGGCTTTTAATTCATCTATCATAAATTCCTCCATGAAAATTATAAACGAAAATTAACAGAAAATAAATAAAATATGGTTTTTTTCCATATTTTATTTATTATTTATAAGGCGTTTTTTCATTGGTTAAACCAATTAAATAGTCTATACTAACTTTATAAAATTTTGCTAATTTCTTTAATATGTCAACCGGAACATTTAAATTACCCGTTTCATATCTCGAATAAGTTGTTTGCGAACAACCCAAAATCTTAGCAATTTGTTTTTGGGTTAAATCTCTATCTTCCCGTAAATCTTTCAATCTATCCACAATACCACCAATTTAATTTTATATTATGCAAATGTCGCATATTGACATTTATGCAATATTTGCATAAAATATTCCCTTAGAAAGGAAATATAATGGAAACAATAGAGATATATCAAAGAGTAATTATTGAACCTCTTGAACAAGAAATAAAAAAAGTTAAAGTAAAAATAAACGAAAAAAAATTTTTTATAAGCAAAGAAATTGAAAGAGACTATTTAAATAAGTTAGAAAATTTATTGGCTTTTTACTTAGAAAAATTTGCTATTTTAATAAAAAATGAATTAGAATTTAATGAAAGTCTTAAAAAAAAGAATACATTTTAAAAAACGTGTATTCTTTTTACATAGCTACTTATAAAAACTTCGTTAATTAAGATACCTAAAATATCCGAGTTAAATAGTTATTTAGAACTAAAAAAACAAAAATATAAGTGCAGAAATTGTAATAAAATATTTGTCGCTTCTACTACTGTTGTTGCTTATCGATGTCATATAAGTAATAACACAAAATATGCCATCATTAATTATTCTAAAAAAATAATTCCCCATACTTATATTGCTGAATATTGTAATATTAGTAATATGAGCGTTCAAAGAATAGTAAATAAAGTTTATGACAATGAAACACTTTATAAACACAATCTTTCAGAAGTTTTATGTATAGATGAATTTACCGCATTAAAAAAAGAAATGGCATTTAATATTTGTAATGGAAAAAATGGTAAAACATTAGACGTAGTATTAGGAAGAAGAATAGAAGATTTAATTAAATATTTTAGTTATTATATGAAAGAAATAAGAGAAAAAGTAAAGTATGTTGTTATGGATATGTATAAACCATATTTAGAGTTAATAAAGAAAATGTTTAAAAATGCTTTAATTGTTATTGATATGTTTCATATCGTTCAATTAATAAATAAAAGTCTAAATAGAACTAGAATAAAAGTGATGAAAAGCGATAAAGAAAATTATCGAAAATTGAAAAGGTATTGGAAATTATTATTAAAACCAAGATTTGAATTAGAAAGCAGTTATTGGCGAAAATATACTTGTTTTAAAAATCTAATGACAGAAGTAGATGTAGTTAATGATATACTGAATAAAAATGAAGAACTAAAAGAGACATATAACTTGTATCAAAGTATTTTGTATGCATTGCAGAGAAAAGATTATTTGCTATTTAAAAAAGTAATTAATTAAGATTATCCTAAAATATCTGAATATATGAAAACTTCTTTAAATACTTTAAGAGAATTTAAAGAATATATTAAAAACACTTTAGAAACTAATTATAGTAATGGAGTTATGGAAAGAAATAACAATACTTGTAAATTAATAAAAAGAGTTGCATTTGGATTCAGAAATTTCAAAAATTTTAAAGCTAGAATTATGATTATTATCAATATTTTCAGAAATGTAAAAGAGTGATAAAATTTCTTTCATCACTCCTTAATGTTTAAGAACCGATAATTATCATCATCCACAAGAAAATTTAAAAATTAACTATATAAAATAAAACTTTTATTAAAAACTCTTCTACTTTTTAAACAATTTCGAATAACGAATTTCTAAAATATACTATAGGTAACATCTACAACTTTCATAGTATATTAATATTAAGCAATATATTTTCTATAAATCACCATGTAAACCAATAAATTTATTATCATTATCAAAACTAAATTCAATTTGTGATTTTTCTGAAAATGTAGCAATTAAATTATTATTCTTTTCTACAAAAGAATATTCAAATTCAGTTAATAATGCCTCAATCATTAATTTATGATTTACATCAAAAGTTGAAACAATTGTTGTTATTAAGGAAAATAATTCAGTACTTTTTAATTTAGAAAAAATATCATTTGGTAAATCCTTAACAAACATATATATTGAAGTATCTCCACTTCCACAAAAATAAGCTACATTTATTGGTGCAAATGCAATATATATCATAGATAAATTAAATCCATTAATATTTTCATCCAGCATTATTTTGGTATCTGTTAAATATTGTGGCATAGCCAACTCTTCTAACTTATTTCTTGTTTTTATCATTAAATTTACATACTCATCAGGTATAACTTTTTCAATTTCAGAAGAATACCAATATGAATCATTTTTACTTGTAGTACCTATACATTCTATATTGTATTCTTTATCATCTAATAACAAAATACCTTTTGTCAAATCAACATCCCACCGATTATATTTTCCTAAATAATTTATAAATCTTTGTTGATATAAATAATTTTTTCCAATACATATTGAAAATAAATTTTTAAAATTAATATCCTCTTTTTTTAATAAATTCAACGTTTCTATTTTTAACATTTTAATTTCTCCTCTAATCTCTATTAAACAATCTATTACATATTATATTTCAATTTTATAAATAGTCTCTAAAACTTTCGTCTATGTTCAATTACTTCACTTTCATTAGTTAATCTTTCAGTATTATCGCGAATTTGTTCTATTTCTTTTTCTCTTTTTTTTAACTCTTCTAATAAATTTAATCGCCTATCTCTAATAATCTCATCAAAAATTCTTCGTTCTTCATCATTTAATAAATCATAGTTATAATAATTTTTCAAAGCAACTATATCACCTAACCAGTTATCAGAAGTCTCAACTAGTTGTTCAATATTTTCTTTCATAAAATTAGGATCAAGTCTTCGTCTATATGTTTTTTTCAAAGAAGGTACAATATATTTATAAAAAGACTCATTATCTTTACTATATTCACACTCAATTCTAAATTGTTCTACTAAATCATTAATTTTTTTTGCTATTTGTTCTGGATTATCAAAACCTATCTTTTCTTTAAATGCTTTAATTCTCTCTTCAGAAACTTTTGGAATAGTTTGTTGATTTATTGAATTTTGAGATTGTTCAAAAATTAAATTTCCAACTACATTAATAGGTATTTGAATATAATTTGAATTATTTACTTTTTCTCCTACCCTCTTTTTAAAATCACTTGCAATTTGATTATATTTCCCTAAACCTTGCTTATCAAATATGACTTCTGAATTTCCTAGAAGTCCAGTATTGTTTCCTAGCAACTCAGAAACAAAGATTTCCCCATTATTAGAAGATATAAGAATTTTAACATTATTACTAATTACTTGATTTCGTAATTTTTCTTTTTCTTCGAAACTTAATAATTGATATTTTTTATCTCTATAATATATAATTGCATATTCTTCTAATTCTTTTGACCCTAAATTACTATTTTCTTCATATTCATCTGATTTTCTATATTCATCTATTATTTTCTGTTTTTCTGGTTCGGTTAAGGTAGTAATTAAAGATTTATATAATATTTTTTTACTTTCCCTTTCTATATTACTTTCATCTAAAATAGAATATAAATAAGCCTGTTCCATATTAAATAATGGTGTTGATGCTATTGCACCACTTGTATCATAAGGATACGTTCTCCCATCATATCTAGACAATTTTATATCTTGAACCAAACCTATTTCTTTTAAAGAATTAAGTAATTCTATTCTATCCCTATATACAGCAATATAAACACTTTCATTACTTTCTTTCATATTAATATTAGGTAAATCATATCTTATAACTTTAATTAATCCTTCATCAGTAATTGTAGGAATAATAGTATTAAACTCTCTTATATTATTAAATAAAGTTTCAATCTTACTTTTTCTTGCTATTAAATTTTGCTTTATATTTTCATTTTTCAATTCTATAGCATTAAAATTTATTTTATTCATATCAATTGAATACTGTTTTCCATCTATTGTTATAACAAAATTACTAGTGGTATTTTGTTTTAAAAATTTTCTATCAACATATACTCTTCCATCTTTACTAATTTGAATTTTATGCTTATTTATTTTTAAAGAAGCAATAGGTTGAAAATTTTTTTCATTAGAAAGTATTTCTATTATTTCTCTATATTCACTTAAATAAACTGTAAACATTTCATTAATATCTCTGTTTTTAATCTTTAATTTTCTAATAAAATTTAATTTAATCTCTTGAATAAATTTATCTATAAATTCTTTATCTTCAACTGGTCTTGAAAGTAATTTTTTTATGATTTCTTCATATTGATCTATAGTAAAAACTAAATGAGGATGAATATTACTTTTTATCAAATGCCTTTGGGCAGCAATATACTCTTCATCATTAATAACATCAGCCATCGAATAGTATAAATTTTGCCATTTGTCATGATATTTTTCTACTTCTAAAGTAAAATTCATCCATGAAGCACCAATTTTACTTGAATCAATACCACCACTTAAGAAAACACTATAATTATTTACTTGATTATTTAATATATTGGCAAAATTTAACATGCTAACCTGTGGTTCATATGATTTCTTTTCAGAATAAATTTCCTCAGTTAACATTTCAGTTAAAGCCTCATTTATAAAACCACCATTGTAAATAGAACTATTTTTAGTTTTATCTAGTGTATTTCGCATATCGTGTGCAACTAAAAAATGAATAAATTCATGACAAAAAATTCCCTCTAATTCTTGAGAATTAATATACTGTGTATCTATACAAATACGATTTTGTGAAGTATCATAAAAACCTGATGCCTGATATTTTGATGGTTCATCAGAAACAACAAAAGACATTTTTTTTGCCGTATCTTGTGTCAATATATAATCATTAAACAATTTAGCATATTCTCTTTCACTTGAATATCCTTTTTCATTAAAATATAATTGAATATTTTTCATTACATTTTTAAAAGCATCAATCAATCTTGGATCAATATTTATTCTACTCAAATTTTCTTCTCTTAATAAATCAATAAAACTTGTATCTTCCATTACCATAACCTCTTTATATTAATAATATAACATTTAATAATAAAAATATCTATTTATTTTTTTTAATTTTACAGTAAATATAATTAATATATAAATATATATTATCATAATTGAATATATTACACATTACTATAATTTTAAAAATTTCTATCAACTTAAATTTTGGTGTTCCATCAAAAACATTAGTAATAAAAAAATATTAATCATTTTTTTATTTCTTACAATTTATGCAATTCTTATTTCTTTACTAATCATCCTTTAAAATAAAATTTTCTATACTTGAATCATATTCATTTATTAAATAATCAAAAAGTCTATTTATATTATTTATAAGTTTTTCTGTTTGATTATCCATTTTATTATCATTTTCTAATAATTTAGTTAATTCATCAAAACATTCTTTTATATCAAGACCTAAATGTCTTTTTTTATTTATTTCGTGTAAAAGAATTTGTTTAGCACTTTCAAATTCTCTAACTTTTTTATCATATCTTTCATAAGATACAATTATATTATTATCCCCGTATTCAATAGTATCTTTTGAATAACCAACTAGGGTTGCTAACTCTTTAAAATCTAAATCTAAATACTTTTCAAAGGCTTTTAAAGTTAAAATAGCTGGTCTTACTCTTTCACCTTTTTCTATATTATTAATCTCTGTATGACTAATATCACATAATTTAGCAAGTTCTCTTGCTGAATAACCTTTACTTATTCTTGCTTCTTTAACTAGCTTTGAAATATCTTTTATATTTGACATTTTTACTCCTCTATTCATTTATATCAATATGTAAATTTAAATCTTCTTCTGTTGGTAATTTATCAAGAACTTCTTTAGGTAAGATATTTTTAACTTCATAAGATGACACTCCTACTGGTACACTTGTTGATTTTAAAGACCAATCAACTGATAATCTATCCTTATCTTTACAAAGTAATAAACCAATAGTAGGATTATCATTTTCTTTTCTTAAAGTTTCATCAACTGCTGTTACATAAAATCCAAGTTGTCCTGTATATTCAGGTTTAAATTTACCTGCTTTAAGTTCAACAACTATATAACATCTAAGTTCTAAATGATAAAATAATAAATCTATATAATAATCATTATCAGCTGTTGATATTTTATATTGATTACCAACAAAACTAAAACCTTTCCCTAGTTCAAGTAAAACATCTCTTATTTTAGTTAATAAGGCTTCTTCTAATTCTTTTTCTTTAAAATCTTCTTTTAAAGTTATAAAGTCAAATATATAAGGATCTTTAAATGAGTTATTAGCTAAATCACTATCAGTAGATGGTAATAAATTATTAAAATTATTTATATTTGAACCAATTCTTAAATGATAATTACTTTCTATTTGCATTGCCAAAACATTTCTACTCCATCCATTTTTTATAGTTGCTTCAGCATATATTTTCCTTGTTTCATTATCTTTTATTTTTTCAATTAATAATAAGTTATGCCCCCATGGAAGTTGTGCAACAAGCTGTTGCACAAGTTCATCATTTTTATATTCATTATAAAAAGTTTTCATATATTTTAAATTTCTCACTGAAAAACCTTTAATTTTAGGAAATTCTAAATTTAATTCTCTTGCAACATCATCAATGAATTTATTACCATATTCAAAATTATCATCAAGTATTTTACCCAATCTAAAATATAGCATTATTAAATTACTATTTGCTTCTATTATAGTTTTCCTTTGAGTATTTTTAATATCAATCTTTATATCATTTAAAATTTGTTTAAAATCTTTTTCAATCATTATTTCCTCCATCATCTAATACGAGTATAACATACTCAAAAAGAAAAATAAATATTTTTTTGGAAATATGTTGCCACAAAAATATTTATATAGTATTATGTAGATAATGGAAACCTATTTCCGTTAGAAAGTGAGGTGAATTATGTCCTATAAAGAATTATATAGTTTAGTTTCAAAACCCTGGTCTAGTGTTAAAGAAATCCAAAAAATTGCAAACTGTGGTAGAGATACAGCTATTAAAATAAGAAATGAAATTATAAATGAAATAATTAATTCAGGTAAACAAATACCAAATACTAAGATAATAAATGTACCTACTAAAAATGTAATTGATAAATTAAATTTAGATGTTAATTATATTTTTCAAATGTCTAATCTAGAAGATGGAATTAGGACTGAAAATTATGCCAGTATATCAAAATAAGATAACTAAACTATGGAAATATCGAGTCTATGCTAATGATATCTATGGAGTTAGACGACAATTTGAAAAAGGTGGTTTCAAAACTAAAAAAGAGGCCTTAAAAGCTGCTAATGATTTTATAAATGATGATAATTCTCGAATAACTGATATTACATTTGAAGAACTATGGAATAATTACAAAGATTATATAGTTTTAAAGCAAAAGAAACAATCTTATAGAAAAACAGTAAGTAAGTTCAATAATCACATCTTGCCTTATTTTAAAAACTATAAAGTTATAAATATCACAGCAAGTGTTTATACTAAATGGCAAAGTGAAATTGAAAAGAAAGGCTTTAAACATAAGTATAATTCAAGTTTACATGGATCAGTTGTAACTATTTTGAATTATGCTATTAAGTTTCACGGACTAAAAGAAAATATTGCTAGTAAAATTGGTAATTTTAAAAGAAAAAATGATTTAGTTTCAAATGTTAATTTCTGGACACTTGATGAATATCAAAAATTTATTTATGTAGTTGATGATATTGTTTATAAAACTTTCTTTGAAACCTTGTATTATACAGGCTTAAGACAAGGTGAATGTCTAGCACTCACTTGGAATGATTTTAAAGATGACTACCTAGACATATATAAGACTATTTCTAAAGAAAAAGAAGATGGAAAATATATAATTAATCCACCTAAGACAATTAAATCAACGAGAACTGTTAGCATTGATAAAGAATTAATAAAATCACTTAACAAATTAAAACTATATTATCAAAACTTTGTAGGTTTTAATGATAACTTTTATATCTTTGGTGGTATAAATCCATTAGCACCTACAACCATTGGAAGAAAAAGAGATAAGTATTGTAAAATAGCAAATGTAAAAAAATAAGAATACATGATTTTCATCATTCTCATGCATCCTTATTGTTGTCATATGGAGTACCTATTATCGTAATTAGCAAACGTTTAGGTCACTCCGATATAAATATGACTCTTAATATTTATTCACATTTGATTCCAAAAGATGAAGACAAAGCAATCGACATCATTAACAAAATTAAAGAAAAATAAACTTAAATCTTAAAAATTAAGGGAATTTTAAGTGATGAAGTATTAATTATATTATAAAAATCTTGACTTACAAGGTTTTATAAACTAACTGGTCGGGAAGACAGGATTTGAACCTGCAACCCCTTGGTCCCAAACCAAGTGCTCTACCAAGTTGAGCCACTTCCCGACAATAATATAAAAATATAAAATGGTGCGCCCGATAGGAGTCGAACCCATAGCCTTTTGGTCCGTAGCCAAACGCTCTATCCAATTGAGCTACGAGCGCATCTATAAATGGTGGCTCCGAGTGGAATCGAACCACCGACACAGGGATTTTCAGTCCCTTGCTCTACCGACTGAGCTACAGAGCCACAAAAAAATGGCGGTCTCGACGGGGATTGAACCCGCGATCTTCTGCGTGACAGGCAGACGTGGTAACCACTGCACTACGAGACCATATTTGGTTGCGGGAGAAGGATTTGAACCTACGACCTTTGGGTTATGAGCCCAACGAGCTACCGGACTGCTCTATCCCGCGATATAAAATTTGGCGGAGGAAAAGGGATTCGAACCCCTGCGCCGCTTGCGCGACCTCTCGGTTTTCAAGACCGATCCCTTCAACCGGACTTGGGTATTCCTCCAATAAAATGGTGCCTAAGATCGGACTTGAACCGACACGAGTTTTAAAGCTCGCAGGATTTTAAGTCCTGTGCGTCTACCTATTCCGCCACTCAGGCACATATTTAAAATGGTGTCCCGTGCGAGATTCGAACTCACGACCCTTTGATTAAAAGTCAAATGCTCTACCTACTGAGCTAACGGGACATAATAACTGGTTGCCTCGGCTAGATTCGAACTAGCGCATGCGAGAGTCAAAGTCTCGTGCCTTACCACTTGGCTACGAGGCAATACGTGGTGGAGAGAGATGGATTCGAACCATCGAACCCGAAGGAACAGATTTACAGTCTGTCGCGTTTAGCCACTTCGCTATCTCTCCATAACTGGTGCCGAAAACAGGAATCGAACCCGTAACCTATTGATTACAAATCAATTGCTCTACCAATTGAGCTATTTCGGCAAATGGTGGGCGATATAGGACTCGAACCTATGACCCCCTGCTTGTAAGGCAGGTGCTCTAACCAACTGAGCTAATCGCCCATTAGCACAAGACGTTATTAACTATAACATTTTCTTAGAGTGATGTCAATAAATTTTTAAGATGTTTTATTATTTTTTTTCATTTTCTCTATTTTTTATCCAAATAGGTAATTGCTTTTTTAAAGTTGAAAAACCATGCTTGGTTTCGATTATTAAAGATGAATTTCGCTTATTAATACGATAATCTAAATTTTTAATACTTAATTTTACATGAAAAGTATCATCATCAGCCTCTAAAACTTTTACTTTAATAGTTTCTCCAATATTAGCTACTTTATTAATATCACGAACAAATCCATCCGATATTTCAGATATATGTATTAAGCCACTATAATATTCATCTAAAGTCACAAAAATTCCATACTTTTCAATTCCTGTAACACAACCTTCTACTACTTCATCTTTTATAAATTTACTCATAAAAACCTCACATGAACAATAGTATTTTAACAAAAAAAAAGAAATTAATCAAGAAAATCACTTTAAATTAGCATTAAACTGTTTTTTCTTAATCATTTCTATTTCTTCTTTATATGGAGCTTTTTCAAAAATATAAGGCGTTTCTAAAATTTTTGGAATGCAATCTAATTTTTTATGATAAAAAACTTTTAATAAATTATCAAAGCCAATTGTACCATAACCAATATTTTCATGTCGATCTTTTTTAGCCCCTCTTATATTTTTACTATCATTTACATGAATACATTTTAAATAAGGAAGTCCAACAATTTGATCAAATTCCTCTAAAAGTAAATCAAATTCTTCTATTTTATAACCACTATCATTCATATGACAAGTATCCATACAAACACCTATATACTCTTTTTTCTTTATGCCAGAAATAATTTTAGCTATTTCTTCAAAAGTACTGCCAATTTCTGTACCTTTACCAGCCATTGTTTCTAATAAAATAGTAACAGTAGAAGATGCTTCTAAAACGATATTTAAAGCCTGTATTATATTTTCTATTCCCTTTTCAACACCAAGTCCAACATGACTTCCTGGATGTAAAACTATATATTTTATACCAAGTTCTTCGACTCTTTTTATTTCTTCTTTTAAAAAGCGGATTGAAAAATCATATTTATCTGCTTCTTTATCATTAGCAAGATTAATAATATAAGGAGCATGAACAATAACTTTTTCAATATCAATATTATTTTCTTGCATCTTGGTAATTGCTTTATTGGTAATAACAGAATTTATTGCATATCTTTTCGTATTTTGGGGAGCACCAGTATAAAACATAAACGTATTAGCGCCATATGATAAAGCTTCTTCAACACTTCCAAGTAATTGTTTGTCTTTTGTAAAACTTACATGTGAACCAATAATTAACATAAACACCTCTTCTTTTATATTGTAACAAAGAAAATAAGAATTATAAAGAAAAAAGTTTACTTTTTATCAGCAAACTTTTGACTAAAATATTTAAACTTTTAAGATCCTTGAATAACTTGTACATCATCATTATCTAAACTATTTTCAGCAACAGGAGCTGCTTGAGTTCCAACAGCATACACACCATCACTTAAGAAAATACTATAAGAAAATGTACATTCCCCAGCTGCATCAATTACTGATGTTACTTGAACATAGGAAGTTCCATCAGCAGGTTTTGCATCAACAGCTGCTGTTCCTGTACCTTTTAAATAATCATTACCATATGGACTTTTTGTTCCACCACTTTCAAGTCTAACAGCATTTACAGGAATATACTTTGTACCACCAGTACCATTAGTACAAGATGGTGCATAATTTCCTCCACTACTTCCAAGTAAAGAATTTAACCCATCAGCATTAACTAAATCACGAGCACCATCAATGAAAGATTTAGCATCAGTAACAAAAGCACTTTTTCTCGTATTATTAAGTACACTTGTAATAGCAACAGCTGCAAGACCCATAACAATAGCTAAAACAACAATAACAGCTAATAATTCTACTAGTGTAAACCCTTTCTTATCTTTTCGTATATTTTTTTTTCGCATAAATAATCCTCCTATCATTATATCTAAATAATAACATACCTTAAATTACCAGTCAATAAGATTAGCAAAATTTGTTTACTATTTTTTTATAATATGTTATAATTAGTCCATCTGGGGCTGTAATGGTTTCGACGGAATTAACTGAACTTAAATAGCAAGGCGCACTTATGCGTTAAATAATCAGTTAAATATAACTGGAAACAATAATAAATTAGCATTCGCTTAATTTAATAATAGCGAATACTCTTCAAAGATTTTATCTACGAATCTTTGAAAGAGTTCATTTTAGTAGATTATATTATTGCTTTGTTTAGGAGTAATAACGAAATTCACTAAACTAGTTAGGTTTATGTTTGTTAATTCGCTTATTTCCTAATGAATTTAAAGAATTAACTAACCTTGTAGAAGTTTATTTATCATTAATTTCGGACGGGAGTTCAACTCTCCCCAGCTCCACCATTAATAATAATTAGGGTTCTTAAACATTAAGGAGTGATAAAATTTCTTTCATCACTCCTTAATGTTTAAGAACCATTTCTTTTTTATGGTTTTACAATAATTTTTATATTATCAGTTTTTCCACTTATTAAATCTAAATAAGCTTCTTGAACTTTTTCTAAATTTACTCTTTTATCAATATATTTGTGAACATTGATAATTTTCTTTTCAATTAATTCAATACAAGTTTCAAATTCTGCTTCTGTATAAGCAATAGCACCTTTCATGGTTACCTCACGCATAACTGAGGCTACCATTGGAACATTAATTGGGGTCATAGAAACACCAACTAACACAATTGTTCCTCCAGGTTTTACACTCATTATAGCTTCACTTACGGCATATTGATTACCACAACATTCAATTACCTTATCATATCCCCCATTAGTTTTTTTCAAAGCTTTGGAAATGACATTGGTATCACTAGCATTAAATATTTCATTAATAGCCCCATATTTTAAAGCTTTCCGAGCTCTTTTCATGTTGGTTTCCATAAGGGCTATATAAGAGGCTCCATTTAATTTAGCAAACTCAGCTGCCATTAAACCAATAATTCCTCCACCAATAATTAAAACCTTATCGCCTACTTTAATATTAGCTAAATTAATAGCATGTAAAGATACAGCAGATGGTTCAACAAGTGTTGCATCTTGAAAGGTAACTTTATCAGGAATCTTTTTTACCATATCACTTCGACAGCTTAAATATTCGGCTAAACCACCAGAATTTGTTAATGATAAACCAACGGCATCTTGCCAAGTTTTCGAACAATACTGGACATTTCCCGTTTTACACGCTTTACATTCCAAACATGGAGAAATTGGTAATCCAGTTACTCGATCCCCTACTTTTAAATCACTTCTATCTCCTGGATCAACTACTTCTCCAGCAAACTCATGGCCCATAATAAGTTCTAAAGGTTCTCCTGCTTCAAAGTAATGTAAATCTGAACCACAAATTCCACAAGCTTTCACTCTAATTATAACCGAACCATTTTTAGAAACTGGTTTTTTTATAGTTGCAATTTCTAATCTTTTTTCCCCCTTAATTTTTACACACTTCATTTATACCTCCATATTATACAAAAATATTATAACATAAACAAAATCAATAAAAAAGAAAAAAATTAACTTTTCTTCTTTTGAAAATTATAAGTTATTTTTAAAACTAAACTCCGAGGTACAAATCTTCTTAAAAAAGTAATTAATTTCATTTTAAAACCAGGAATAATAATTTTCTTTTTTAAAAACATTTTAGAAATTGCATATTTAGCAACATAATCACTTGTTAAAGATGCACCTTTAAATTCAACATTAGCAATCTTATTAAAATTAGTCTTTACTGGCCCTGGACATAATACAGAAATAGAAACATCTTTATTTTTAGCTTTTAATTCATAAGAAATAGCTTCGGTTAAATTTAAAACATAAGCTTTGGTTGCATAATAAGTAGCCATCAAAGGTCCTGGTCCAAAACCGGCTGCCGATGCTACATTTAAAATATAACCACTATTTCTTTTTACCATATCTTTTAAATATAATTTTGTTAATAAATGTACGGCTTTAATATTTACATCAATCATTTCCATTTCTTGATTTAAATTTATACTTGTAAATTCTCCAAACAAACCAAAACCAGCATTATTAATTAAAATATCAATTTCTTCATTTTTAGTTAATACATATAATTCTTTTATTTTTTCTAAATTACTTAAATCTAAAATAATTATATGAACATTTACTTGAAAATTTTTAGTTAGATCTTCTAATCTTTCTTTATTTCTACTAACTAAAATTAAATCGACTCCTAATTCATTTAAATAATTAGCCATTGCAAGTCCTATACCACTTGATGCTCCTGTAATCAATGCTTTCATATCTCACCTATTTTAATTATAACATTTTCTAGGTATTAATAACACACTTTTTTTACTATCTTTCATAATTTATATTAGATAAGAATAAAGGAGTGATTTTATGAATGATCTAGATAATTGTTTAGCCAAAATACTAAATGTTATTAAAGTTTTACAATGTAATGCTGAAAAAATAGATTGTCAAGATAATACTTGTACAAAACCATTTTTAGGAATAACTACTAACGTTATATGTTTTAATACAAGACCAATTATGTTATATAAATGCGACAATAGTCCAATTACTCTAAATTATACCAGTTCAACAGGTGAAAATTTAACAACTAATGTATTTAGAGTACAAAGTGTTTCTAATGATAGTGTAGGAGTACTTTTATTAGAAGCATCAACAGATTCAGAAGGAAATGTTGTGTATGAAAGTACTAACACATTTGCAACTATTAATTTAGGATGCGTGTGTGCAATTCGTTGTCTTGCTGATACAGTTGTTAATAACGTTTAAGAAAGGAGGTATTATGAATAATAATTTTTGTGATGAATCAAGTATAAGTAAAATTTTAAATTTTATTTTAGAACTTCAAAAATGTGCCGAAAATACCAATTTAGATGAAACAGGTTGTGATAAACCATGCCTTGGACCAAATTTTAACAATGGTTTTATCTTTAATACAAGACCTATTACATTATATTCATGTTGTAGTGGGGCTTTATGGACTATGCCTTATACCTTAAACGGAATAACTGCTGAAAGTACTGTCTTTAAAATTTCCAAAGTCGATGGAAACTGTGCAACTTTTGAAATCTTAGCCCCAAATCCTGATACGACTAACCAACTTCTACCATATGTAAGTACAAATAATTTCTTTACTATTTCGCTTGATTGTGTTCTTGCCATTAGATGTTTAAATGATACTTATACAAATTAAAGAAGCACTTAGGCTTCTTTTTAGTTTGACTATCTAGTCTCAACAATTAATTTAATAGCAGTTCTTTCTTCCCCTTCAATGGAAATATCTTGAAAAGCCGGGGTGCAAATTAAGTTTTTTCCACTTGGAGCAACAAATCCTCTAGCAATAGCAATAGCTTTAATGGCTTGGTTAATAGCACCAGCCCCAACAGCTTGTATTTCAACAACAGATTTTTCTTTAAATACATTAGCCAACGCTCCTGCAACACTACTTGGATTTGATTTACTGCTTACTTTAAGTGTTTCCACGTATATTCCTCACTTTCAATTAATTATATGGGAATACTTAAAAAAAATAACTAAATTAAATATTAAACTAAAAAATATTTATAGAAAAACTCTATAAATATTTTATTTTATAAATTCTTTTAATTCTTCTTTATTTAAATACCCTGTATGTGTTTTCAAGATTTTTAAATCATCCATCAGATAGATAGTTGGAACACTAAAAACATTATAACGACTGGCTTCATCAGGAAATTTATCAACATCAACTTTTATAATATCAATAGTTATTTCCTTTTCTACTTCCTTCAATGTTTCTGCAAGCATTTTACAAGGTCCACACCAAGTAGCAAAAAAATCAACTAATACTTTTTTTCCCTTAACTTCTTCATCAAAGTTTTTTTCTAAATATTTTATCATTAGCTCTCCTTATATCGTTCTAAAATAGCTTCAATACCATCAAAATTAATTTTTCCTGTTTCATATAATTTTTCAACTGTTTCATATTTGACCATTTTTTTATCAAGCATCATATCTAAAATTTTTGAATTTAAAACATTAGTATCTTCTTCATCTTTTAAATCATAAATATCTTGCATAAGTTCAACTGTATCATTAGTAATATTGGTTAAAACTGGTGAGGATGTTAAAATTGCATTAGCATATTTACTATTAATAAAATGATCAAAACTAAAAGCTGGTTGTGTTAAAAAGAATAAAATTACAAAAGCTATTACATACCCTTCAACAAGACCTACAAGAAATCCTAGTATTTTTGAAGGAATTCCTAAAACAATTGTAATACGAAGTAATTTTTCAAATAGACCTGTAATAGAAACAACTAAATTAAAAATTATTAATAAAATGGCTAAAACAACAATAAAAGCAAGTAATTGATAAACAAGAATATTTAAAGTAATAACTCCCTTAAATAAATTTGGAAAATCAAACATTGGTAATTTTAAAAGTAAAAACTCACCAATCGGATCTTTAAATTGATATGCAAGATAAAAAACCAAAATTGTTCCTACACAGATTACTAATTCTTTAAAAACACCTCGTTTAAAGCCAACAACACCAGATACTAAGATAAAAATTATAATAATTATGTCTACTATATTCATAGTATCAGTCCTTTCTTCTATAATGATTCAATATCTTCTGGTTTTTTTAATTCCGTAACTTGGTCATTCGAAACTTGAGGAATAACTCCTGTTCCGGCTAATGGATCAGCTCCACCATAAATTACCTTATTTTCTTCTTGAAGTGGAGTAATTGTTACAGCTGGATTAGCACCTCCATAAGGCAAATTTACAGGATTAGATTCTGTCATATTATTAACTGGGGGAACTGGTTGAAGAACCGGTTCTATATTAATTCCCGTAAAATTATTTAAAGTTTGATTTTCAGCTTGAACAGGTTCTGGTGCCGGAGGAGTCTCTGGGGTTACATTAATCTCTCCCATTTCTGGTGGCATAACTGGTGTTGGTTCTGGTTGTATTGGTGTAATAGAAATTGGTGTTGGTTCAGCAGGAGTAACCGGAGTTACATTAATCTCTCCCATTCCAGTTTGCATAACTGGTGTTGGTTCTGGCTGAATTGGTGTAATATTTATTGACTCTTGCTCTGGTTGTGGTGCAACAGAAATTGGTGTTGCTTCAACAGGAGTAACCGGAGTTACATTAATCTCTCCCATTCCGGTTTGCATAACTGGTGTTGGTTCTGGTTGTATTGGCGTAATATTTATTGGCTCTTGCTCTGATTGTGGTACAACAGAAATTGGTGTTGCTTCAACAGGTGTTACTGGAGTTACATTTACCGGTTCTACCGGTGGTGTATTAGTAACATTAATAGGTGGTACTTCAACTGGTTCAACAGAAGCTGAAGTATTAGAAACTGTAGTTTCAACCGTTTGGTTTATAGTTGGATCTATTCCTAACCCACTATTTGCATCCTGTACTTGACTATTTTCTTGAACTTCTGGTATTTGTTCTCCAACTTCATCATTAGTATTTACCGATTTATTTTTTCTATTACCTCGAAGTGATGAAATAAAAATAATAATAGAAATTATTATTAATAAACATCCAAGACATGTTAACATTCCTGGTGTTGTTAAAAACCAACTTAAATCAAAATTTTCAAACATAAAATCCATCTCCCAATCTTATTCTAGTTTATTATACTTAAATAATAACAAAAAAAGAAGATAAAATCAATGTTTTTTTCATATTATCTTCTATAATCACTTGCTTTTATGTTTGTTTTCACTGTAATTTTTTCTCCATCGCTTATCATTAAAATATTTCCGTGTTTATAACTATAATAAAAACTAGCTCCCACATTTGTTAAATAAGTTTTCTCACTTCGACTTGATAATTCATCACGTGAGTTTGTCAGAACCACATATTTAGGACTCATTGCTTCAACTAATTCTTTTCCAAGACTAGCATTGCCATGATGAGGATATTTTAAAACATCAACATCTAAAATATTTTTACTAAATCTTTTTAATATATTAGAGTATTGCATGTAATCTCCTGTAAACATAAATTTTGTATCACCATATGTTAAGATAAAATTCAAAGAATTGTAATTTTGTCGATATTTATTTTGACTTTTTGTTTGAAAACTGATTGGTCCAATACAAAAGATATTCATATCACCAATATTAAAATTATCTCCAACTTTCATAATAGAAATAGTTTTATTATATTTTTTTATGGCATTTAAAATATATTTTTGATCATCTAAATCACAATATGTACTATAACAAGTATTTAAATCTTGAGGATAATATATTTTATCTACTGTAAAGTTTTCTAAAATATCGGCTTGCGCTTGAATATGATTATAATGCAAATGTGACCCTATCATAGCATCAATATGCGTTACTCCTAAATCTTTTAAATATGGAGTAATAGTATCTTTTTTATTATAAGTTCCTCCATCTATGAAAATTGTTTTATCACTACTTCTAATTAAAATGGCATCTTCTCTCCCAACATTAATAAAATGAACTTCTAAATCATAAGAATTTAAAACACTACAATCAATTTGTCTTTTATTACCAGCTTTATCAAAAATGATAACATAACCACTTGTAAAGCGTGAGGTAGTTGAATAACTATTAGTTGTTTTATTAATCAATAAACGATTATTTCCATAATAATCATAACTTTTTATGCCACTACCTGTATCATTTGCTACTACTTTAAAAGTACTTTTACCATCTTTATATTCAAGGGTACAAGTTCCACTTGGTTCAGTTTTATCAATATTACTTATAATAATACTTTTCACAACATAATTTAAATTAGAATCATAAACATAAAAAGTATATGTTCCATTTTGACTAACTTTATAAGTAGAATTTTTAGAAGAAGAAACTGTTCCATCCGGATATTTAACATAACGAAAATTAGTTCCTGAAGCCAAAATATTTAAAGTAATATCTTTATTTGTATAACTTTGATTAGTGGATTCAATTGCAATTTCTAAATTACTTTCTGTAACAATAATAGTTCTTGTTAACATTTTTTGTTCTAAACGCGAATTTTCAATTATATAAGTTAAAGTATATGTTCCGGCAACACTTGTATCTAAATATCCTTCAACTTGAACATTTGCTGTAATATTTCCATCTATACTATCAATAGCTTCATAGCCAGGTTCTATATATTCTTCATTTTGATTTAAAATAATTGTACCATTACCTTTTAAAGTCAAAGTTAAATTACCAACAACTTCTTCTTTTTCTAATACTTTAACTGTCCTAGTCGCCTTTTTATCACCTAAAATATAGGTAATTGTATAATTTCCAGGTTTATTAGTATTTACTTGATTAATGACTTCAACTTCCTCAGTTTTAATCTCACCTAAATTCGTAATAGCATAATAACCAGGTTCTATGTATTCTTCACCAACATATATTTCCATAACTTTATTACCAAATAAAGTTATTTTTACTTCCTCAACAACTTCTGGATTATTTGCATCAGGATTAGAATTTGAATTTGAATCAGGATTAGAATTGTTATTATCAAAAATTTTAACAATAATTGCCAAAATTAAAACACAAAATAGAAAAATTAAAACAATATTTATAACTTTTTTATTATCTTCATAAATTTCTCGAAATTTATTTTTACTTATTGGCATAAAACACCTATTTGAATAAAAGTACAAATAAAGCAACTAAAGCAAGTCCTAAACGATACCACATAAAAATATTATAATCATGCGTTTTAATATATTTAAGTAAAAATTTAATGCAGAAAAGTCCCGCTAAAAAGGAAACAACAACCCCACAAATAAACATAGTTGGATTATAAGTAATTAAAGATAACATTTCCCCTTTTATTAGTTTTATAAAAACGGCTCCAGCCACAACGGGGGCTGATAAATAGAAAGAAAATTTAGCCGCATCTTCTCTTTTTATATGTAAAAATCTACTAGCAGCAATGGTGGTTCCACTTCTTGAAAAACCAGGAATTAAAGCACATACTTGACTGCAACCAATAATAATAGCATCTTTTAAACGCATTTCTTTAAACGTTTTTGTTTGCGGATTATTTTTGTCTGCTAAGTAAATAATAATCCCCATAATAGCAAGCGAAGCACAAATTAAAACATAATTACTTCTTACTAATTCATCAATTTTCTCTTCTAATAAAACTCCAACAATAGCAGCGGGAATTGTTGCAACAACAATATACCAAAGTATTTTCCCATCTGTTGTCTTTGACCCTTTGGTAAAACCATCTTTTAGCATTTTCAAAAAATCTTTAAAGAAATAAACAAGAATTGCCAAAAGAGTACCAAAATGAAGAGCAATATCAAAACTCATTTCATATTCCCCAATTAAAAAAGCCCCTATTCCAAAAATATCTCGAAAAATAATTAAATGAGCACTTGAAGAAATTGGTAAAAATTCCGCAATTCCTTGAATAATTCCTAAGATAATAACTTGTATAAATTCCATTTTCACAACTCCTTTATAATAAGTATATCATAGAAAACTTAAAATTATATTTTTTTTGATAATCTTTTTTTAAAAATCATATATTTTAATATGAAAAAAGAAACATTTATTAAAAGTACTATTATTTTAATGATAGGTGGTTTATTAACTAAACTACTAGGAATTTTAATTAAAGTAATAATGACTAGGAATTCAAGTATTGATGTTATTAGTTTATATATGTTAGTTATGCCAACTTTTTCTTTAATGATGGCAATTAGTCAATTAGGATTTGCAACAGGAATTTCAAAAGTTGTAAGTGAAAATAAAGATAATAATAAAAAAATATTATTTTCTATTTTACCAATTTCTTTATTTATTAATATTATTTTGACAATTATTTTAGTTTTTGGAAGTAAATTTATAGCTTATAATTTATTAAAAAATGAAAATGCTTATATACCAATTCTTGCTATTAGTTTAGTTTTACCTTTTGATTCTTTATCAAGTATTTTAAGAGGTTTTTTCTTTGGAAAAGAAAAAATGATTCCTCATGTTACTAGTAATATCTCTGAACAAATTGTAAGATTTTTATTTATGATCTTTATTCTTCCCCATCTTTTAAATCGAGGATTAGTTTTTACAACTACTAGTCTAATTTTAATTAACGTTCTATCAGAATTAGTTTCTAGTCTAGTTTTAATATTTTTCTTACCAAAATCTTTTACTATTAAAAGAAGCGATCTAAAACCAAGTATTCGAAGTTCAAAAAATGTTTTGGAAACAGCTCTTCCAACCACCGCCACAAGAATAATTGGAACGATTTCTTACTTTTTTGAGCCAATCATTTTAACTTATGTCTTAACTTTAAATGGTTATACTACGAGTTATATTGCAACCGAATATGGCGTAATTAATGCTTTTGTAATGCCAATTCTTCTTCTTCCTGGTTTCTTTACTAATGCTATTAGTAATGCCTTACTTCCCGTTATATCAAGAGAATATGCTAAAAAAAATTATCCATATATAAAAAGAAAATTAAAACAAGCTTTATTCTTCTCTTTATTAATTGGAATTCCTTCAACAATACTTATTTTTATGTTTCCAACTTTCTTTTTAAAATTATTGTACAAAACAAGTCATGGAGAATATTATATAAAAAAAATAGCTTTTGTTTTCATTCTTTATTATATAGAAGCTCCACTTTCATCTTTCTTACAAGCTACCAACCAAGCTCACTATGTAATGTATGATAACTTTATAGGTATTTTAGTTAAAACTATTTCTTTATTTATATTAAGTTTTATTCCAGGAATTGGTCTTTATAGTTTATTAATAGCTAGTGGTCTAAATATTTTAATTACAACTATTCGTCATATGAAACATATTAAAGATTTATTTAAGAAAAAACTTAATTAAAAATAATTTTTATATTCTAAATTTAAAAAAATTAAAAATATAGTAATTTGGCAAATTCCAACCAATTTTCTTTGAAAAATTTTTCGTTTTTGTTGATTTGCTTGATAACCTTAATTGGGAATTTGCTTTTTTGGAAGTTTTTGCTATCTCAATTTAAAAAATCATTGATTTGCTTCTCTTTTTCAAATATGCTACTTTTAATTTGAAAGGAGGTTAAATGGTTAAAAAAAGTTTTTTAACACGAGATGATTTAGTAAAACTAGATAAAGAATTAAAGCTTATTCCTTTAACATTTGATAAGATGTTTAAAAGTGTTTTTACTTATGATTTAGAGATTTTTAAAGAATTTTTGATCTTAGAAACAAATCTTGATTTAGATATTAAGTCAACTAATATATTTTTATTAAATAATGAACTCCCCAAGGGAATTATCAAAGAATATCAAAAGACAATAGATATTTATGTTTCTTTAAATGATAATACAAGAATTGATGTTGAATTAAATAATGCTAGTTACAATGACCTTTTAAGTATCAGAAATAGTTTATATGAAAGTAAATTATTTAGTATGAGTCTTGAAAGTGGCGAAAGTATTAAAGAGTTAGCTAATAAAAAAATAATTCAACTTGATTTAAATACTAAGGATTTAAATATAACTTATGGCGAAGATATTTTAATGGCTTATGGTATTAAAACGGGAAACTTTTATCTGAAAAATCGGCAAATCATCTTGAAGTATCTTGCTTACTATAAGAAAATGTATTATAATTTTGATATTAAGTTAAGTAAAAGTGAATTATGGTTAGTTGTTATTTTAAGTGAGACTTTTACCGAACTTTACGATTTACTTGGTGAATTACTAAGTGATTCAAAACGCGAGAAATTTATAAGGAAAGTGATTGAAATGAGTAAAGATACTTTCATTCTTCATGAATGGGAAAAAGAGAAAATGGATGAATTAACGAAGTTAGCTTATGAAGAAGATGGACATAAAAAAGGCCTTGCCGATGGAGCTAGTCGTGAAAAAGCAGAAATTGCTAAAAATATGTTAAAAGATAATTTGTCATTAGATTTAATTAGTAAATATACTAATTTATCCCATGAAGAGTTAGAAAAAATTAAAGAAACTTTGGAAAAATAATATTTTATAAGGTTGTTAGAAAATGGTTAAAAATTATTTTAATCATTTTTTATTATAACGCGTTGTGCTAGTTAATTTATTAATATGGAAAAATCATTCAAAATATGGTACTTTATATTTGTGAGAATAG
>CALVOW010000001.1 GCA_944350445.1 uncultured Bacilli bacterium | reverse complement strand
GAAGCGAGAATTTGGGCTGGTATTAGAAAAGAAGAACGTGCGGAAGCAAAAGAAGAATTACGAGATGAAGTAAAAGCTGAAGTAAAAGCTGAATTAAGAGACGAGGTAACGGCCGAAGTTAGAAAAGAAACTTTAGAAGAAGGACGTCAAGAAGAACGTAATGAAATTGTTATTAATATGTATAAACAAAAAGTAGATATAGATTTAATTAGTTTATGTGTAAATATAAAAAAAGAAGAAGCCAGAAAAATAATTCAAGATTATCTTTCTTTAAATAAGAAAGATTAAAAATTCAAAGAGAAATATTTCTCAAAATATTATTTAGAAAGTGTGGATTTTATAACGTTCACACTTTTTATACTGTTATCATAATAAATTTAAAAATAAAAAAATTTAATACTCTTTAATATCATTTAAAACAAAAGTCTTTTTAAAAAAATCCATAACAATACTTTTACAATAAGCACATTTTTTATGATGTAAACTTCTAATTGGGGCTCCACAATTCGGACAATTAAGACCTAAGCTTTTTAAAGAATCTTTAACTTTGCTATCATCAAAAATATAAATAAATTCGGTTTTTATACGATTTTGAATTTTCTTTTGATTATTTCCAATTTTCCTAATATACTCTAAACTCGTTGCTAAATAAATTGTTGCAATACCATCACTTTTTTCATATTTATTTAAGACGGTATTATGAATTTTTACTTTTTGAAATGAAACACTTTCATCTTGATAATCATTTATTTTTCTTTTAACAAAGGCAAGAATTTTTTCATTTTTATTATTAATAATTTCTTGATCTTTCTTTTCAATTGCCTCAAGAATTTCTAAAATATTTCCTTCAGCTAATCTTTTAAGTTCATTGATATTTAGATTAAAATCTTTTTGTAAATTATTTAAATACAAACAATCTAAACTTCCTAGTGATTTAGGTGTTTCTTGTTCAGTAGTTTCCACCGTTTCTAAGACTTTTTTAAGATTAGTCGTTCCATAATATTTTTTTAATAAACCATTAATTTTCAATTTAAAATAAAAATAAACAATTAAAAGAAAAACAATAAGAACAATTACTCCAATCAAAAATGGCATAAGCACCTCCAACCATAAATATAATTATATTCTATTTTTAAAAATAAATATACAAATAAAACGTCATTTGATATAATAAATTTGTAAAAATTGCCAAATTTAATAATGGAGGTAATTATGTATATACCACTTTTTAATAAAACAACTTATACTTTTTTATCAAGTTTACTTGAAGTTGAAGATTTAATTAATATTGCTTTGGAAAATAACTTAGATAGTATGGCTATTTGTGATGATAATATGTTTGGAGTCATGGATTTTATTAGATGTTGTGAAAAGAATCATATTAAACCTATTATTGGACTTGATTTAAAAGATCGCCTTTTATTTGCTAAAAATTATCAGGGCTATCAAAATTTATTAAAACTTGTAACAATTAAAACTGAAAGAGAATTAACTAAAGAAGATTTTTTAACTTATAAAGATAATTTAATTTGTATTCCTTTAAAAGATATTGATTTAATTTATGAAGATATATTTTATCCTTTAAATGAAGAAAATAAAGATTTAGAAAATGTTATTTATATTAAAAAAATTTTATATAAAGAAGAAAATGCTTATGAAACTTTAAAATATTTAGAATTACTTCGGGATAATTTGACAATTGCCAATGATTATGAATATAAAAAGGATTGTTATTATAAAAAGCAAGAAGAATCTTTGGCTTGTTTAAATACTTTTAAATTAGCAAGTCTTTGTAATTTTCAACTTCCAAAGTATTCTCTTAATTTAGCTATTTATGACAAAACAATTGATGCTAACAGTTATTTAACTAATTTATCTTATAAAGGCCTTCAAAAAAGATTAGGAGGAAAGTTAGATAATAAGTATTTAGAAAGATTAAAATATGAATTAGATGTTATTATTAAAATGGGGTTTGCTAATTATTTTTTAGTTGTTTATGATTTTATTAAATATGCTAAGAATTCCGGAATTTTAGTTGGACCTGGAAGAGGTTCGGCGGCTGGATCATTAGTTAGTTATACTTTGGGAATTACTGATATTGATCCTTTAAAATATGATTTATTGTTTGAAAGATTTTTAAATAGTGAACGAGTTACTATGCCAGATATTGATACAGATTTTCCAGATATTTATCGTGATAAAGTAATTGAATATGTTAATTTAAAATATGGAAAAAAACATGTTTCTAACATTATTACTTTTGGAACGATGGGAGCTAAGATGTGTATTCGGGATATTGGAAGAGTTATGAATATTCCTATACCCGATATTGATCAAATTAGTAAAATAATTGGTAGTAGAAAGAATAGTTTAAAAGATTTAATTAAAGAAGATAAGCGTTTGCAAGCAATAATTTCCAAAGATAATAAAATTAAAAAATTAATGGAAGTAGCCATTCAAGTTGAAGGAATTAAAAGACATACTTCAACTCATGCCGCTGGTATTTTGATTTCTAATTTAGAACTTGATAATCTATGTCCTTTGGTTTATGATGAAGGAACTAAGCAATATATAGCAGGTTATGAAGCAAGTTTTTTAGAAGATTTAGGTCTTTTAAAAATGGATTTTTTAGGAATCAAAAATTTAACCACAATTATGGAAATTATTGATAATGTTTTAAAAACGGAAAATATTAAAATTGATTTTAAAAATATTCCCTTAAATGATCAAAAAACAATTGAATTATTTCAAAATGGGGATACTAATGGTATCTTTCAATTTGAAAGTAGTGGAATGAAAAGTTTTTTAAAAGAATTAAAACCAAATAATTTTGAAGATTTAGCTAATGCTATTGCTCTTTATAGACCAGGTCCAGCTGGTAGTATTCCTTCATTCATTAAAAGAAAAGAAGGGTTGGAAAGTATTAATTATTTTACTAAGGAATTAGAACCTGTTTTAAAATCTACTTACGGAATTATTATTTATCAAGAACAAATCATGCAAATAGCTTCTATTATTGCTGGTTATACCTTAGGAGAAGCTGATATTTTAAGACGAGCTATGTCCAAAAAGAAAAAAGAAGTTTTCGAAAATGAAAAAGAAAAATTTATTTCCGGTGCTTTAAAAAAAGGTTACAAAAAAGAATTAGCTCTAAAAATTTATGATTTAATTTTAAAATTTGCCTCTTATGGTTTTAATAAAAGTCATAGTATTGCTTATACGATGGTATCTTACAAAATGGCTTATTTAAAGGCTCATTATCAAAAATATTTTTATGTTAGCCTTTTAAATAGTGTTATTTCGGATACTACCAAAACCAAAGATTATATTTATGAATTAAAAAAATATGGCTTAGAGATTTTAAAACCGGATATTACGATAAGTGATTGTACTTATAAAATTATTGGTAATAAGATAATTGCTCCATTTAATATTATTAAAGGAATTAGTAAAATTATTTGTGATAAAATTATAGTAAATCAAAAAAATTGTCAAGATATTTATGATTTCTTTGCTACTTGTGATTTAACCAAAAGTATTTTAGAAATCTTGATTAAAGCTGGTTGTTTTGATACCTTTAATTATACTAGAAAGACTTTAATAAATAATTTAGATAGTTTATTAAACTATGCTAGTTTATGTAAGGATTTAGACAAAGAATTTGTATTAAAACCCGAAATAATAAACGAAGATGAATATGATTTAGCTTATTTAATTGAACTTGAAAAAGAATTGTATGGTTTTTATATAACCAATCATCCAACATTTAGTTATAAACAAAAAGAAAGAGATATTATAAATTTAATTGATGTTGAAAAATATTTTAATAAGTTTATAAATGTCATCGTTTTAGTTGAAAAAATAAAAGAAATTACGACCAAAAATGGTGATAAAATGATGTTTATCTTGGGAAGTGATGAAGAGATGCAAAGAGATTTTACAGTTTTTCCAAAGGAGTATGAAAAATATTTTACTATTCAAAAAGGAGATATTGTAAAAATATTTGGGAAAGTTGAAAAAAGAAATGGTACTTATCAAATAATTGTTTCCAAACTTTGGAAATTGAATGCGAGGGAATATGAAGAAATCGAAAATTATAGCTAGTTTAGGACCAAGTACTAGTGATTATCAAGTAATTTTTAATATGATTGATTTGGGAGTTGATGTTTTTCAAATTAATTTAAATTATCTAAGTTTTAAAGAATGTGATGATTTATTAAAAAAAATTCGTGAGGCTTCTTTGAAATTGGATAAAATAATTGGAATTATGTTAGATATTCCCGGTCCTAGCATTAGACTTGATAAATTAAAAGAAGAAAAAGTATTTTTACCGCTTAATAAAGAAATTCGACTTTATAATTATCATGTTGTTTGTAATAATACCCAACTTTCTACCGATTATCAAAATTTAGTGGAACTTGTTAAATTAGATGATGTTATTGTTTTGGGAGCAGGTAATGTTAAATTAAAAGTAATAGATATAAAAGATGATAATTTTATATGTAAAGTAATTGATGCTGGATATATTGAAAGTAATCAACCTGTTCATATTAAAGGGGCTTCTTTAAAACTTCCATTTTTAAATGAAAATGATCAAAAAAACATTTTATATGCAATTAAAAATGATGTTGATTTTTTAGCTTTGTCATATGTTCGTGATGAACAAGATATTTTAAGTGTGGTTGATTTATTAATTGAAAATGGAAATGACCATATATCTTTAATTGCTAAGATTGAAAATGAATATGCTTATTCCAATTTAGAAGAGATATTAAAGGTTAGTGATGGAGTATTAGTAGCTAGAGGTGATTTAGGACTTAATGTTTCCATTGAAAAACTTCCATTTTATCAAAAAGAAATAATTAAAATGGCTAATAGGCACCAAAAAATAGGTTTAGTTTCAACGGATTTATTAAAAAGTATGCGAGGTGAAAAAGAACCATCAAGATCAGAAGTGTTAGATATTTATAATGCTGTTTTAGATAAAGTTGATGGTTTAGTTTTAGGGGCTGAGACTGCAATTGGAGAAAATCCTATCGCTTGTCTTGAAGTTATGAAAAGAATAATCTTTGAAGCTGAAAATAATTTTCCTTATAAAGAAAATTTAGAAAAAACTTTTGCATATGGAAATAAAGATATAACCTCAACGATTGCTTATTCGGTTGTTGATGCTGGTATTAATTTAAATGCTAGTTGTATTTTAGCTAATACGATGAGTGGTTATACAGCTAGAAAAATAAGTTATTTTCGACCAAAAAGTCCTATCTTAGGTCTTAGTCCAAATATTAATACCGTTAAATCTTTAACTCTAAATTATGGTATTATTCCAGTTCTTGTTAAAAAATATGATGCAACCGATGATATTATAAAAGAATGTATTAATAAATATAAAGAAATTATGGATTATAAAATTGGTGATATTGTAATTATTACCGGCGGTCTGCCTTTGAATAATAAAAATACGGATTTTATGAAAATAGAAAAAATTTCTTAACCTCAATATAATTTAACTAGTTTGGCTTATAATTTTATTTCTTATTTATAAAGCATAAATTAATTATTTCTTAATATACTTTATTGGTGATTAGATGGATCCTGCAGTTAGTAAATTCTTAGATAAAGATAAGAATAAAAATAAAAAAGAAAAAAATAAAAAAAAGAATTTTTTAATGAGTTTTTTTAATAAAATTTTAGTTTGTATTATCTTAGTTATTATTTGTTTAATTATGATGAAAACGAATAGTAATTTTAAAGAGTTTGTCAGTGAAAAAATATTTAAAGATAATATATCATTTGCTTATTTAAATAATTTATATAATAAATATTTTGGTAGTATTTTACCAAGTTATAAAAATTCGGATACTGAGGTTGTTTTTAATGAAAAATTAGAGTACTTTGAATATAATAAATATTTAGATGGTTATAAATTATCAGTTACAACGTCTTATTTAGTTCCTATTATTGAATCAGGGATTGTTGTTTATATTGGTAATATTGATAACTATGGAGAAAGTGTTATTATTGAAGGAATAGATGGTGTTGATATTTGGTATTCTAATCTTGAAAATATAAGTGTAAAACTTTATGATTACGTTAACTCCGGAGATTATTTGGGAGAAGTAAAAGGAGAAGACTTGTATTTAGTTTTCGAAAAGAACCAGGAATATTTAAAATTTGAAGACTATATTAAAGATTAAATTAGATAATTCCTTTTATTTCTTTTTGCTTTTAATTCTTTTAACAGGTTTATTTAAAGAATTTACTTTTATTTTTGTCCTTTTATTTTTTCATGAATTAGGTCATGCCATGATGGGAATTATTTTAAAATGGCAAGTTATTAGTATTACTTTTTATCCTTATGGTGGAAAAACTTTATTTAATAAAAGGGAAAATAGTAAAATAAATGAAGAAATATTAATTCTTTTAGCTGGACCAATTAGTCAAATAATTACTTATCATATTTTAAATATCTTTTTTTCTTATAACTATATCTATTCTTATCATTTAACAATTTTAATTTTTAATTTATTACCGATTTTAACTCTTGATGGAGGAAAGTTAGTTAATTTACTTTTAAATAAAATTTTTAATTATTTAACTAGTTTTTATATAAGTATTATTTTATCTTTTTTAACCTTAATTAGCTTAATAATATTTTGTCTTTTTAATTATCAAAATCTTAATTTATTTTTATTACTTATTTTTCTATTTTTTAAAATTATTAAAAGTATTAAGGATATTAAGTATGCTTATCAAAGATTTTTACTTGAAAGATATTTATATGATTTTAAATTTAAGAAAGGAAAGATTACAAAGAATATTTATGCTTTTTATAAAGAGTGTTATCATTATATTGATTTTCAAGATGAAAAAAAGTATTTAAATAATTATTTTTGCCAAAATAAAAATAGTTAATAGTTAAAATTGCTTGACAAATAAGGAAATTTTTAGTATTATCTTGTTTGTAAATTGAAAAAGGAAAGAGATTTTGTCCACCTGATTACATGTCGTAATGGGTAAATGCCTAAGAAAAAAAGTTTATTGTTTTTTTAGTGTGTTTAAGTGGACTTTCTGTCTACTTTTTTTAAATTTAAAATATTGGAGGTGTTTTGTATCGCAAATAACAAAAATGGTTTGTTAATTAATGAGCAAATCAAAGCGAGTTCTGTTTTAGTAATTGGTCCAAATGGAGAACAAGTTGGAGTTAAGTCTTTAAAAGATGCCCAAGTTTTAGCTAATTATGCTGGGCTTGATTTAGTTTTAATGAATCCTAATGGTAATCCACCTGTTTGTAAAATTATGGATTACAATAAGTATCGTTATTTAAAGAATAAAAAGGAAAAAGAAAATATTAAACGTCAAAAAGCCAATATGGTTGAAACAAAAGAATATCGTTTAAGTCCAAGAATTGATGTTGGTGATTTTGAAACTAAGTTAAGACAAGTTAGTAATTATCTAAAAAAAGGAGCAAAGATTAAACTTACTATTCGTTTTCGAGGACGTGAAATGGCTCATACAGAAATTGGTAGTGAAGTTTTACAAAATTTTGCGGCTAGATTAAATGATATTGCTGTTATTACTGACGAACCTAAGTTAGATGGTAGAACTATGACAATGATGCTTGCACCAAAAAAATAAGAAAGGAGTTAAATTATGCCAAAGTTAAAGACGCATAAAGGAACAAAAAAAGTATTAAAAGTTAGAAAAGGTGGAACAATTAAAATTGGAAAACCAGGTAGTAGACATAATACCGGAAAGAAAAATGCAGTTGTAAATAGAAAAAATAGAAAGGGATCAACTTTATCAAAAGCTGACCAAAATAGATTAAGAGATATAATCTAGTTAGGAGGATTAAATGACAAGAGTTAAAAATGGTGTTCAAACAAAAAGAAGACACAAAAAAGTATTAAAAGAAGCAAGTGGTTATTTTGGAAGTAAACATAGATTATATAAATCGGCCAAAGAACAATTAATGCATTCTAGTGTTTATGCATATCGTGATAGAAGACAAAAGAAAAGAGAATTTCGTAAATTATGGATTACAAGAATAAATGCTGCTTGTCGTATGAATGATATTAGTTATTCAAAATTTATTGATGGCTTAAATAAAGCTGGGGTTACAATTAACCGTAAAATGTTATCAGAAATTGCAATTAATGATGAAGATGCTTTTAAAGAATTAGTTAATATTGCTAAAACTGGTAAAGTTTTGAAAGAGAATGTTAAAAAAGAAGAAACTAAAAAAGAAGTTCAAGAAGATGATGATAAAGATTTAAAATCTTTAACTGTTGCAGAACTTCGAAACCTTGCTAAAGAAAAAAATGTTGAAGGTTATAAAACAATGAAAAAAGCTGATTTAATTGAAGCTTTAAAATAATAAAAATAAGCAAATTAATGAATTTATATTCGTCCTGCCAATGTGTAAGAATATAAGAAGTTAATTGAAGAAGAAGAGGAGAATTTATATATGACAGTTGTTTCAATGAATTATTTATTAGAAGCCGGAGTTCACTTCGGACATCAAAAAAGAAGATGGAATCCAAAGATGAAAGAATACATCTTTGAATCTCGCGATGATATTTATATTATCGATTTACAAAAAACCGTTAAGAAATTAGAAAGTGCTTATGAAGCTCTTGCAAATATTGTTAAAGACGGTGGAAAAGTTATTTTTGTTGGTACGAAAAAACAAGCTAGTGAAGCTTGTCTTGAATGTGCGACTCGTACTAACATGTATTATGTAATTGAACGTTGGTTAGGAGGAACTTTAACAAACTTTAAAACCATTCGTTCACGTGTTAAAAGATTAGAAGAACTTGAAAAAATGCAAAGTGATGGAACTTTTGATTTATTACCTAAAAAAGAAGTTGCTCTTTTAAATAAAGAATATGAAAAGTTAAATAGATATTTAGCTGGTATAAGAGATATGAAAGAGTTACCACAAGCTATGATTGTTGTTGATCCAAAACAAGAAGAAATTGCTGTAAGGGAAGCTCATAAACTTGGTATTAAAACTTTTGGTATTGTTGATACTAATTGCGATCCTGAAGTTCTTGATTATCCAATTCCAGGAAATGATGATGCAGTTCGTGCTGTTAAAGTAGTTCTTAATGCTTTAACTAATGCTATTGCAAGTGTTAATGGAAATGAAATTGTTGATTGTGTAAATGAAGATGATAAAAAGGATAAAAAAGAAACTAAAAAAGAAGAAACAAAAGAAGTAGTTGAAGAAAAAGCTAAGGAAGTAAAAGCAGAAGTTCAAGAAGAAGTTAAAGATGTTGATAAAGAAGTTAATATTAAAAATTTAACCCTTATTGAACTTAAAGAATTAGCTAAATCTCAAGGTATTAAAGGCTACTCAAAAATGAAAAAAGAAGAATTATTAGAAATTTTAAAATAAGGAGGAATTATGTTTAGTGCTAGTGATGTAAAAACTTTAAGAGAAAAAACTGGTGCCGGAATGTTAGATTGTAAAAAGGCTTTACAAGAAACGAATGGTAATATGGATGCAGCTATTGATTATTTACGTGAAAAAGGAATTGCCAAAGCTGCTAAAAAAGGGGAAAGAATAGCTGCTGAAGGGTTAAGTCAAATCTTTATTAACGGTGATAAAGCCTTAGTTTTAGAAGTAAATAGTGAAACAGATTTTGTGGCTAAAAATGAAGAATTTAAAGCTTTTGTTACAACCCTTGGAGAAACTATTTTAAATAGTGATGCCAAAACTATGGAAGAAGCTTTAAATTTACAAGTTAATGGTGAAAGTTTAGAATCTTTAATTGTTGCAATTACAGCTAAAATTGGTGAAAAAATTAGTTTTCGTCGTTTTCAAGTTTTAGAAAAAACAGCTAATCAACATTTTGGTTCTTATATTCATATGGGTGGAAGAATTGCTTCTTTAGTATTGATTGATGGCGGTAATGAAGAAGTAGCAAGAGAAGTTGCTATGCATGCAGCTGCTATGCGTCCTCTTTATGTAAATAGTAGCGAAGTTCCAAGTGAAGTTCTTGAAAAAGAAAAAAATATCATGCGTCAAGAATTACTAAATGAAGGAAAACCAGCTGAGAAAATCGATAATATTTTAGTTGGAAAAGTTCGTAAGTATTATGAAGAAGTATGTCTTGAAAACCAAATTTTTGTTAAAGCTGAAAATAAAGAAACAGTTTTTGATTATTTAAAAAATAATAACTCTAAATTAGTTAGTATGATTCGTTATGAAGTCGGCGAAGGAATTGAAAAGAAACAAGAAAACTTTGCTGAGGAAGTAATGAGTCAAATTCAGGGAAATAATTAGAATAAGTGAAAAATCATTTATTCTTTTTTTATTGATTAATGTTTTAAAATCTTTTATAATAGAAAACATTAAAAGGAGAAAATATGCAAAGATATGATTACTTAAAAGTTCGGGCTTATAAAAAAGACGATTATGATGAAGTGAGAAATTTTCAAGAAGGTTTAGCAGTTGTTTCCAAAAATAAAAAGTATGGTTTTATAAATAAAAATGGTAAGGAAGTGATACCACGTATTTATGATGATGTACTTAATTTTTCGGAAGGTTTAGCTGCTGTATTAAAAAATGAAAAATGGGGTTTTATCAATAAACAAGGCCAAGAAATAGTACCATGTATTTATGATAGGGCAAGGTCTTTTCAAGAAGGACGAGTAGCTGTTATGAAAAATAATCGTTGGAGTTTTTTAAATAAAGAAGGCAAAGAGGTTTTTAAATGTAATCTTTTAGAGCAACCAGAAGATTTTTGCGAGGGGTTGGTAGGAATTGATCCTTATGGATTTCTAGAAACTAGGTATTTAAATGAAAATGGAGATTTAGTTTTTACTTGTTCTTCTGAATCCGAAGGCTTTCGAGAAGGTTTAGCGTGTATTAGAAAGGAATATTATAATGGCTTTATAAATAGATTTGGTAAAGAGGTTATACCGTGTATTTATGAATCAGCCAAGTCTTTTCATGAAGGACTAGCATGTGTTAAAAATCCACAAAATGGTAAATATGGTTTTATAGATAAAGATGGTCAAGAAGTAATAGCCTTTAAATATTGTAAAGCAAGATCTTTTCATGAAGGTTTAGCTTATGTAAGAACGAAAAATAATATAGGTTTCATAAATAAAAATGGAGAGCAATTAATATCTTATGATTATAAGTACTATTTTTTGAAAGATTTTCATGAAGGACGAGCTGCTATTAAGGATAAGCGTAAAAATAAATGTGGCTTTATCAATAAAAATGGGGAAATAGTAGTACCTTGTATATATGACTTAGTTTTTAGTTTTCATGAAGGTTTTGCCTTTGTTGTAAACAATAGTCGCTGTTTTTTTATCGATAGAGAAGGTAAAGAATTGGAATTTAAAGACTTAAAAGATAAAGAAGAAACTTTGTATGTTAAAAGTTTACAAGACATACCAAGTGAATATTTTAACCCAGAAATATTAGAGTATGTAAGTGCTTTTAAAACTAATTCTTCGGAAATAGTATTTGTATCAGAAAGTGATTACAATAAATATTTAGAATCTTTAATAAGTGTTTATAAAGCGATTCAAGTTCAAGAAGAAAGCGAATTTTTCGAAGATATTTTAGATAAACATTTGGTTAAAAAAATAAAAAGATAAAATAAGGAGATTATATGCAAAGAAGTGATTTTATAAAAGTTGAATTAGAAAGAAGATTAAGTGTGTTGGCAAGATATGATGCGGTATCTTATGCCTATGAAAATTTTTATTTAGTTAAGAATTCGCAAAATGGTTTATGTGGTTTTATTAATAATCGTTTAGAAGAAGTTTTACCTTGTGAATATCCAGAATCTGATTTAAAAATGATTATTTATAAACGAAATCAAGAAATGAAAAATTCAGATTTTAGTAGTTTAAAACCATTAAAAAAAGATGGTATGGTTGGTTATGGGGATTCTGATTCTAACCTAATTATTCCTTTTGATTATCAAAAAGGTTTACCTTTTCAAGAAGATTTAGCTTGTGTTAAGTATGAAGGAGCTTGGGGATTTATAGATAAAACTAATTCAGTTATAATTCCTTTTCAATATGAGATGGCTTCCTCTTTTAGTAATGGTTTAGCTCCAGTTAAAACTAATGGAAAATGGGGATTTATTAATCGAAATAATGAGTTTATTATTTCTCCCACTTATAATGAAGCTGATTTATTTCGTTTTGGTTTTGCTTTAGTAAAAGAAGGTAATGAATATTTCTTTATCGATTCCAAAGGTCAGAAAAAAATGACAAGACTTTTAGAAACGAGATTTATTCAGATAGAAGAAGATATGCCAAAAGATACTTTAAATTTTAGAATATTAGAATATTTAAGTATAATTGAATTTTTTAATCAAACAGTTATAGTAAGAGATAAAAATAAAGAAAAATATATAGAAGGTATTTTAAAAATTGAAGAATTAGAACTTTTAGATAGAACAAAAGTATTAAAAAAATAGATTCGCATCTATTTTTATTTTTATCTATTTAATTTTTTAGCTTTACCGCGATCTCTTATAACTTTTAAGTTATTAGTTGCTATTTTTACTAATTTATAGCCAGAATAAGCAAGAGATCCAATACCAGCTCCGATACCTAAAACTGTATAACCACTAGCAAGATCAACTGGTAATGAAGCAAGAGCTGTTAAAATAGCAAGTTTAGCTTGATCAGGTATATTACTAGAAGTTGTAAGATAAGTACCTGCAACCGGAACTAAATTTGGAAATACGGTATTAACAACCCCAGCAACGGAAGCACCAATTGTAGCTCCTTTAACAATCGCTTTAACCGGTTTTTTAACTAATTTAAATTTTTCATTATCTTGAAGAGTTCTTTTCTTGTTTATTTGCAAATTTTTTATTTGTCTAAGCGATAAACTTTTTAATTCACTTGAATTTACACCATACTTTTTGGCTATCTTTTTTTCAAACTTATCATTATTCATGAATATCCCCCTTAATAAATCTCGATAATTATAGCATATATCTTGAAAAAATGCAAATTTACTTTTATTTTTTTGTTATTTGTTATATAATTAAGGAGGTGATTTAATGGTAAAATATATAATAATTTTTATTATCTTTTTAATCATTCTCTTAGCAGTTTTAAAATCAACCAAAAAAGATGCAAGATTAGAAATTAATAAATTAATTGATTATTTAGGTGGTAAAGATAATATTGTTGCTAGTGATTACAATTTATCAAGATTTGTTGTTACCCTTCGTGATACCGAGAAAGTAAATAAAGAAGCAATTCAAAAACTAGGTGCCAAGGGAATAGTGGAAATTGATAACCAATTAAAAATTATTTTAGGAAGTAATTCAAGGCAACTAAAAAAATATATAGACGACATGAAACGATAAAAAATGTCGTTTTTTTTAATATTTTGACAATTTTCGACAAAGTTCGACAATAGAAAATGGCATACTAACAAAGAGGTGATTTTGTGGTTAATGTTGTATTTAATGTTAGTATTCTTTTCTTACCACTGGCTATATACCTTTTAAATCTATCATACAATACTAATTATAAGTTAAAACATGATAAATTATTTTTATCTTTTATTTTAATTATTCAAGTAATACTTTTTATAGTCTTTAAAGAATATTCTAACTCTTTAATTTTAATTAATATTCCCCTTTTAATTAGTTATTTAAAAAGAAAAGAGTTAACTAGTATTATTTTATCTATTTTGATTGGTCTATATTACATTTTTTATTTTCAATATAATGTTTTTTTTATTTTTTTTGAATATGTTTTATATTTTGTTATTTATCTTATTATAAATAGAAAAACTTTACGAGTTAATTTATTAATTTATATTTTTATTTTTATTAAAAGTATAGCTTTATCAGTGGAAATATTTTATTTTAATAATCCAGCAAATGCATTTTTAGTTAATTTTGTAGATGTTTTTATAAAGATGCTAGTATTTTATGTTAGTAGTTATTTAGTTTTTGTTTTTTTATTGAGAGGAGAAGAAATCATGAATTTAAATACGGCTATAAGAGAACTTGAAAAGGAAAAAGTATTAAGAACATCACTTTTTAAAATGACCCATGAAATTAAAAATCCCATTGCTGTTTGTAAAGGTTATTTAGATATGTTAGATTTAAATGATAAAAGAAAAGTTGAAAAATATATTCCAATTATAAAAGGAGAAATTGAAAGAACTTTAACTTTAATGGATGATTATTTAGAATATACAAAGGTAAAGATTAATAAAGAAATTGTAGATATTTATATGTTATTAGAAGAAGTGATTGCTTCTTTAAATTTATTTTTTAAAGAAAATAATATTATTTTGAAAATGAATTTACCTGATGATGAATTGTATTTAAATGTTGATTATAATCGAATTAAACAAGTACTTGTTAATATTTTAAAAAATTCTCATGAAGCTTTTGATCCGAAAAAGGGAAAAATGATAATTAAAATTGAAACGAAAGTTTTAAAGAAATATTTTCAAATTATTGTAACTGACAATGGAATTGGCATGGATCAAGAGACTTTACATAATATTATGGATTTATTTTTTACAACCAAAAGAAATGGTACGGGTTTAGGCACTAGTTTATCCAAAGAAATAATTGAACTTCATGGGGGAAATATTAAGTATTTATCTGAGTTAAATGTTGGAACTAAAGTGATTATATCTCTACCATTATAACTTTACTTTTAAATTCTTCTAGTATATAATTCTTTTTGAGGTGAAGTATGAAAATATTTATAGTTTGTAGTAAAGCATTTTTTAAGGATCTTGAACCAATTAAAACGTATTTAGAGAAGAATAATTTTGAAGTTTTCTTGCCTCATACGTATTTACATCCCGAAGAGGAAGAGGAAACTTGGCAAGAAGGAAAGGAATCACATGCTGCCTTTAAAGCGAGAATGTTTCGATTAAGTCGAGAAAGAATACAAGAAATGGATGCAATTCTCGTTTTAAATAAGAAGAAAAAAGGTATTGAAAATTATATCGGTGGTTCTACTTTTTTAGAGATGTATGAAGCTTTTATGAATAATAAAAAAATCTATTTATATAATGATATTCCTGAGGGGTTATTATATGATGAAATAAGTGGTTTCTCGCCAATTATTATTCATGGTAATTTAGAGGAAATAAAATGATTCATATTGTTTTATTTGAACCAGAAATTCCTACTAATACGGGAAATATTATGCGAACTTGTGTAGCAACCAATACGACTTTACATTTAATTAAACCCTTAGGCTTTAAATTAGATGAGAAAAGTATAAAAAGAAGTGGTGTTAATTATATTGATAAATTAAATTATTATGTCTATGAAAATTTTCTTGATTTTCAAAGTAAAAATAAAGGAACTTATTATTATTTTACAAGATATGGTAAAAAACCCCATACAAGTTTTGATTATAAAAAAAGTTATCAAGAAGGCGATATTTATTTAATTTTTGGTAAAGAATCAACGGGAATTCCTCGGGAAATATTAGCCAAAGATTTAGAACATTGTATGCGAATTCCGATGACCAAAAATGTTCGGAGTTTAAATCTTGCTAATTGTTGTGCGATTGTTGTCTATGAAGTTTTAAGACAACTTGATTATTTAGATTTATTAAGATCCGAACCACATAAAAGTGAAAACTATATAATAGATGGTATTGAACATCATGATTAGTTTTGAGTGTTTAGTATGAATAATAAAAAAATAGGAAATTTTCTAATTGATTTAAGGAATGAATTTAATTTAACCCAAGAAGAATTAAGTCAAAAAATATCGGTATCAAGATCAGCCATTTCAAAATGGGAACGAGGTATTAATGTACCACCACCGGAAGTATTGCTTGAATTAAGTAAAATATATAATGTTAGTGTTAATGAAATATTAAATGGTGAAAGAGATAGTAATAACAATATTAAAACAGAAAATAAAAAGAATAAGAAAAAATTAATTACTATAATTTTAAGTTTTGTAATGGTTTTAGTTACCTTCTTTTTCTTTCTTTATTTTTTAAATAATTATAATTCAATTTATGTTTATAGAGTAACAGCTGAAAATGAAAACTTTTATGTTCATGATGGTTTAGTTATTTTTTCTAAGGATAAAAGTTATATGCGACTTGGAACTATAAAATCATTTAAAGACTTAGAATATTTAAAATTTGAAATATTTTATTATGATGAAAATGGTTTAGAAAATTTAATTTTTGAATCAAATGATGATAACTATACTTTAATATCGTGTTATGGAAATGATCAATATTTTTCCTATGATATAAGAGAATGGCTAATTCAAAATAGTTATATAAGAATTTATTATGATGATAAAATAGAGATTTTAAAATTATTCTTTCAAGAAGATATGCGAAATAATAAATTTTTTTATCAAAAGTTAAAAGGAGATAATCAAAGTCCGGATCAAACTTTTGAAGAGCCATATGAGGTAAAACAAATAGAGACTTATGTAGATAATAATTTTACTTATAATGAAGAAGAAGATAGTTATTTTCTTAATATAACTATAAATGGAAATAAAGTTGATATTCGGTATTTAAAAGGAACAAAAACTTTGATAATCAGAGAACATATTGGTAAAGAAATTCATATTATGACTTTTTGGGGAAATTTTCTTACTTTTGAATATGAAATTTATAAAGAAAATGGCTATTTGGAATATGTTTTTAATTATGATATTTTAGGTAAAAAATGTTTAAAAGGAGATTGTTCTAACCCTAAAAAAGAATATTTTTTAGAAACTTATTATAATAAATTCATTAGTTATTAAAAAAATTTATTATTTAAAAATCCTTGCTATATAAGAAAAAAATTAACAAATGAGCCGAATAAGCCCGCGATGGGCCGAATCGGCTCTTTACTTTTTTTGTAGTTTTATTATATATTGTTGGTATGGAGGAGTTTATGAAGAAAATACTTAATTATTTTGCTGTTATTATTAGTATTGTTGTATATTTATTAATGCTTTTTGTTTATCAAATTGATATAAATTATTTAAAAGAAATAAAATATGTTTATATTTTAGCCATACCTTGTTTTATGCTTTTAATTACATCTTTTTTTAAAGAAGGAAAAGATAGAAAAAGAATTTTATATTTATATTTAATAATTTATCTTACGGTTTTAGTTGGTTTTGTCTTTTCAAATGCTAGGGTTAATTCAGCACTTACTAGTGGTATAATGCATTATTACTGGAATTTTATCCCTTTTAAATCAATGATTGAGATGTTAAATAGTCCCTTAGGAGTAACATTTGGACTTTACAATATAATTGGTAACTTTTTAATGTTAACACCCCTTAGTATATTACTTCCTTTAATAAATGATAAATTTAAAAAGACGAAAATATTTTTAATTAGTATTGTTGGTTTAACCTTATTCATTGAAATTGTTCAATTTCTTGTTAATGTCGGTAGTTTTGATATTGATGATGTTATTTTAAATATAGGTGGAGCTTTCTTATTATATTTACTTATTAAAAAAACAAGATTAAAAATTTATCTTGAAAAGTTCTTTTTAACTTTAAAAATTAATAATAAAAGAAAAGTATTAAAGATTCTTTTAAATATTTTCTATTTTCTATTATTTATTGTTTTGTTTTTATTATCTATTTATAATTTTTTTAATATTTTTTATGATTTAAGTATTAGAAAAGATAATATTGATATATCAAATATGGTTTGTGTTAGTGACGAAAGAGTTTACTTATTAGATTATGATAACTATCATTATTATAGTAATTGTAATTATGGAAATAATACCATTCTTGTTAATGATTTTCCATATACTTTAATTGATTTTATTTATTATGGTCATTTAGATTTAGAATATGAAGAAAAATTAGATTTAGATAAAGAAAAAATTATAACGGATATTAAGGTAAAAGTTAATAAAGATATTGGTAAAGTTTTAGTTAATAAATTTCAAGATGTTAATACTTATTGGTATAATATTGAAAGTATAACAATAATCCAAGATGGAGTTGAGTACGATTTTCGTGAATATCTAGAAGCTTTAAAAGAAGATAAAAATACGGTAGAAATAAATTTAGCACCTTTTGAAGAAACAATTTATATGTCTCCTGATAGAAGTTATACTATTTCAAGAAGTCCTTATTATCAAGAATTAAATTGTATCGAAGGTGGACATTTATCTGGGAATCCTACTTATAGTTATATACTTCCACTTGATTATGAAATAACTTCTGATAGTTGTAATATTTTAAATAGTTTAGATGAACAATAATTAAATTATTAATTGAAATATTTTATTAAAAGGAGGGATATTTGTAATGAAAATACTAAATTATATTTCAGTTTTAATTGGTTCAATTATGTATATTTTGCTATTATTTGTTTTTAATATTCATAGTAATATTTTAAGAGAAATTAAGCATGTATATTTTTTAGCTATACCTTGTTTTATGATTTTAATATCGTCATTTTTAACAACTGATAAAAAGACTAAAAAACAAAATTTAATTATTTATTTAATAATTTATTTGATTGTTTTAGTTGGGTTTGTTTTTTCAAACGCTAGAACTGTTAGTTCAGCAATTACTAATGACATTTATCATTATAATTGGAATTTTATTCCTTTTAAATCAATGATTGAAATGTTAAATAGTCCCTTAGGAGTAAAATTTGGTCTTTACAATATAACTGGTAACTTTTTAATGTTAACCCCCCTTAGTATTTTACTTCCTTTAATAAATGATAAATTTAAAAAGACGAAAATATTTTTAATTAGTATAGTTAGTTTAACTTTATTTATTGAAATTGTTCAATTTCTTATTAATGTCGGTAGTTTTGATATAGATGATATTATTTTAAATATAGGTGGGGCTTTCTTATTATATTTACTTATTAAAAGAACAAAACTTAAAAAAATAATTGAATTTATCTTTTTAAAATTTTCTATTAAGAAAAAAATAATTGGCAATCTTTTTTATACTTTATTATTTATAGTATTGTTATTAGTAAGTAGTTTTTATATTTATCGTTTTGTTTTAGATATAAATTCAAGAAAAGTAGATATTTCAAAGTTAGTATGTTTAAGTGATGAAAGAACTTTTATAACTGATTATAATAATTATCATTATTATAGTAGTTGTAATTATGGAGTAGGAGAAGTTAAAATTGGCAATGAAATTAAAGATTTAGAAAATTTTCTTAAAAGCAGTTTTTTTAATGAAGAATATGAACAGAAATTAGGACTTGAAAAAGAAAAAATTATAACGGATATTAAGGTAAAAGTTAACGAAGATATTGGTAAAGTTTTAGTTAATGAATATACAACAGGTAAGGCTTATTGGTATAATATTGAAAGTATTACAGTAACAAAAGATGGGGTTGACTATGACTACCGAGAGTATTTAAGAGATTTAGAAGAAAACAAAAATACGGTCGAAATAGATTTAAGTCCCTTAGAAGAAACGGTTTATATTTCGCCAAATAGCGATTATCGTATTTTAAAAAGTCCTTATTATCAAACATTAAGTTGTATCGAAGGTGGACATTTATCTGGAAATCCTACTTATAGTTATATACTTTCTCTTGAATATGAAATAACGTCTGATAGTTGTAATATTTTAAATAATATGAGTGAATAAATAATTTTCGAAAATTAAGAAAAGAAAGTAATAAAGTTGTCTAAAAATGTCAACTGAAAGTTGCTTTTTTTTTGGTCAAAATAAAATCGTGATATAATGTATACGAGGAATTATATATGATAAAAAAAATTAGAGATTTAGAAGTTAATTATATTCAATATGGAAAAGGTGAAGATGTTGTTTTACTTCATGGGTGGGGCCAAAATATTCAAATGATGGATCCTCTTGGAAAAAATATTTTTAATAAAAAAATTACAATTCTTGATTTTCCAGGGTTTGGAGGTAGCGAAATTCCCAAATTTGCTTATACTATATATGATTATACCGAATTTTTACATGAATTTTTAGAAAGCCTTAATATTGAAAATCCCGTTTTAATTGGTCATTCTTTTGGGGGAAGAGTTGCAATTTGCTATGCGGCACGTTATACTGTTTCGAAATTAGTTTTATTTGGATCACCTTTTATAAAAAGAGAAAAAAATGGTTTAAAAGTTAAAATCTTAAAACAATTAAAAAAAATTAAGTGTTTGAATAATTTAGCCGAATATATGAAAGGACATATGGGAAGTGCAGATTACCGTGCAGCATCTGGGGTAATGCGTGAGATTCTTGTTAATACTGTTAATATTGATTTAAGTGAAGAAGCTAAAAAAATAACTGTTCCAACTCTTTTGATTTGGGGAGATAAAGATGAGGCAGTACCTGTTAGTGAAGCAAAGGAGTTAGAAAAATTAATTTCTGATAGTGCTTTAATTGTTTTAAACGGAAGTCATTATTGTTATTTAGAAAATTTAAATCATGTTGCTAGTATTTTAGAAAATTTTATCTAGGAGGTTGTTATGTATCTTTATATTTTTATTTATTTAGTTTATATTTTTTATAAGAGTAGAACCTCTTTATATATGTTACAACAAAATCTTTATAACGAAAATAAGCGTTATTTAAGATGGATTGAAAGAAGTCGTGATAGATGTTTCAATGTAATTGATTTCTTGCCATTTTTACTTGCTATTTTTGTTTTTTTGCGTCAAGAATCTTTTATTATGGAAATAGTTTATTTATCAATTACTTTTATTTATGTAAAGGGAATATATGATGAATATAAAAAGAATTTAAGTAATCAAAATAAAATTAAATTTAATATAACTAGTCGAATTAAAAGACTTTACATAACAGAGTTTTTAATTATTGGTCTTTTATTGTTTTTCCTTGTTTTAACAAATTTTTCAGGAATATTTTTAGTTCTTTTATCTTTAACAATTGCTTTTACTTATTATTTTATATATCTTGTTTCCCTTATTAATAAGCCAGTTGAAAAAATTGTTTATTATTATTATTTCAATAAGGCTAAAAATAAATTAAAAGATATGACACGTTTAAAAGTAATCGGAGTAACAGGAAGCTATGGGAAAACAACAAGTAAAAATATTTTAAGTCATGTTCTATCTTGTAAATATATCACAAGACCAACCCCAAAGAATTTGAATACTCCTTATGGACTTATGATAACTATTAATAACTATTTAGATAAGTTTGATGAAATATTAATTGCTGAAATGGGTGCCTATGTTAATGGGGAAATTAAAAATATGTGTGAGTTTGTGCGACCTAAATACGGTATTTTAACGGTCATTGGGGAAGCTCATTTAGAAACTTTTAAAACGCGAGAAAATATTTGTCGGGCTAAATTTGAACTTATTGAATCATTAGACAGTGATGGGGCTTGTGTTTTAAATTTAGATGATCCTTATCAAGTAAATTATGTTAAAAATGAATTAAAAAATAAAGTGAAAATTATTTGGATTGGTGTTGAAAACCAAGAAAGTGATTTTAATGCTATTAATATTAATAGTAATCAATTTGGTACTAGTTTTGATATTTTATATCAAGGCGAAAAATATCATGTTGAAACTAAATTATTAGGTGTTCATAATGTTTATAATATTTTAGCAAGTATTGCCCTTGGAGTAGAGTTAAAAGTTCCAATTAAAGATATGATAAGTAAAGTTCGAACGATTTTACCAGTTGAACATCGGCTTGAAATGAAAAAAGTTGGTAATATTATGATGATTGATGATGCCTATAATTCTAATCCAACGGGAGCTCGTAATGCCTTAGATGTTTTAGGAATGATGCCAGGTATTAAAGTAGTTGTAACTCCTGGTATGATTGAACTTGGAGAATCTGAGAAAACTTTAAATTATGAATTTGGTACTTCAATTAGTAAAGTAGCTGACTATGTTATTTTAATTGGTGAAAAGCGTTGTCTTGATATAAAAAGAGGAGTTATTGATGGGGGATTTAGTGATAAAAAAATAATTGTTTTAAATCGCGTAAGTGATGCTTATCAAGAACTTGAAAAAATTAAAAGTAAAAATTCGGATAAAGAAGTTTATGCTTTGTTTGAAAATGATTTACCAGATATTTATAGTGAGGGAGGAAAATAATGAAAATTAGATTAGGAGTTTTTTTTGGAGGTCGTAGTGTTGAACATGAAGTAAGTATTATTACTGCTCTTCAAGCAATTGCTAAGATTGATAAAGTAAAATATGAGATAATTCCCATTTATATTGCTAAAAGTGGGGTTTGGTATACAGGGAAAATGCTTTTAGATATTGATATTTATAGTGATTTAGATTTACTTAAAAGATATGCTCGGGAAGTTGTTTTATACAATAAAGATGGAAGATTTCTTTTACAAAATAAAAATGGTATTTTAAAAAGAGTTGTCAATGAAATTGATATGGCTCTACCTATTATGCATGGAACAAATGGGGAAGATGGAACTCTTCAAGGCTATTTTGAAACCATTGGTATTCCTTATGCTGAAAGTGGCGTTTATGCTAGTGCGGTTGGTCAAGATAAAGTTTTCATGAAACAAATTTTTAGAGAAAACTCTGTTAATGTAGTTAAATATAAATGGTTTTTTGATACGGATTATTTAAATGATCCTGATAAAATTATGAAAGAGTGTGAAAAACTTAATTATCCGATGATTGTAAAGCCAGCTACGCTTGGATCTAGTGTTGGTATTCAAGTTTGCCATAATCAGTTAGAACTTCGCGAAGCTATACTTGATGCTATTAATTATGATAGTAAAATTTTAGTTGAAGAAGTAATTACTAATTTAAAAGAAGTAAATATCAGTGTGCTTGGTAATTATGAACATCAAGAATTAAGTACTATTGAAGAAGTTGGCAGTCAAAATGAAATCTTAACTTATGAGGATAAATATACCGGTGGAAAGAAAGGTCCAAGTAAAGGAATGGCTAGTGCTAGACGAAAAATTCCTGCGAATATTAGTGAAAAATTAGCTCATGATGTTGAAGAAATGGCTCTTCGAGCTTTTCGAGCTTTAAATTCTAGTGGTGTTGTGAGAATTGATTTTTTAATTGATATGGAAACGGAAAAAGTTTATGTTAACGAAATTAATAGTATTCCAGGGTCTTTATCTTTCTATTTATGGGAAAAAACTAATAAAGAATATCCAGAACTTTTAGAAGATATTATTAATCTTGGTATTGTAAATTATAAAAATAAAAATAAGAAAACGATTACTTTTAAAAATAATATTTTAGAAGGATTTAATGGTTTAAAAGGTGTTAAAGGAATTAAAGGAATAAAAAAATGAAAAAAACAATATTAACTATTTTAGATGGATATGGTCTAAGTAAAAATTCAGAAGGAAATGCAGTTAAATTAGCTAATACGAAAACCCTAGATAAAATATTTCAAGATTATCCAAATACAACTATTAAAGCTAGTGGAGTTGATGTTGGGCTTCCTGATAAGCAAATGGGAAACTCGGAAGTTGGACATATGAATATCGGGGCTGGAAGAATAATTTATCAGGATTTAACAAAAATTAATCATGATATTGAAACGAAGGAATTTTTTGCTAATAAAGTTTTAAAAGAAGCTATTTGCTATGCTAAAAAGAACCATAAAAAAGTTCATCTTTTAGGGCTTTTATCTGATGGGGGAGTTCATAGTCATATAAAGCATTTATTTGCCATTTTAGATTATTGTTATCAAGAAAATTTTTCTGATGTTTTTGTCCATGTTATTTTAGATGGTCGTGATACTTTACCAACTAGTGGTCTTACTTATTTAAAAGAGTTAGACGAAAAATTAAAAAGTTTAAAATTTCCAAATATTGCTACGGTCATTGGTCGTTTTTACACGATGGATCGTGATAATAGATATGAAAGAGTTCAAAAAGGTTATTCTTTAATGACCAAGGGAGAAGGTTCGAAAACCAAAAATTTACTTGCATATATTGAAGATTTGTATTATAATAACCAGACGGATGAATTTATTGAACCAATCCTTGTTAATTCCAAGGGATTAGTCGAAGAAGAAGATGTTATAATTTTTTATAATTTCCGTCCTGATCGAGCTAGGGAAATTACTAGAGCCTTTGTTGATAAAGATTTTCAAGGCTTTGAACGTGAATATTTAAATCCTTATTTTGTTGCTATGACCGAATATGATAGTACGATTTCTAATTTACATGTTATTTATCCAAATGAAGTTATAAAAAATACGATTGGGGAAGTAGTTTCTAAACATAATTTAACCCAATTAAGAATTGCGGAAACAGAAAAATATGCTCATGTTACTTTTTTCTTAAACGGGGGAATCGAAACAAAATTTCCAGGTGAAGATAGGATTTTAATACCATCACCAAAAGATGTTAAAACTTATGATTTAAAACCGGAAATGTCGGCTTATTTAGTTACTGAAAAAGTTTTAGAAGAATTAGATAGAAATTACTATGATTTAATTGTTTTAAATTTTGCTAATCCTGATATGGTTGGTCATACTGGTAATCTAGAAGCAGCTATTAAAGCTTTAGAAGTAATTGACTCTTGTATGGAAAGAATTCTTACCAAAGTATTGGATAATGACTATGCAATGATTGTAACAGCTGATCATGGAAATTGTGAAAAAATGCTAAATGAAGATAAAACTAAAAATACAGCTCATACTAATAACTTAGTTCCATTAGCTCTTATTAATATGGGTGAAGTTACTTTAAAAAGTGGTCGCTTAGCTGACATTAGTCCAACTATCTTAAGTATTTTAGAAATAGAAAAACCAAAAGAAATGACAGGAGAAAGTTTAATAAATAAATAGTTTTTAAAGAAGTAAGGTGGGGGTAGTTTGAAAAAAATTATTATTGTTGTTTTTGCTTTCTTTTTTATCTTTTTAAATGTAAAAGCCGAAGGAGAAAGTATCGTTTATTTTAATTTATCAGAAAGTGGATCAATTATAATTGATAAAGAAACTTGGGAAGTTAAAGCAAATGATGAAACCATTACTATTCAAAATCTAGGTACTTATCAAAGTGTCTTAGCAAGTGGTAGTGACTCTAATTATCCATTATATATTTTAAAGATAAATGATGAGTACACTTTTTCAGATACTAAAGAAATAGCTCAAAATGTTTACATTCTATCATCAAAAATTCATAATATTTCATTTGATGATATGGCAACTGATATTACCAATTGTGAAGATTTATTTGGTTATCAACTTATTAATTTATTGAAAAATAATGTTTTTCGAATGATTTATTATATAATACCAATTGCTTTGATTCTTTTCTCAACTTTTGATTTTGCTAAGTTAGTTTTTTCTGATGATAAAGATGGACTTAGTGGTGCTTTTAAACGCTTTTCAAGAAGAGCAATAGCTTCAGTTTTAATTTTTTTAGTACCGACTATTTTGATTTTTCTTACTAATTTATTAGGAACTGAAGAAATTGAAAGTTGTGTAAATACATTTAAAACAACAGAGAATATTACAGAATAGTATTTTATTAATAATTTTTAATCAATAATTTTTATGATGTTTTTTAACATCATTTATTTTTTAAAAAAATATATATATTCATATTCAGATATGATATAATTTTTTTGGTAGGGTGTCATATGATTTGTACAAATGTTGTCTTTTTAAGAATTTTACTTTATTTTAAAATTGCTTTACAAGTAATAAGTATAGCTGTTCCAATTGGATTAATAGTAAAGCTTATTATGGATTTTTATAAAGGTATGGTAGCGGGGAGTGGAGAATCTCTAAGTACTATTTTTAAAAATAGTTTTAATCGGATAGTTGCTGCTATTATCGTTTTTTTAACACCTATGCTTGTTAATTTTATTGTTTCTATTATTGAAAATACTTTTTCAGCTTCTTTAGATTATCAAAGTTGTCTTGCTAATGTTTCTAATATTGAATATTATGAAAATTTAGAAAGAGAAAGAGAAAAACAAGCCGAAGACGCAAAAAGAAATGAGTTATTGCAACTAGCTGAAAAGTATAAACAAGAACAAGCTGAACTTGTTAAAAATAATCTAGCTAATGCCAGTAATTCTTCTGGTAGTTCATCATCTGGAAGTGGTTCAACTGGGGGAGTATCAGTTGGACAAAAGTATAATTTAACCAATTCAGAGCTTGAAGATTTAGCCAAAATTTGTCAAAGAGAACAAGGAAGTGCTATTGGAGCAGCTGCTGAAGCTTCTTTAATGGCTAATAGATATGAATTAGAAATTATTAAAGGAAGCAAATGGAAAAATAGTAGTCTTTATGATTATGTAATGAATTGTGGTTGGTGGGCTCCGGCTAATAAAGGAACTTATAAAAACACTAATTTAAAAAGCGATGTCTTAAGTGCTGTCAGGGAAGTTTTAATCGATGGTCAAAGGACTTTACCTTTTTATGTTGATGAACATGATTGGGTCGGTGATTTAGAAAAAATTGTTACTAATGGAAAAACTTATACATCAAGAAGTGCTTTTGAAAATCATTCTAATTATATTCAAGATGTTACAGTTATTTATAATGAAATGGGGGCAGTTTATACTTACTATACCCATCCAACTTCATCTAGTGATCCATTTGGTTATACCAGTAGTGCTAAAAATAGGATAGATGGTCTTAGTAATTAGGAGAATGTATGAAAAAGTATAAAAAATTAATTATTGTTTTTTTAATTGTAATTGCTATTATTGTTCTTTTAAGTATTATTATAAAACCAAACATTGAGGAAAGAATTACTAGTTATTTATTAAAACAAGGGTATACAAATAATGGTGATTTATATGAAAAACAAATTTCTACTTTGAAAAAAGAAGAATATGACTATTATGTATCTTTAAAAGTTCCCGTTACTTATTCAAAAGAATCATTTAGTATAGCTACTTTTCGATTAACAAGAAATATAGAAGATTACCAAGAAGGTGTAACTTCTTCTTTAACGGAAACTTTTGATTACCGAGATAATTCTTTAATTTTTACTTATCGAATTTCTTATGATGCAGTTAATGCTATCTTTAAAGGTGAATATGATAGAGAAACCGAAGAATTTATTTGTGAAAAAGAATTTTCTTATGGAGTTTTAGCTAATAATTTTCAAAGTACGACATGTAATTTAATTAAACAACAAGTAGAAGAATTTGCATCTGATTCTATTCTCTTATTTCCTAATTATGAATTTATAGATTATATGGCGAGTCAAGAAAGAGAATAAATTTAAATTATTATAAAAAGGAGGTCTTATGTCAAAAATTAAAATATTTGCCTTAGGTGGTTTAAATGAAGATGGTAAAAATATGTATATCGTAACTGTTGATAAAGATATATTTGTTTTTGATGCTGGTCTTAAATATCCTAAGGATCGATTACTAGGAATTGATTATATTATTCCTAATTTTGATTATTTAAAAGAAAATAGAAAAAGAATAAAAGGAATCTTTTTATCACATGGTCATGAATCTAATATGGGGGCTTTATCGGATATTTTAATGGATTTACCGGATATTCCTATTTATGGACTTAAATATACAATCGAAACTTTAAAACTACAATTAGATCTTGATGAAGTTAAAGCTTTAAATTTAAATATAATTAAACCAAATGTTAAATTAAACTTTGGATTATGTAGTATTATTCCAATTCCAGTTACTCATTCAATACCTGATAGTACTTTATATGTTTTAAATACAAGAGATGGAAGTATTGTTTATGGTGGAGATTTTATTTTTGATCCAACAATGACTAATCATTTTGCAACAGATATAGGTCGACTTGCTTATATTGGTAAACAAAATGTTTTATGTTTAATGACCGAATCTATGTATGCGGAAAGAGATGGTTTTACAAGTCCCAAACATAGAGTTTCCTCTTTTATTAGAAATGTTTTACATGATAATGAAAATCGAATTATTATGAGTGTTCTACCAGCTCATATTTATAGAATTCAAGAAATATTTGATGAAGTTAGCAAAACTAATCGGAAGATTGTTATTATGGGAAAAATGTTTCAAGATATTATTAATATGTCCATAAATTTAAATTATTTAACAATTAATCCAGAGAAAATTGGCACTCTTTCGAATTTAAATGATAAAGGAGTAGTTGTTTTAGTTAGTGATTTAAAAGACAAACCTTATGCTAATTTAGAAAGAATTTTACGGGGAAATGATAAATATATTTCGCTAACCCCAGATGATACTATTTTTATAACCGAGCCTATGTATATGGGAGTTGAAAAAAGAATGGTTATGATCATGGATGAATTTGCTAGAAAAAAAATTAATGTTATAGCTTTATCAAATAAAGAACATCTTTTATTTCATCCGTCTAAAGAAGATTTAATGTTAATGATTAATATGATGCATCCCAAATACTATTTTCCAGTAAAGGGAAATTACAAAGATCAAGTTAAAAATGCTGATTTAGCTTTCAAACTTGGAATTAAAAGAGAAAATATTTTATTAAAGCAAAATGGTGATATTGTAACTTTTGTAAATGGTAAATTACAAGATAGTCAAGAGAAATTTAAAACGGATGAAGTTTTAATTGATGGAAAAAGTCAAAATGATGTTGGAGAATTAGTTTTAAAAGATCGGGAAATGTTAGCTGAGGCAGGAATTGTTTTAGTAACAGCAACTCTTGATAAAAAAACCAAAGAAATACTAGCTGGTCCAGAAATTTTAACAAGGGGATTTATTTATGTTAAAGATAATATGGATGTCTTAAAAGAAAGTAGTGTTATCTCAGAACGTATCATTAAAAATAATACTTCCGGTAGTTTTGTTGATTATAATACAATCAAACAAGAAATAAGAAGTAATTTAGGGAAATATTTTTATGAACAAACGGAATGTCGACCAATGATAATAACTGTGATTGGAGAAGTTTAATGGAAATTACAATTATTCTTTTAATAATAGTTATTATTCTGCTTATTGTAAATTTATTTTTTATTATAAGACTTAAAAAGCCAAGACAAGATAGCTTAGATTTTTTAGAGAGAATTGGTCGATTTGAAGTAAATATAAATAAAGAATTTGCCGATTTAAAGAATAGTTTATTTAAAGATATGACTGATCATTTTGATAAAGTAAATGATAAATTGGAAACCAAGTTAAATGAAATAAATAATAAAGTAAATATGCAACTTGATGAAAACTTTGAAAAAACTAATAAAACATTTATTAATGTTTTAGAAAGATTATCAAAAATAGATGAAGCCCAAAAGAAAATCGATAATTTATCAGTTGATATTATTTCCCTTGAAAATATTTTAACCGATAAAAAAACGCGAGGTATTTTTGGGGAAGTAAATTTATATAATATTTTAAAAAATGTGTTTGGTGAGAAAAATGATTTACTTTATAAAACCCAATATAAACTTCCTAATGGCTATATTGCTGATTCAGTAATATTTGCTCCTGAACCTTTGAATACTATTGCCATTGATTCCAAATTTCCTCTTGAAAATTACCGAATTATGGTTGATAAAAAGCGAAGTGATACGGATAGAAATATAGCTTTTAAACAATTTAAGTTAGATGTAAAAAAACATATTGATGATATTAGTTATAAATATATAATTGATAAAGTTACAAGTGATCAAGCCATGATGTTTATACCAGCTGAGGCAATATTCGCTGAAATTAATGCCTATCACCCTGATTTAGTTGAATATGCTTATAAAAAACGTGTTTGGTTGACAAGTCCAACTACTTTAATTTCCACTTTAACGATGATTATGATGATTATTCAAAATATTGAGCGAGACAAATATACGAATATTATTCATGAAGAGTTAAATAAACTAGGTATAGAATTTACACGTTTTAAAGATCGTTTTGATAAATTATCTAAAAGTGTTTTAACGGTTAATAAAGATATTGAAGCTTTTAGTATTACAACTGATAAAATTAAGAAAAAGTTTGATAGTATCTCGAATGTTAAGATAAAAGATGAAATGTTGCTTGAAGAAGATGAAAAATTATAATTTCAAAATATTAAAAGTGTCGTTTTTTAGCATCTTTTGGTAATTATTTGAAAATTTATTACGAAAATTTGCTAAAAATGGCTTTTTTTTAACTAAAAAATAAAAAAACAATTTGCTTTTATAATTTTTTATATAATTAAATTGAAGAGAATTGGAGTTTAGATAGGAGGTATTTTATATGAAGAAAATTTTAATTATTTCATTTTTTATTTTTACGATTGCATTAGTTCTTAGCACTTCTAATTCATTTGCAAGTTCTTCACCACGTGGAGTTGTAATTAACAAAACAGGTATGCAATATAATACAGCTTACAGCTATGGTCCATATAGAAAAACTAATACATTTCATCAATACTATTTTTTAAATTCTGCCAAAACAGCGATGACAGATCCATGTTTGGAGTGTAGATTTCAAGTAGTACTTACTGGTGGCCTTGGTAGTGAAATATTTAAGGATATGAAGATGAATACTAGAAAATGGTTTACTAACTCTTTAATTAATGAACCTAATTATGATTATACACTTTCTGTAAAAAGAACTGACTTCACATTGTTAAAAACTGATATTGAATCGACATGGGCTATTAGTCCGGCAACAGAAACTTATCCATTTAGTTAAAGATATAATATTTCCAATTCTCTTTACTTTTTATTAGGAGGAGTATGAAGTTTTTAAAAAATAATTTTTTAATTATATTATTTATTATCATTTTTACTATTCAGTGTTTTAATATTTGGCAAGAAAAATATAATTTACATCAAAAAGGATATGAGTATGCTAGCGAGATTCAAAAAGAATGCTTAGAGACAATGGATACTTTAACTGATGCTGGTGAGATTGCTAGATGTGAAAGATTTTTAGCTGAAGACTTTTTTGATACTTATCAAAAAGAATATAATTTTTTCGATAACTTTACATCTATTTCTGACGGAATTTGGAGTTCGAAAGATTTATTAGCTTATTTTTTTATTGCTATTTCTTTAATTGGCGTAACACGGATATTTAAAGATAAAGTAGCCCTTTATATGTTAGAAAGAGAAAATTACTCAAAGTTTTTAAAAAAATTATTTTGTAAAAGTTATCGTTATATATGGTTTTATCCATTGCTTGCTATTATCATGTTTTTATTTTCCCTTTATAATGCAAGTCTTGACCCAGTTAAGCCTCTTTATGCTTTTGATGTGCATTTTGGTTCGTTTATTATTAATCATCCCTATATCTTTATGATTTTATTTATTATTAATACCATTATTTTTTCTAGTATTTGTTTAAATATTGCCTTAGTTATTGTAAGACGGCAACATAATTATTTTCTTGCTTTAATTGAAATTATATTAGTAATCCTTGCTATTCAATTATTTTTAGAATTAGTTGTGATTAAATTTATTTTTAATAATTTATTATATGAATTTGAAAAAGTAAATCTTTTAGGTCATTTCTTTAATTTTGTAAATATGCCAGATTTTTACATTGGAATTAATTCTAATGTAGCTATGTTCTTTTTAGTTAATTTAATATTCTTACTAATATCTTTTGTATTCGTTTATTTTAGTTATCGAAATAAAGAGAAATTAGTAATTGATTGTGAGAAAAATAAGTAGGAGAAAGTATGAAAATAGAAATTAAAAATGTTAGTAAAAAATTTAAAAATAATTTAGTGTTAGATAAAGTAAATTTAACTTTTACAACTGGCCATATTTATGGTCTTAAAGGACGAAATGGCAGTGGCAAAAGTGTCTTTTTAAAGATTTTAGCTGGTTTATATATACCCAGTGAAGGCGAAGTTTTATTTGATAATAAAAAATTTAATCCCAAAAAAGAATATCCGCCTAATATGCGAGCTTTAATTGAAAATCCGACCTTTTTTGCTAATATGACAGGCTATGAAAATTTAAAATTATTAGCAAAAATTCAAGGAAAAATTTCCGATAAAGAAATTCTTGAAGCTTTAGAATTAGTAAATTTAATTTCGGAAAAAGATAAAAAATATAATAAATACTCCCTTGGAATGAAACAAAAGTTAGGAATAGCTCAAGTTTTTATGGAAAATCCCGAAATTTTAATTCTTGATGAGGTGTTTAATGGCTTAGAAGAAAATACGGTTTTAAAATTAAAAGACTATTTAAAAGAGATAAAAAAAGAGAAAATAATTATAATTACTAGTCATCAAAAAGAAGATTTAGAACTCTTATGCGATAAAATTTATTTTTTTGATAATGGTGTTGTCAAAGATGAAGAATAAATTAAAAAATCTAAAAGGGCAAATAAATGATATAGGAAATTTCGTTGGTTTTAAAAGAATAGGGATAGTAATTTTCTTAACTTTTTTAAGTGTAATTCCCAACGTTTATTCAACGTCATCACCTAATATTTGGAATAGTTTATTTGAACTAGGAATTAATCATGTTCATATTATTTTTTTAATCGCAATTATTTCTTATAATGTTATTTGTATGGCTGAGGCTACTAAAAATAGTAATTTTTTGATAAGATATGCAGGTTATAAAAATTATTTAAAAGATCAAATAAAAAAAATATTAATTATTATTTTTTTAGTATTTATTTTTAGTCTTTTCTTTGAAATATTATTACATATTATATTTCGTGGTTGGGATTTTAATTTTTTAGATATTAAAATATATGAAATGCCAATTATAGTTTATTTGCTTTTTTATTACTTGCGTTTTTATTTATTTTTATCTTTAATTATTATTTTAATATATTTTCTTTATCAAATAGGTGGTAAAATATTAGCTTATATAGTATTATTATTGGTTATTTTTAGTTTTAGTCTTGATATATATACCAAGACAGTAAATAGTTTATTTGAGATACCTTTACTTTTAACAAATTACTTTCAGTTTGTAAATTATTCTAATTTTTTCTTAGAAATTACAGCTAGTTTTTTGCAATTTTATATCTTAATAGGAATTATGTTTCTTTTAAAATATATATTAATGAATAAAAAGGAGAATATATTATGAAGTATCAGTTTTCTATTTTAAGAAATTTGTTTTTTAAAAAATATTTAAAATGGTTTATTATTTATTTATTCTTCATGCTAATTGAAATATATATAGTAACATCAACTCCTGATGCTAATATTCAAAAAGAAACAATATTAATGCTATTGTCGCTTGTTCCCTTTAGTGAGTTAGGTATTTTAGAAAAATTATTTTTAATTTTTAATATCGTTTTAACAATTTATATTGTTTATACCTTTTTTATTTATGAATATAATAATTCATTTGAATTTATCTTTTTAAGAATTAATCACTTAAAAAGAAATATAAATAAATTAATTATTTTATTATTATTTATATTTGTGATAAGAAGTGTTAATTATTTTTTAATTTATTTTTTCTTTCCTAATAATGAATTATTTAATTTTTTTACTTATTTAAAAACAGTTAGTTATTTTTTAATTTTTAGTATTTTTTTATTTTCTTGTTTTTTGGTTAAAAAATATTTGGTAAACTAGTTTAGTTGATTACAAAAATCAACTTTTTTTGACGTTTTTTTACAAAATATTGATTATGGGATTTTACTATCTTTTTTAATTTTGATATAATTACTATAATAGAGGTGGTAAATTTGAAAAAATATTTATTATGTTTTTATATTCTTTTCTTCTTTATCATTAGTAATGTTTCTGGGTTAACAAGTAGTGAGATTTCTAAAAGAAATGTATGTAGTAATATAGAACTTGCTATTGCTAATAGTGATAAATCGTTAACTAGTGTTAAATGTTTTGATGATTATCAAACAGCTAAGGCTGAGATGGCTAAAACGGATAATGATAATTTAGTTATTTTAGAAAGAAAAAATAATACAACCAGAGTAATAGATGCTAAGATGGCTCTTGTTTATTTAGGGGTTAATCCTGTTGATGAAAATACTTATTATTATTCTGATTCTTCTTTTAAAACAAATATTGCTTATATGAATCATCATAATAGTTATGGAGCAACGGATGGAGTATTCTTAGAGCTTAATTATAGTAATTATGGTATTAAAGTAAAAACTAATGGGGTTACTGGATGGATTAAAGATGGTAATTATGTTATTGTACCTTTAAATTTTACGGGTAGTTATAGTTATTATCAAGTAACTGATAAATCGCTTTGGCATTATTATTCGAAGGATATTCAAACTTTATATTCGCAATTTGGCAGAGAATTAGATGATAAACCAAGTTTTTTACCTGAGGGTAGATATTATAGTCATGATGGTATTTATTTTTATAAATATGCTAGTGATATGATTAAAGATTATATGAATGATACTTATGAAAATAGTGTTAATTATAATAATCCTTATTATAACTATTATATGTATTTACCACATCGAGCTAGATCTAATTATTCAGCTGATGATATTGATGCTTATTTAAAAAATAATCGTAATTTAATTGGAACAATTTATGGAAAAAAATATGTTGCAGGATACTCTAATATGTATCAAACGGGAATATTTTTTAAATCAAGTGAAACTTTATATGGTGCTAATGCTATTTTGATGATGGCTCTTGCTACTAATGAATCTTCTCTTGGACAAAGTTCAATTGCTATTAATAAAAATAATTTATTTGGGCATACTGCTTATGATTCGTCAGCCTATGATTCAGCAACGGGTTATTTAAATCCTTATCAAAGTATTATTGGTCATGCTAATAATTATATTAATTGTTCCTATGCAAATCCAAATGATTATAGATATTATGGATCTAATGTTGGAAATAAAAGTAGTGGTATGAATATTAAATATGCTAGTGATCCTTTATGGGGAGAGAAAGCTGCTAATTACTACTATTTATTCGATCGAGATAATGGTTATTTAGATTATAATTATTATCAACTAGGAATTACTAATATTGATAGTATTAATACAAGAACAGAACCAAATATGATAAGTGCTATTCCTTATCAATTAAAGTATGAAAATATTCCTGTTATTATTTTAGGTGAGGTTGAAGGAGATAGTTATAATGGTAGTACCAAATGGTATAAAATAGCTAGTGATCCCAATTTAGTCTCAGGAAGAACTAGAATTCAAAGTTGTTCATTTAGTAATTATTATAATTGGGATTCTTATGTCTATGTGCATTCATCTTTTATTGATAAAATTAATAAATCAAAAAATGGCGAGTATAATACTAATAATTTTTCGAATATTGAGAAAAATTATACATATAAAGAATATGCAACCAATGCTACCTACGAACCAAAAGTTGGCTTAATTACTAAGGATACTTCTGTTTATGATACAGCTACTTTATCAGTTTTAAGTGGAAAAACGATTAAAAAAGGCCATTTAACAACCGTTTTTATGGAAGCTAAAGATGATGATGGAAAAGTAGTTGCCTATATGGTAACAGTTGACTATAGTAAAAATCAAAAAGGTTGGATTAAGGCTAGTGATCTTAGTTTTTCTAATAAAGATATTTTAAAAGTTAATCTTTTAAATAGTGGTGATTATTTAAATGTCTTTACAAGTCCTGGGGGAAGTGTTTTAGGTAGTCTTTATACAGATACTTATACAGTTATTGTTGATAAGATGACTTATAACAATGATTTATGGATAAAAATTCATTATGGAGTTGATAATACTTATGCTTGGTTAAATACAAATATTTCAACTAGTAAAGGAACTCTTTCTTATACTTTAGATAAATTAAATCAAGTACCTAGTATTACAGCTAGTAATAAAACTTTATATTTATACGAAAATTTTGATCCAAAAGAGGGAGTTACAGCTTATGACCAAGAAGATGGTAATTTAACTTCAGATATTAAAATAACTAAAAATAATGTTAATACAAGTAAAGCTGGAAAGTATGAAGTTACTTATGAAGTATCGGATTCAAAGGGTGAGAAAGTATCAAAAACAATTACGGTTACCGTTTCTAATTATCAAGAGGGAAATCCTTTGTTCATGTATGAGTCTTTAGAACAAGTAAGTGATACGAAGTTTCTTTTTAAAGGCTTCTTAGGAGTTAAAAAAATGGATAATAAAAATGTTATTCATGAATTAACTTTCTATAATCAAGAAACTGAGGAAACTTATACGTTTACAATGGATGAATATTTAGATTATCCTTATGAAATGTCTAGTTTAGATGATGATAAGGCCTATGATTATTCTGGTGGTTGGTTTATGGGTGAAGTTGATTTATCTAGTACGAATATTAAACAAGGTGATTATACTATCTCAATTACTGCCTATAATACTGATACTGGTTATATGACAAGCACTTATTTTACGAATATTGCTTATCAAGAAATGCCAAGAAGAGTAGAGACAAAAACAAGAGGTTTCTCGTTTGATGTAGATTATAGTTATGCCGGAAGTCCAATTTTACTTACAATTCGTGATAATGGTCTATTAAGTTATGACATACCACCTAGTATGGATCCAATGTATAATTTCTTTAATGAATTATCACTTAGTGGTAATACTTTAAAAATAAAAGGAACAAGTCATAATGCCTTTGTATCTTATTCAAAGAGTGATACAGTAAAAAGAGAACTTATTTTTGAAAATACCAAAACTTTTGAAAGATATACTTATGATATTTCTTATATTGATAATGGTGATTATCAAGTAGTTTTACCAGTTGATGACAAATTAGATAAAACAAGAGCTTGGTTTCAAAAAGAGATCGATTTAACAAATTTAAAAACTGGTAATTATGCTATTTATATTAAAACAACATCTAATGATAAAACTTACTATGGAGAATTAATTGATATTGCTTATACAGATTTTAGTACTATAAATACAGATAATTATGAATTTATTAGAGTCGATGAAAAAAGATTAAGATTAGAATTAACAAAAAAGTAATTGCTAAAATCGAGTTTATTTATTATAATTGATATATAATATGGAGGCTTTATGAAAGAATATTTAAAGTTTAACAAGGAGTTTAAAAAGTTTTTACCAGTCTTTTTGATTATATTAGCAGTTGTTCTTTTATTAGGAACTAGTTATGCACTACTTCGAAGTAGCGATCAAGGAGAAAATACTTATGTTATGAATGTCGGTTTATTAGAAGTAACGTTTATTGATAGTGAAACTAATGAATTAACTATTAATAATGCTGTTCCTATGTCAGATAGTGAAGGAATGAGTCAAAGTGATGAACTTATTTTTACAGTAAAAAATACAGGTGATTTTACAGCTCAGTATAATGTCTATATTGAAGAGACTTCAACTAACCCTGAACTTAAAAGTGTAATTCGCTTTATTTCCAATAAAAATGATACAGGTTATAATAGTCCAAAGACTTTAAGTGAAGATTATTATATTGATACTGGTGGTGTTTTAGATGTTTTAGAAACAGCAACTTACAAAGTAAAATTGTGGTTATCGGAAACAGCCGATAGTACTTATATGAATAAAACTTTTACCGCTAGAATTGTAATAGAAGTATTTCAAGTTAATACTTTAAGTGATAAAATATTGTCATCAATTAATAGTTCTCCAGACCAAGTATCAGTTGTTGAAGATGGAATAACTTATATATCGGGTTCAGCAGATAATATTGATTTTAATTATGTTTGGTATAGTGGTAAACTATGGAGAATAACGGCGATTTATCCAGATGGTACGATGAAAATGATAACGGATGATGCAATTACAACAATTGCTTATGGCGAAGATGTCAATTTCTATACTGATGCGAGTACCAGTTCTTATATATATCAATGGTTAAATGAAGATTTTTTGAGTACTTTATATAATTATGAAAATATCATCGTTACCGATGCTAGTTGGAATGCCACCAATTCCAATGCCTCAACAGTGTCAGATGTAAGCACTAAATTGCCAGAAACAACCATGGTAACCGCCCCAGTTGGGCTTTTAAATAGTTATGAATACTATAAGAGTTATCAAAATACAAGTTCTAGTAATGGTTATTTAAATATCGGTTATTGTTGGTGGTTGCTGAATCCCTATTCTTCTTCGAACTCGAGAGTCTGGTACATCAACTACTCCAACGGCGGTGCGTACTCCACCAGTATGTCGAGTACCCTGCATGGCACTCGACCATCCATCAATCTGCAATCAGGAATCACAATAAATGGCGGTACAGGAACTAGTGATGATCCATATACAATAAGTGGGGATAAAGAAACAATAACAGCTGGTGTCACTCTTTTGAATACAAGAAATAGTGGTGAATATGTAAATTTTGATGGTGAGTTGTATCGAATCGTTGGCATTGAAAACAATACCACAAAATTAAATAAAATGGATTATGTAAGAGATAATGATAATACTGTAATAGAGAAGAATTTTTCAAGTAGTACAACGTTTGGAAGTGGAGATAGTGATACATACTGGGATTATTATTTGAATAATACCTGGTATAACTCCATCAGTGAAACTTATAAAAATATGTTAGTCGAAGGAACTTATTACTTAGGAATAGTTGAAGATTATTATAATTATAAGTCAGCAATTTGTGAAGTTACAAGCAGTACAGTAACTACAGCCAATTGTACTAAAACAACAAATACATGGACCGGATATGTTGGACTACCAAGATATGGAGAGATGTTTGCAAGCCAACAAGGAAGCGGATATTCTTCGTCAGAATTTATGTGGTTAATAACTCCACTTTCTTCCTCAAACGTCTGGCGCGTGAGTCGCAATGGCTTTGCGAACTACAGCGATCCGTCGATTGGCATGAATGACGCTCGTCCATCTATCAATCTATCATCAGCGGTTAAGATAACAGGAGGGTTAGGAACAAAAAGTTCGCCTTTTGAAATTAGTCTTTAAGATGTAAAAAAATAAGGTCTTGAAAATTCAAGGCTTTTATTTTAATTTGACAAATTATTGTCTATTTTGGGATTATTTTTTTAATTACTTTGGCATATTTCATAGTTGTATTAATTGAGGAATGGTTAAGGATTTTTTGGATATATAGAATATAATTCCTTTATCTAAAAGATAAATAAAAAAATACAGAGAAATATTTTTTATTAATATTTTAAACTAATTTTATTTTTCCAATTAAAAACCGTTTATATTATATTGAGAAGTATTTCTCTTTTTCTTATGGACTATTATTTTTTAAGGATGTAAAATGAAACAGAATATATTAACGAAAAAAAGAAATTTGCAAGATGGAGAGATTATTCCCCTTTACTTTGATGAAGCTTTTAAAATAATGTTTGCTAATCCTGAACACTTAGAAATTCTAACTTTATTATTATCAAGAATTTTAAAAGTTGAATATAAAGATATTGTTGGTCGCGTAAGTCTTGCTCCTTTAAGTATTCCAAATCATACTTTGGGTGAGAAAAAAACAGAAAGAGATGTAGTTGTATCTATTAATACCACTAATTCCAAAAAGATTATTTTAGAAGTTAATGTTAAGAAAAAGTTTTATCAAAGTATTATGGATAGAAACATTTTCTATATGCAAGAAGTTGCAACTAGTGGTTTGGAAGAAGGAGCTGATTTTGAAAACTTAGACATAACTTTCTTAGTTAACTTTAATACTTTTTATGTTGATAAAATAAATAAAAAAGTCTTTGATGAATATGTATTTCGTAACGAAGAAGGTTATATTTTATCTGAAAAGCAAAAAGTTTTAAATATTAATATTGTCGAATGTTATAATCTTTGGTATGATAATAATTATCAAGGGATGTTTGAACCATATGAAGAGGATTTAATGTTACTATCAGCTGCCATGTGTGTAACTAAACAAAAAGATTTTGAAAGTATCATTGAACATGTTCGAACGAAACCGGAAATTAAAAATTTAATGGAAGGAGTATTGACGGAAATGACTGAAGATGAAAAAATGTGGGGCCGATTTTATAACAAAGAGGAAGAAGAAGCGAGAATTTGGGCTGGCATTAGAAAAGAAGAACGAGCTGAAGCTTTAGAAGAAGGAATCAATAAAAAAACTAAAGATGTTGTTATTAACATGTATAAACAAAAATTAGATATAGATTTAATTAGTTCATGTGTAAATATAAAAAAAGAAGAAGTCGAAAAAATAATTCAAGATTATCTTTCTTTAAATAAGAAAGATTAAAATATAAAGAGAAATATTTCTCAAAAAAATATTTCCTTACGGGATAAGAGTTTGCAAATAAGTTTTGTAAAGTGTTGCAATTGCAACACTTTATTTTTTTAAAATTACATATAATGGAAGTACAAAAGAAGATAAAAAGTATCTTTTGTAAAATCTTAATATAGTTTTAGGAGGAGTATATGATTACAGATGTATGTAAAAGTAATACATTAAAAGTTATTAAAAGGGATGGAAAAAAAGTTCCATTTAATGAAGATAAGATTGGACTTGCAATTAAAAAAGGTTTTGATAGTTTAGGCGATAAATATAGTCCTGAAGATAGTAGTTTAGTTTATAAAAAAGTAATTGAAGCTATTAATGAGGATTATCAAGATGCTAAAACGATTAAAATTGAAGATATTCAAGATTTAATTGAACATAATTTACGTGAACTTGGATATTTAGATGTTTTAGAAAGTTTTTCAACTTATCGGGAGAATCGTGCTAAATCGCGTAGTATGTTTATTCAACGTCAACATAAATTAATAAAAGCCATTGAAGCTTTATCCTTAAAAGAAGCTTTTGAAGAAGATTCAAAACGTGATAATGCTAATGTAAATGGTGATACAGCTATGGGAACTATGCTTCAATATGGTAGTACTATTTCCAAGGAATTTTCAAAAGCCTATTTTATTAAACCAGAGTTTTCGGATATGCATGATTCGGGTATGATTCATATTCATGATATGGACTTTTTACCAATGGGAACAACTACTTGTTGTCAAATTGACCTTAATGCTTTGTTTGAAAAAGGTTTTTCAACAGGTCATGGTTTTTTAAGAACTCCTAATAGTATTATGAGTTATGCTGCTCTTGCGGCTATTGTTATTCAATCTAATCAAAATGATCAACATGGTGGTCAAAGTATTCCAGCTTTTGATTATTACATGGCACCTGGAGTTGTTAAAAGTTTTCGTAAAGAATTTAAAGCGTTGTTATTTGATTATTTAGAATTAATGGGCTTTGATATTTTCTTAAATATGAAAGGTATTGAAAAGGAAATTAGTAAAATTAAAGAAGTTAATTTCTCAATGTCACGTTTTGAAAAGTTTTTTAAGGGTAGTGGTGACGTTGAATTGTTATTTCGAAAAGCTCATAAAAAAGCCATTATTAAAGTAGAAAAATTAACTTATCAAGCCATGGAAAGTTTTATTCATAATTTAAATACTATGCATTCTCGTGCTGGGGCTCAAGTTCCTTTTTCATCTGTTAACTTTGGAACCGATACTAGTTTTGAAGGTAGAATGGTAATTAAAAATTATTTACTTGCAACTGAGGCTGGTCTTGGTAATGGAGAAACTCCTATTTTTCCAATTTCCATTTTTAAAGTTAAAGAAGGCATAAATTATAATGAAGGCGATCCTAACTATGATTTATTTAAACTTGCTTGTCGTGTAAGTGCTAAACGTTTATTTCCTAATTTTTCGTTTATTGATGCGCCATTTAATAAACAATATTATAAAGAAGGAAATATCAATACTGAAATTGCTTATATGGGATGTCGAACTAGAGTAATTGGTAATGTTTGCGATCCAGATAGAGAAATTGTAACTGGTCGTGGGAATTTGTCTTTTACATCAATTAATTTAGTTCGTTTAGGAATTAAATATGGTATTGTAAATGGTAATAAAAAAGCTGATATGGAAGGATTCTATAAAGAACTTGCCGAAACCATGGATAAAGTTCGTGATCAGTTACTTGAACGTTTTGATATTCAATGTCGTCGTCATGTTTATAATTTTCCATTCTTATTAGGTCAAGGTGTTTGGATTGATTCAAAGAATTTAAAAGATAAAGATAATTTACGTAAGGTTTTAAAACATGGAACTTTAACGGAAGGTTTTATTGGTTTAGCTGAATGTTTAAAAGCTTTAACAGGTTTCCATCATGGTGAATCGCAAGCTAGTCAAAAGTTAGGTCTTGAAATTATTAGTTTTATGAGAAATCGTTGTGATGAATATACTAAGGAATATAAACTTAATTTCTCTTTAATTGCGACTCCTGCGGAAGGCTTATCAGGTCGTTTTACAGCCATTGATAAATCAATTTATGGAGTAATTCCCGGAGTTACAGATCGTGAATATTATACGAATTCTTTCCATGTTCCAGTCTATTATCAAACAACAATTGCTAATAAAATAAAAATAGAAGCACCATATCATGCTTTAACAAATGGTGGACATATTTCTTATATTGAACTTGATGGAGATTTAACCGAAAATGTCGATGCTTTTATGAAAGTAATTCGTTTAATGAAAGAAGCAGGAATTGGTTATGGGGCTGTTAATCATCCAGTTGATCGTGATCCTGTTTGTGGATTTACGGGTGTTATTGGTGATGTTTGTCCAGGTTGTGGTAGAAGAGAAAGTGATGGCGTTAAATTTGAACGTATTAGGAGAATTACCGGTTATTTAGTAGGAACTGTTGATCGTTTCAATAATGGAAAACGAGCTGAAGAACGTGACCGTGTAAAACATACATTTAAATAATGGAAATTCGTCTAGCTTCACCTATTCAAAAAGATAGTGTTGTGGATGGCCCAGGAATTAGAACAGTTATTTGGACCCAGGGCTGTCCCCATCATTGTCCCTTTTGTCACAATCCTGAAACGCATTCTTTTGAAGGAGGAACTATTGTTCCCGTTCAAGATATAATCGAAGAAATTAAAAGTTTAGAACTTCAAGATGGAATTACTTTTTCCGGTGGTGATCCAATGATGCAACCACTTGCTTGTTTAGAAATAGCTAAAAAATGCAAAGAATTAGGCTATAATATTTGGTGTTATACAGGTTTTTTGTTTGAAGAATTATTAAATAAACCCAATTGTTTAGAATTTTTAAACTATGTTGATGTTTTAGTTGACGGAAAATTTGATAATAATTTAAAAAGTTATAGTGCCAAATATCGCGGATCAAAAAATCAAAGAATTATTAATGTAAAATCATCTTTAAAAAAGAAAAAAGCTGTTTGTTTACGAGAATACATAATAAAATAGAGGTCATATAATTGAACTTCTATTTTATTATTTTTATTTTCGAAATTTTTTGAAAATCTTTAAGAAAATTACTAGGAAATTCATAAGTATAATAAGTATCTTTTTTAATTATTATTTTATTTTTTTTAACATTTTTAAAAATATATAATACTTCATTATTTTTATTAGTCATTAAAATATCAATATCTTCTTTCATAAAGAAAGTATGAATGCTATTAGTTTTTAACAAAAGACAATAATTAATATTTTTTTTAAACATAAAACCTTTTAATCTTTTTAAAAAAGTATTAGCAAGTTCTAATTTTATTTTTTTATTTTCTACAATTATTTCCATATTTTTCCTTTACTTTTTAATAAATATAGTATATCATATAATCAAAAATTAGCGAAGAAAAGAGTGATAAATTGACTAATAATGAACTAAATAATTTAAATAATAGTCAAAGGGGGGAAGAATTAATTGATGATATAGTTGGTTATGAATTTAGCAAAAGTAGTTGGACAGTTGAAGAGTATTATAAAATTCGGGATGATGTTTACCATTATTTGCATAGTCCAGAATATTTAAATCGAATAACCGATTATGAGGCTTTAAGTTCTGAGCATAAAAAAATTGTTGATGATGTTGTTCGTGATGTTTATGAAAGAGCTAAAAGTATTGAACCGAAAATATCTAGAGATTTAATTTCTTTAGTTATTGATGAAAGAGCTTATTTAATTTCTTTTGAACACCGCTTAAAAACAATTGCGGGATTACAACGGAAAATTATTGCTGATAGTAAAGATTATAATGGTTCATATAAAAGAGCTGCTTATAATATTTGTGATAGTGTTCGTTATACTATAGTAATTCCTGATGATGAATATATTTTAAAGGTTGATGAATATTTACATCATTTAGAAAGTATGGGTTATGACGTCATTGATGTTAAAAACAATTGGGGAAAACCTGCTTATCAAGGAATAAATGTAAGGCTTGCTGTTAGTGAAAATAACGATTTATTTGAATTACAATTTCATACCCCAGTTGGTTATCAAATAAAAGAAGGTAATACAAGAGATTTATATCAAGTAATAAGAGAAGAATCAGCTCCCTTAGAACTTAAAACGAGAGCTAATAATTTGAGAATTTTATTACAAACAAAAGTAATAGCTCCAGTTGATGCTCTTGGTTATCAATATGATTCAGAGATTAAAAGGAGGTAAAAAATGAGTAATAATGACAATATTAGTTATTATATTAGAAAAAGTGGAGTAGTTGTTAGATTAATTAATGGTGTGATTTTAGAATACTTAAACCCAGAATGTAAATGGATACCTAATCAAGAATGGTATATGAGTATGTTTGTTGATGGAGAAGAAGAATATCAAAGAATTTCCAAAAATCAAGTTGAAACGATTATAAATGCTAAATTAAATTCTTCCCAAATTAATATAAATGAAGATTCAAAATATCCAAAAATGACAAGATAAATCTTGTTATTTTTTTTATAAATGATATAATTATTTTAGAGAAAGTAGGTTATTATGGCAAAGAAAAAAAAGAAAAAAGAACCCAAAAAAAATTTTTCATATCAAGTTGATCTATACGGTATTTTATATATTTTAATTGGAATTCTTGGAATTTGTGGATATGGACCTTGTGGCGAACTTATTTGTGCTTTTTCAGCTTTTTTATTTGGTTGTTTATATTTTATCTTTTTAATATCCCTTATTATTATTGGTTTTTATATTATTTTAAAAAAACAATATCCTGACTTTTTTAATACTAAATTAATTGGTTTTTATATATTATTAATTGGTCTTTTAATGATGCTTCATGTTCCTTATATTAAAGATGGATTTTCGGGATTTTCGAATACTTTAAAAGAAACATTTCAAAATTTGATGCAAGTTTTTGATATTGTAAATGGTGCTAATCGAACTTTAACATTTCAAAATATTGGGGGCGGTTTAATTGGTGGCTTTTTTATTTCTTTATTTACAAGTTTATTTGCTGAAAATGGAGTAAAAATAATTTATATTGTTTTTATTGCTTTTGGGGCTTTAATAATAACAGGTATTAGTATTGGTGATTTCCTTAAAAAGATTATTGATCAAAGTAAAAAAATGGTACCTCATAAAAAGAATAAAGGCGACGGAAAAGTTGATGTTAAAATTAATGATCATGAATCAGAAGAAGAAACTCCTGATGGAAAAATAGTAATTTCTAATATTAATGATTTAAAATCAGCAAAAATTGTTGATAATAATAATGTTTCATTAAATGAAGATAAAGAAGATGAACCAAAAGAATTAAAAACAAACGAAAATTATAAATTACCACCATTATCACTTTTAGATCCACCTAAGAAAGTAAAAAATAATAATCAAGCAGGAATTGAAGCGAATATTAAAAAATTAGAAGAAGTTTTACGGGAATTTGGAATTATTGGTCATGTTGTCGAAGTAACCGTTGGACCGGCTATTACCCAATATGAATTAGAATTAAAAGCGGGAACTAAGTTAAGTAAATTAACAAGTATTAACAAGGAAATTAGTTTAGCTCTTGCTAAAAAAGATGTGCGAATTCAAGCTCCGATTCCTGGTAAGAGTACGGTTGGAATTGAAATTTCTAATGAAACCCCAACTACTGTTTACATTAAAGAAATTATGGATAAATTAGTTTCTTTAAAATCTGATAATAAATTATTAGTGGCGCTTGGAAAAGATATTTTAAGTAATCCTAAATTTTGTGAAATAAATAAAACTCCGCACTTATTAGTAGCTGGTGCAACCGGTTCCGGTAAATCCGTTTGTATTAACTGTATTTTAGCAAGTATTTTAATGAATGCTAAACCTGATGAAGTAAGATTATTACTTGTTGATCCCAAAAAGGTTGAGTTATCAGTTTTTAATGGCGTTCCGCATTTATTAGCTCCAGTTGTAACTGATCCGAAAAAGGCTAGTGTGGCTTTATCAAAAATTGTTAAAGAGATGGAAGATCGTTATGATATTTTTGAAGAAAAGGGGGTCAAAAATATTGGATCATATAACGAAATGGTTGAAAAGAAAAATAAGAATTTAAGTGATTCGGAAAAATTAAAAAAGATGCCTTATATTGTTGTTATTGTTGATGAACTTGCGGATTTAATGTTAGTTGCCTCTAAAGAAGTAGAAGATTCTATCATGCGAATAACCCAAATGGCAAGAGCAGCTGGTATTCATTTAATTATTGCTACCCAAAGACCATCTACTGATGTTATTACTGGAGTTATTAAAGCTAATATTCCATCGCGTATTTCTTTTGCTGTTTCTAGTGGAATTGATTCCAGAACTATTCTTGATATGACAGGGGCTGAGAAATTACTTGGTCGCGGAGATATGTTATTTTTACCAATGGGTGAATCAATTCCAACACGTATTCAAGGAGCTTGGATTACTGAAGAAGAGGTTAAAAGAATCGTTGATTATACAATTAGTCAACAAAAAGCTATTTATGATGAAAAATTAATGAATTTAACTCCAACAAGTGAAACCCAAGTTGATGCTAATACTAAACTTAAGGAAGAATATGATGATCCTTTGTATGATGAAATTGTTGAATTTGTAATTACAAGTGGAAAAGCCAGTGCTTCGCTTTTACAAAGACGTTTTAAACTTGGTTATAATCGGGCAGCCAGAATTATAGATTTACTTGAAGAAAGAGGTATTATTGGACCACAAAATGGTTCGAAACCAAGAGAAGTTTTAGTTAAATTAGAAGAAAATGAAAATGAAGAAGAATAGTATTTACTCTCTTTTTAAAATGTGATATAGTTAAGTTGAATAAAATAGGAGGTAGCATGAGTATTAGTTATTTATTAAGCATTTTAGATTTATATACTATGAAAGAAAAAAATAGTAGTTTAATAATTGAAGTTTTAAATAATGAAGATCTTGTAAAAGTAAATTTTTGCTATACTAATGATACCTTCAACAAAACCTTTGTTAAGGTTTCCAAAGATGTGTTTTTTACTAATTTAAAGTTTATAATGGAAAAAATCGAACCTAATCTTGAGGTTTTAAATGAATCTTTATTTAACAATAATTTAGATCTTAATTATGAAGTGATTTTTAAGAATAAAAGAAAAATATCTTTTCTAAAATTTAACAAAGAAGAAATTCAAAAAATTCAGGCTAATTTAAATATTATTAAAGAGCCGAGTAAAGATGAAAAAGTAATAAGTTTTTATGATGAACAATTGAATAAAAATAAAAATATATCACTGAAATTGTCATTATCAATGGGCTTTTCTAATTATATGATTTTATTTATTAGTGCTATTTGGTTTTTAGATATTTTAATGATTGCTCTTTTAGTTTTTAAATTATTTATTAAATAGTTAATAGTTATTTTAACTATTTTTTTCTTTTATGTTATAATAACTTTATTAGGGAGGTAATATGCAAGACTTTAAATTAGAGCCAGCTGATAAATATTTCATTTATAATAAAGGAATTATTACTTCTGAAAAAATTAAGATATTAACGAATTTATATCAGCCAATTATTGGTTATACAGCTATTTCTTTATATTTAACATTTTATAATGATCTAAATAATAAATCGCAGGAAAGTTTAGAATATACTCATCATCATTTAATGACCAATATGCAATTAAAATTAGATAGTATTATTGATGCTAGACGGAAATTAGAAGGGATTGGTCTTTTAAAGACATATTTAAAAAGAGGAGAAATTGATAATTATGTCTATATTTTGTATTCACCACTTTCATCTTATGAATTTTTTAATCATCCAATTTTAAATATTGTTTTATATAATAATATTGGAGCCGTTGAGTATGAAAAATTGCAAATTTTTTATAAAGTACCAAGAATTTCTTTAAAAGACTATGAAGATATTACCGAGGAGTTTCAAGATGTCTTTACCTCATCAGTAAATACTAATTTGTTATTTGATAACAGTGATATTCAAAAAGATAGTTGGTTAGAAATTCAAATGAAAAGTAATTTAGATATTGATTTATTAATTAGTAGTATTCCGAAGAGATTAGTAAGTGATAAATGTTTTAGTGAAGAGACAAAAAAACTTATTTTAAACCTTGCTTATATTTATAAAATTGATAATATGAATATGCAAGGCTTAGTAAGAAATTCTTTAAATGAACGAGGAATGATTGATAAAAATGAACTTCGAAAAAGTGCTAGAAATTTCTATCAATTTGAAAATAATGGACGTTTACCAACTTTAATTTATAATAAACAACCCGACTATTTAAAAACACCGCTTGGTGGAGATTCAAAGTTAGCTAAAATAATTTATATGTTTGAAAATACCAGTCCTTATGATTTTTTAAGAAAAAGTTATGGTAACACAGAACCTACTAATCGCGATAAAAAATTAATTGAAAATTTAATGTTAGAACAAAAATTAAATCCGGGAGTTGTTAATGTTTTAATTGATTATGTTTTAAAAGTTAATAATAAAAAATTAAATAAAGATTATATTGAAACGATTGTTGGTCAGTGGAAGCGTTTAAAAGTTGAAACCGTTGTTGATGCTATGGATGTTTGTAAAAAAGAACATAAAAAGTTTAAAAAGATTGTCATGAAAAATGAAACTAAGACTGTTAATAATAAAGATTTAAAAGATTTGGATAATTTACCTTTATGGTTTGATAAAAAAGTTGAAAAGAATGAGGAATCACTTGAAGAATTAAATGAGGTTTTAAAAGACTTTAATTAATTCTTTTTTATATGGTAAAAAGTAAAAATTTATGTTATTATAATTATATAAACTAGAAGGGTAGGAAATATGAAATATTTAAAGTATATTTTATTTGGATTTCTTTTTTTATTTATTTTTAATATAGATGCTTTGGCATATGGACTTAGTTGTGATTATGAAATTGTAAATCCAAATGATTCTAACCAAATCATTTCCACTATCAATATTAGTTATGATGGAGAAAATAGTCCTGTTATAACTTATGATCAAAAAGTTAGTGTAGGTTTGTTTTTGGTTCCAGATACAATTTCCTTAAATAATATCAAAACAAGCAGTGGTGATTTAACTTGTCCAAACTTATATCAAGGATATCGAAATTATTGGGGTGCTAATCAGTATAGAATTGCTATTAATGAAAAAGATATTCCAAATGATTTTGAAATAAAAACTTTAGAATATATTGCTAGTACTTCTTGGATTGAGAATAGTAATAAGCCTACCTATGAATATGAAGACTTATCATGTAAATATGTTAATAATACTGGAGTGACCGTTAGTTTTACTATTCAAAGGAATAAAACAACTAATGAATTAACAGTTACTAATCCAGCCATAGAGAATGCACTATTAACCCCAATTGTAAAATTTGAAAATTTTAATAGTTTTTCTTGTTCGCAGTATATAAATGTTCGAACAAGTGGAATTTTAAATGGTTACACATATAATATAAGTCCTTCAACCAGTGCAACTGAATGGGTTTATACTGGAAGTAGTAATACTGCTGATGAAAATTCTGCTCATGCAATTTACTTGGCTTATCGTAATTCAAAGGCTCCAAGGATTATTATTCAAAAAAGTGGAAGTGGATTTAAAGCTTATTCAAATACTTTGGAAGTAACTGTTAATAATATGAGTGATTATCAAGATGAATTTGCAAGTGGTAAGAATTATCCAACTTATCTTGTTGAAACGGATTCAGGTTTTGAATTTACTGAAAGTAAGCCAGGTACGTATAAAAATATTTATATTTTTAACGAACATCTATTTTCTATTTCGGGCAATACGGATCAGTTAGAAGCAACTTGTCAAGTTATATTTGGAAATGATTTTTTAGAATTTTTAAATAATAATATTTTTAAAATTATTTATATTGGTATTCCAATCGTTTTAATTCTTTTAACATCATTTGATTTTGCTAAGGTGGTATTTATAGATGATAAAGAAGGAATTCAAAAAGCTGGGAAAAGATTTGGAAAACGTGTAATTGTTGCTGTTTTAATTTATTTAGTACCAACGATTTTAATTTTTGTTAGTAATTTATTAGGGGCTAATAAAATAGATGAGTGTGCAAAACAACTTGAAGAAGTTGCTGAAAATGCAGGTGGGAATAATTGACTAGTTTTTAAAGTGTTATAATTTTACAGATATCTTAAATTTGACAATTAAAATACGTAAAGCGTTGATGTATATAGGTTAGTTTAAAAGAATTTTGTTAGAAAAATCTAAGCTATAAATAGCAGATAAATCATTAATAATAGAAGAATTATAAGAATTTAATAAATATTATGTTCAATTTTTCTATAATTAAATTTTTTAAAGCTGTAATTAATTTATTAGTAGAATAAAGATGATTCCTTTTTAATTCAAGCAATCTAACAATGAATAAAAACTATAAAAGATTTGGATAATTTATCTTTATAATTTGATAAGAAAGTTGAAAAAAATGAAGAATCACTTGAAGAATTAAATGAGGTTTAAAAGACTTTAATTAATTCTTTTGATATAGTAAAAATTAAAAATCTATGCTATTATAATTATATAAACTAGAAGGGTAGAAAATATGAAATACTTAAAGTATATTTTATTTGGATTTCTTTCTTTATTTATTTTTAATATAGATGCTTTAGCATATGGAGTTGAGTGTTATTACAATTTATATGATGCTACTAATTCTCAAGTTTTAGTTGGCACTGTTACAATCAGTTATGATGGTGAAAATGACAGTCAACCATCAATAACAAGTGATAATATGTTTAACGGACTAAATATTTATGTGTTCGTACCAACTTCAATATCTATAAATAATATTCAAGATTCTAATGATAAAAGTTTAGTTTGTCCTACTTTATATTGGAAATATTATACAAATAGTGCTGGGGTTTATTATAACATTTATTTTGATAGGGCTAGTAGCATGGCTGGTACTTTTGAAAAATATGGTGAATTACAACCAACTAGCGATTCTTGGGTAGAAAATAGTGGAGGTAGTAGTGTTACTAATGAATATGATAGTTTAAATTGTGCATATAAAAATACTGAAAGTACATATCAAACATTTTCTTTTTCAATTTTAAAACCTAAAAATGGGGGAGCAATTGAATTTTCTAATATTACTGAAGATGGTGTTTCTGAGTATACAAATCCAAGTTTTGAATTTAGGAATTTTACATATGAATGTCCCCCTTATATAGAGATTTCGCCAAGAACTTGGCTTAATAAAAGAGATTTTTATGTTGATCCTTCTGAAACTGAAACTAACTGGGTATATACAGGTGAAACAAATTATGCTGATCAAAATGCAGGTTATGGTATTTATCTAGCTTATAATGCTAGTGCTAAAATAAAAAGAGTCATTATTATAGAAGAAAATAATGTCTATAAAATTAATGCTAATGGTAGTAATTTTGATATTACTAATTTAGCTGATTATAAATCGACAATTGATGAAAGTGACTATGATAATTATCCAACCTATCTTGTTCAAGATGGAAATGGTTGGCATTTTACAGATACTAAACCAGGTTCTTCTTATTTAAATTTATATATTTATTATGAGCATTTATTTGAAGCAAAAATTGATGATGATTTAACAAACACTTGCCAAATTATTATTGGTAATGATTTTTTAGAATTTTTAAATAATAATGTTTTAAAAATTATTTATATTGGTATTCCAATTATTTTAATTCTTTTAACATCATTTGATTTTGCCAAGGTGGTATTTATAGATGATAAAGAAGGGATTAAAACAGCTGGGAAAAAATTTGGTAAACGTGTAATTGTTGCTGTTTTAATTTATTTGATACCAACTATTTTAATTTTTATTAGTAATTTAATTGGGGCAGACAATATAGATGAGTGTGTTAAACAATTAAATCAAATAGTTGACGAGGAATCTTAATAAAAATAATTGACTAATAGTTTTTTAAGTGTTATAATTCTACCATAAATATGTTGATTAGGACATGGTTTATTAATAATTTTTGAAGAGAGTTAGTGGTCGGTGCAAACTAATAAAAAGATTAATAAATTACTACCTATGAATTGGACTCGAAAGAGATTCCCGGTAATTACCGTTAAAAAAATCAAGTAAAATTTAGGATGGTACCGTCTTATAGACTCCTTGGTATCATTCTTTTTTTTTACAATTTAGGAGGAGAAAATGCTAAACATTAAAGAAGATGAAAAATTAAGTGTATTAAATCATAGTTGTGCTCATTTGCTTGCCCAAGCAGTAAAACATTTGTATAAGGATGCTAAATTTTGGGTAGGACCAGTAATTAGTGATGGTTTTTATTATGATATTGATTTAGGTGATATTACTTTAACCGAAGAAGATTTACCAAAAATTGAAAAAGAAATGAAAAAGATTAGTAAAGATGGTAAAAAAATAATTCGTCATGAAATAAGTCGTGAGGAAGCGCTTGAAAAGTTTCATGATGATCCTTATAAAATTGATTTAATTAAGGAAATGCCAGCTGATACGATTATTACTTGTTATTCTCAGGGTGATTTTACTGATCTTTGTCGGGGACCACATGTTGAGAGTGTCAAAGAAATTAAATATTTTAAATTATTAAAAGTAAGTGGTGCCTATTATAAAGGGGATTCTAAAAATAAAATGCTTCAACGTATTTATGGAATTTGCTTTCAAACCGAAACAGATTTGAACGAATACTTATACTTACTTGAAGAAGCTAAAAAAAGAGATCATAAAAAACTAGGAAAAGAATTAGATTTATTTATGATGAGTGAATATGGTCCTGGATTTCCATTTTTTCTTAATAATGGGATGATACTTCGCAATCAATTAGAAAATTTCTGGTATGAAGAACATACAAAAGAAGGGTATGAATTTATTAAAACCCCAATTATGCTTAATAAAGAATTATGGGAATTATCAGGTCATTGGTATAATTATCGCGAAAATATGTATATTAGTGAAATTGATGAAACAACTTTTGCTATTAAGCCGATGAATTGTCCGGGGGGAATGCTTGTTTATAAAAATTCCTTACATTCCTATAAAGATTTACCTTTAAGAATAGGTGAATTAGGTCAAGTTCACCGTCATGAAGCTAGTGGGGCTTTAAATGGTTTATTTCGCGTTCGAACATTTACCCAAGATGATGCCCATATTTTTATGAGAGAAGATCAAATTGAAGATGAGGTAATTAGGCTTATTAACTTTATTGATCGTATGTATGCTGTTTTTGGCTTAACCTATGATATTGAATTATCAACTAGACCAGAAGAAAAATATATTGGTAGTATTGAAATTTGGGATAAATCTGAAAAAGCTTTAGAAGAAGCTTGCCATAAAGCGGGACGTGATTGTAAAATTAATCCTGGTGATGGAGCTTTTTATGGTCCTAAATTAGATTTTCATATTAAAGATTCCTTAGGAAGAGTATGGCAATGTGGAACTATTCAACTAGATATGAATTTACCAGAAAGATTTGATTTAACTTATGTTGATTCAGATGGTAGTAAAAAAAGACCAGTTATGCTTCATAGAGTTATTTATGGTTCAATTGAAAGATTTATTGGTATCTTAATTGAGCATTATGCAGGTGCTTTTCCTTTATGGCTTGCTCCAGTTCAATTTACTATTATTCCAGTTAATAATGATATTCACTTAGAATATGCTACAAAAATAAAGGAATTACTAGAAAATAATAAATATCGTGTTAATTTGGATGTAAGAAATGAAAAACTAAGTTATAAAATGCGTGAGAGTCAAGTAAAGAAAGTTCCTATTACAATTATTTTAGGTGATAAAGAAAAAGAAAATGAAGATATTAGTTATCGTTTATTTGGTGAAAAGAATACTAATACTTTAAAAATTGCGGAATTTTTAGAATTAGTAAAAGAAAAAATTAAAAACAAAAATTAAAACAATTAAAAAAAATATAACCATGATTAAATTTGGTTATATTTTTTAATTTATATCGTTAAATATTTCATAGACTTGTGTGTAACCTTTTTGACAAACTTTTTTAATTTTTTCAGAAACTTCCCCAATATAATAACTTGGAAATAATTTTAACATTGGATAATCATTTTCATTATCTCCAACTGTATAGATGTCTTTTTCATTTATATTAAAAAAGCCTTTTAAATAATTTACAGTTGTACTTTTATTAATTCCTTTATTTTTAAGACAAAAGAAAGCAACTTCATCATGCTTATAGCATAAAAAATCAAAATTAGGATATTCTTTTTGTAAAAATAAGAATTTTTCAATTAGTTTGTTGGTAATCTCTTTATTTTGAATTACTAAATTACAACCAATTAAATTATCTCCTTGGTAACTTGGATAATAATCATCGGGATAAGAATATTGAATTCTTTCAATTTTGGCATATTTTTTTAAAGAGAGAAATTTACCTAGAATATCTTTATTTAAAGAATAGTAGGTAATAATATTATCATCTTTATCATAAAGAATTGAACCATCACAACATGATAAATAATCATATTCAATATTATACTTAAGACACATTTTTTTTAAAGATTGAAAACTTCTTCCAGACGATAACATAAATAAGTTATTTTCTTTTCGCCATTTTTGAACTTCTTGATTATTTATTAAAATACTTTCTTCATCTTTAAAATAAGTTCCATCAAAATCACATACTAATAATTTCATAAATCACCATTTTTATTATAACAAGGAAAAATTGGTTTTTCGAAAAATTAAATTATTATTTGACATTTTCTTTACTTTATGATATTATCTTATACCAAAAGGAGAGTATATTTATGATACAATTTAAAAATCTAAAATTTTTATGTTTAGATAACGATGATGTTTTGTTTAATTCTTCACCGTTTATTCAATTTCATGTCGAGAGAAATTGGCCAAAGTTTGCAACAAGGATTTTAAAAACAAGGGAAAGGGCAATTAGTTTAGTGCAATATCAATATGATTTAATTGAAGCCGAAATTAAAAGAGCTAGAGAATTAGGAGTTATTCCTAATCTTCCTAACTTTAATGTTAATCGAAATGATGTAATACGTGGTGTCGAGGAAAAGCAAGCTGATTTTGAAGATGAATTTTATCGCCGACCACTTTTAGAAGTTGGAGAGGCTTTAGAACTTGTTAAATTTGATAAAGAAATGTTTTTAGAAGAGCGTGATGCAACCGTTGAAGCTGATGGGAAAAAAGTTGAAGGTCTTATTCCTTATCAGGAAATTTATGGGGAGAAAAATTGGCTTCCTTATACAAGGGAAAATGTTAATGACCTTTATAAAATATTTGGTGAGAGATTGTTTAGTTTAACTGCTCATAATGGTATTGATGATATGCATGGTCGTGAATTTGAAGCTAAAAAAGAAGCAATTTATGATATTAATCCAGGAATTGTTCATTATGGACTTCGTTTTCATAAAACGGAACATATAGATGGAATTAGAAGACCAAGAAATAGTAAAGGACAAAAAATTAAAGAAATCTATGGTTTAGATGATTTAAGGGGAGTTGTAGTTGTTGATGATAGTCCGGATAATTGTATTGATGTGTACTCTCATGGGGGAACTCCAATTTTTGTAAATCCTAATAGTAGACCTAATCCTTATGGCTTTGCAATGGTTAAATCAACTAAACCTGAAAGTATATTTAGAGAACTTGAAAAATGTGGTTATGGAGATTCTAGTACTGAAATTTTACAAAAACCAAAAACTCTTGTTAGATAAGACAATTAATTGTCTTTTTCTTTTGTCAAAAAGTGTAAATTTAAAAAAATCTTATTAATATCAACATAATTTTGTAGTATACTTATATAGATAGGAGTTGAGTATATGTATCTATTAACAAAATCAATACTTGCAGCAATGTTAGGATTTATCTCGGCAGTTGTTCTTGGTTTTATATTAATTCCTATTTTAAAAAAAATGCATGCCGGGCAAAGAATTAGTAGTTATGTATCAAATAGGCATCAAGTCAAAGAAGGAACTCCAACGCTTGGAGGCTTAATTTTTATTTTGCCAACGCTTTTAGTCGTTTTTGGTTTATTAGTAACTGGTAAAATGGAATTAACCGAAGATTTAAAAATCGTTTTATTTGTTTTTATAAGTTATGCTTTTATTGGCTTTTTAGATGATTTTTTGAGTCTTAAAAGAGGTAAAAATGAAGGTTTAACAACATTTCAAAAATTATTTATGCAACTTATTGTTGCTTTAATTGTCTTTTATTTATATATTCAAAATGGTGGTCAAACGAGACTTGTTGTTTCTACTCTTGGAATTAATATTGAAATGAAATGGCTTTATGGAATATTTATATTATTTATTTTGGTTGGTAGTAGTAATGCTGTTAATTTAACGGATGGTCTTGATGGACTTGCTGGGGGTTTGTCGGCTATTTCCTTTGTTGCTTTTAGTTTAATATCTTTAATGGTAGGATACACCGATATGGGAATTTTTGCCCTTATTTTAACTGGAGCATTACTTGGCTTTCTATTTTATAATGCTTATCCTGCCAAAGTATTTATGGGGGATACGGGATCCCTCGCTCTGGGAGCCGTTATGGGTATTATTGCCATCTTAACGCACCGCGAAGTAACGCTTTTAATTGTAGCTTTTGTTTTTGTTATTGAAACTTTATCGGTAATTTTACAAGTTATTTGGGTAAAATGTTTTAATAAAAAACTATTTTTAATGACCCCAATTCATCATCATTTTGAAAAACTTGGTATGAATGAAGTTGATATTGTTCGTATGTTTTGGCTAGTTGGTTTAATTTTAGCTATGGCAGGAATTATCTTTGGAGTTTGGATTTAAAGTGTTAAGAGCACTTTTTTTTTATTTTTTTTTAAATATTATCCATACTATTAAAGGTGATGGTATGAAAGTTTTAATTACTGGGGCTGCTAGTAATATTGGTTATCAAGTAGGAATTAAATTAGCTAAACTTGGCAATTTTGTTTATTTAACTGTTCATCATGATTATGAATTATCTTCTTTAAAAGAAAAAATAAAAAACGAAGATAAATTTTTAAATCTTTTTATTGATTGTTATTGCTTAGATCTTTTAGATGAAAAATCTTGGAAGAAAATTATCAATTTAGATATAGATTGTTTAATTGATAATGCGGGAATTGGAATTGGTGGATCACTCTTAGATATGCCCGTTGCTGATATAAAAAGAAATTTTGAAGTAAATGTTTTTAAAAATTTAGAATTAACGAGACTTTTTATAAATAATTTATTTTTAAAGTCAAAACAAGGTAAAGTAATTTTTATAGCTAGTTTAGCAGGAATTTATCCAATTTCCTTTTTAGGATCTTATTGTATGAGTAAAGCTAGTATTATCATGATGGCCTCTATTTTAAGAAAGGAACTTTTCTTAATAAATAAAAATATCCAAATAAAATTAATTGAACCAGGTATTTATAATACAGGTTTTAATGACTATATGTTTGATAGTATAGATAACAGTAAATATTTTAAAAATATAAAGAATCTTTTGGAAGAGAAGAAGCAACTTTTTAAATTAGTTGGCAAAAATAATTTAGATAGTATAGTTTCGAAAATTGTTGAATCTGTTTTGGATGATTCTAATCATTTTTTATATAAAGCTCCCTTTTTCCAAGCTATATGTACAAAGCTATACATGTTACTTTCTAAATAAGTTCCTTGAAAAATTAGTTATCCTTTGTTATAATAAAAATAATAATGGAGGATTTAATGGAAGGAAATAAAAAAAAGTTAGCAATTATTTTAATTGTGCTTGGTATCATAATTTTGGGAGTAGTAGTTTTTTTGGTATTAAAAAATAATGCTAATGATGATAATACTAATAATAATCAACAAAATAATAATCAAGAAGAAAAACCAGTTGCTGTTAGTACTTTTGATATTTCTGATTTTGAAGTATCAGAAAGTGCAAGTGGAAAAGTTAAAATGGCTTTTAAATTAACTAATACAGCTGACATACCAATTGAAACAGAGGTTTTAGATATTAATATGTATGATGGTACTAATTTAGTTTATACTTATAATTATTTGATTGAATCGCTTGAAACAGATGAAAGTATTTATGTTGAAGCAACTTCGGAACTTGACTATATTAGATTATCACGTTTTGAATTTGTAATTGATTCTTCAAAAGTTGATATTACACCTAATTATTTAGAAGATTAGTTATTTTATTAAAAGGTGATGAATATGAAAAATAGAAATAAATTGATTACGGTATTAGCTTTAGTGTTTGGAAGTTTAGGTATTACTTTTGGTCTTCTTTCATTTATTTATAGTAAAAATAATAATGAATTAGATTCCAAAAATTGGAATGTTTATTTTGCTAATTTAAGGACTTCTATTATAAGTGGAGAGGCTTTAGTACCAGAAGAACCAGTTTTAGAATCTACTTCAATTAAATCTTATGATGTTTTATTAAGTAAACCAGGCGATTATGCTATTTATAATTTTGATGTTGTTAATAGTGGTTCTTTTGATGCTTCTTTGGATTCTTTAATTAAAATATCTCCCATTTGTACAAGTCTTGCTTATCCACCAATATTAGAAGATGAGCAATTAGTATGTGATAATTTAGAATATACTTTAACTTATACGGAAACGGGCGAGGAAGTTTCAATTTCGGATATTTTAGCAGCGGGAGAAAAGAAAAATATAACTTTAAAAATTGGTTATGATGCTAATGCTTTAGAAATACCGAGTGAAAGTGTGCAAATTACAACCCTTGATCTTAGTATGATTTATAATCAAAAACAGTAGATATTTAGATTAATTTTTAAATATCTTTTTTTCTTGATATATTTAAAATAATACCTATTCCTACTAAACTAGTTAATAAACTAGAACCACCATAACTTAAAAAAGGAAGTGTTACACCAGTAACTGGTATTAAACCAATGACAACTGATAAGTTCATGATAACTTGAATTATTAATTGAAAAGTCAAACCAAAAGCTAAATATTTACTAAATAAATCATTTTGCCGTAAGGAAATTTTTAAACTGCGAATTAAGATAATTGCAAATAAACTAAGAACAAATAAAGCTCCAACGACTCCAAATTCTTCGGCAATAATTGAAAAAATAAAATCCGTTTGCGGTTCTGGTAAGTAAAAGTTTTTTTGTCTACTATTTAAATAGCCAACTCCAAACAATCCTCCGGGACCAATGGCATATAAACTTTGAATAATTTGAAATCCGGTACCTAAGGGATCGGACCACGGATTTAAAAATGAGGTAATGCGATCCATTCGATAAGGAGCAATTAAAATTAAACCTGTAATTCCTAAAATTCCTAAAATAAAAAGAATATAAAAAAACTTCATATTAACCCCAGCTACAAACAACATAGCAATAATTGTTACAACAATTATCATCCCGGTCCCAAAATCTGGTTCTAACATAATTAAGCCAAAGATTAAAAATAAAATAATTAAAATAGGGAATACCCCTTTTTTATAATCTTTTAAAAACTTATTACTTTTACTTAAATATTTACTTGTGAATATTATAAGACCAATTTTGGAAAATTCACTGGGTTGAATTCCAAATGATCCAATTAAAAACCAACTTCGACTACCATTTCGAACGACTCCAATACCTGGTATTAAAACAATCGAAAGTAATATAATACAAATTAAAAGAATATGATTAGCTTTTTTATAATAAAACTTGTGCTCAATTTTTGAGATTATAAGAAGGCAAATTACTCCAATAATACTAAATATTCCTTGATTAATTACATATTTAAACGGGTTATCAAACTTATATTCAGCCCAAATATAACTGGCCGAATAAATCATAAAAAGAGAAAATATCATTAGTATAATAACGGCTATAAAGAGTAATTTATCCATTTTTTTCATCTTATCACCATTAAAGTTTATGTTTTTAAACCAAAAATAATCGATTTTTAAGATGCTAAATTAAAAGGAAAAAAATGTTAACTTTATTTTCTAAAATTCTTAAATGTGATATGATTATATTGGAAGTGATTTTATGCTTATTACGAGTTTGGATAATCAAAAGATTAAAAAGTATTTAAAATTAAAAATAAAAAAATTTCGTGACGAAGAGAAATTATTTTTAATTGAAGGCGAACATTTAGTTGAAGAAGCTTTAAAAAGTGATTTACTAGTTGATTTATTAGTTCTTGATGGAAATATTAAAGATTATCATTTTCCTATTACTTATGTTGGAAGTAAAGTGATGAAAAAACTTTCGAATATGGATAGTGTTCCAAGTGTAATAGGTGTTTGTAAATTTTTAGAAGAAAAAGAAATTACAGGTAATAGGGTATTATTATTAGATGATATTCAAGATCCGGGTAATTTAGGAACGATTATTCGAAGTAGCTTAGCTTTTTCGGTTTTTGACATCATCCTAAATTTAAATTCGGTTGATTTATATAATGATAAAGTAATTCGTAGTAGTCAAGGGATGATTTTTCAAATGAATATTCTAAGACGTGATTTAGGAAAAGTAATTACTGACTTGAAAAAGAAAGATTATGTAATTTTAGGAACGGATGTTTTTAAAGGAATTGATGTGAAAGATATTTCCCCAGAAAAATTTGCTCTTATTATGGGAAATGAAGGATCAGGTGTTAAAGCAGAATTAAAAAAAATGTGTGATAAAAATTTATATATAAAGATGAATTCAAAAGTAGAAAGTTTAAATGTTGGTGTTGCCACAAGTATTCTTTTATATGAGTTAAATAGGTGAGATATGAAAGTTTTAGTTGGTAAATATGTAAAAACGCATGGTATAAAAGGGGAAATAAAAGTTCGATCAAACTTTCTTTATAAAGATCGTATTTTTCGAGCAGGTAAAAAAATTTTCATAAAAGATCAAGAATTTACAATTAAAGACTATCGTAAACATCAAGAATATGATATGCTAACTTTTGAAGGCATTAATGATATTAATCAAATTCTTTCTTTAAAAGGAAATTTTCTTTATGCCAATCGCGAAGATTTAGGTTTAAAACAGGAAGAATATTTAGATTCGGATTTAATTGGTTTAGATTTATATCAAAATAATATTTTTGTTGGTAAAGTTAGAGATATTGCTTTTATAACAAAAAATAAAAAATTATTAGTAATAAATTCGCATTATGTTCCCTTTGAACTTATTAAAAAGGTTGATTTAAAAAATAAAAGAATTGATATAGAGGAGGTTTTAGGCTTGTTATGAAAATTGATATTTTATCTCTTTTTCCCAATATGTTTGCTGGTTTTTTAGAAGAATCAATAATTGCTCGAGCAATGGCAAAGCATAAGGTGGAAATAAAAATTCATAATTTTCGTGATTTTTCCCTTGATCCTCATGGTAAGGTTGATGATACTCCTTATGGTGGCGGAGCTGGTATGGTTTTAATGTGCCAACCAATATTTGATTGTATTAAAAGTTTAAAAACCAAGGATAGTTTTGTTGTTATGTTAACACCTGATGGGAAAACTTATAATCAAGAAATAGCTAAGAAGTTTTCCAAAAAGAAGCATTTAATTTTACTTTGTGGTCATTATGAAGGCTTTGATGAGCGAATTAAAAGTATTTGTGATGAATTTATTAGTATTGGTGATTTTATCCTTACTGGTGGGGAAATTCCTAGTATGGTAATTACTGATAGTGTTGTTAGACTTTTAGATGGAGTAATAGATCAAGAGAGTTTAGAAAGTGAGTCTTTTAATAATAATTTATTAGATTATCCAACTTATACTAAACCAAGAGTTTATGAAGGAATGGAAGTACCAAGTGTTTTATTAAGTGGTGATCATAAAAAAATTCAGGAATACCGCTTGAATGAACAAATAAAAAAGACTAAGTCTTTAAGAAATGATTTATGGGAGGGGAAAAATGACTGATACGACTCATTATCTAATTGTAAAAACCAAAGATAAAAAAGAAATTACTTATTTTGAATATGACAAATTAACAGGATTTAAAATGACATCTAAAAATAAAAATATTAAGTTAAAAGATGCTATTAATGTTAATAAAATGGTAATTATAAATCCTAGTTTAATTGAAAAGTTGATAACCAAAAAAATTAATCAAAAAATGAAAAAATTAATTGATTTATTAGCTAATATTTATGACAGTGATGAAGATGATCCAGCTGGTTCTTTAATGATGGCTTTAAATGAGGTTGAAAAGTTTAAACGAGAACTTTTAAATAAGTATTTAGATTATATGAGTCGTGAACAATTAAAACTTTTAGATAAAAAAATTCAAATTTTAGAAAGAGAAGTTACTATGCATGCTTATATTTTAAATGAAAGAAGAGAAGAAATAGAATATGAAACGAAAAAAAGTAGATAATTTTAAAAAGATATTTAGCCTTCTTTTTTTAATATTTTGGTGTTTATTAATTTTTTATTTTTCTAATCAAAAAGGTGATATTTCTAAAAACAGTAGTAATGGTGTGATTGATTTATTAAATCAGTTTTTAAGAATTTTTAATGATAGTATTGATTTAAATAATATTGAAGGTATTTCTTTTTTGATTAGAAAATTAGCTCATATGTTTTTATATTTTGTTTTGTATATAGCTATTTTTTCCGTTTTTAAATCATTTAATTTTTTAAAAAATATAAAAAGTTATTTTCTAATTTTAGGTCTTTGTTTTTTATATGCAATTAGTGATGAAGTTCATCAGTTATTTATTACCGAAAGAAGTTTTGGAATAATTGACATTTTAATTGATACATTTGGGGCTAGTTTGGGATTTTTCTTTTTGTCTTTTGGTAATAAAAAAATAAAAAGTCAGGATAAACGCATGAAATCTTGAAAATGCGTTTATCTTAACTTCCTTAAAGGGACTTGTCAAAACCTTTATTATATGGTATTCTTTAAAAAGTGAGGGTGAGATTATGAAAATATTTTTATTAGTAATTTCCATTTTATTAATTATTATTGTTTTACTACAAAGTGGTAAAGCTGAACCTGCTAGTCAAATTATTAGTGGTGGTAGTATTGATTTATTTAATAAAAGAAAAGAAAGAGGTAGTGAACTTGTTATAAGCCGTTTTACTCTTTTTCTTGGCATTTTATTTTTCGTAATTAGTTTAGTAATGGAATTTATGTAAAAAAAAGGATTTAGCATCCTTTTATTTTTATATAATCAATTTCTCCTTTAAAAAGTGGTTTTGTAAGAGTTTTTATAACTTGGGAATGTGATTCGCCAATTTTCGTAATACCGCCATTAACAATAATAGGAGGAGTATTATTTACTTCAATCATTCCTCTGATGTTATCTGGAAAAAATTTCTTATGGGCAACAAAACCTTGATTCTTTCGAAAAAATCTTTCTAAATTATTTGGTACTAATCCATTATGAGTATGCCCGGCTAAAATTAAATCAAAAGCTTGTAAAATATCTTTTTCAAGTTTTAAAAAATCAAGATGTGAATGTGTTAATAAAATCGTATATTTTTGATTTTCTAAAATATTTTTAATTTTGGTAAGTAAATATAATACTTGTTCTTTTAATTTACTAATATCTTTCATTTCCAGATCATAATAAATTGGTAACTTATCAAACCCAACAATATTCATATCATCATCTTCAATTACATAATCATGAATTATTTTAACATTAGTTTTATCGTAAAACTCTAATAAATTATTTAAATTAGTGAAAAAAAGCTTGTTTTTGCTATCAATTAAATAATCATGATTTCCAAATACCATATACGTTTTAGCAAGTGAGGCTAGAACTTTTAAAAAATATAGGAGATTTTTTTGGAAATTTTTATTTTGTAAATGATTGTATGAAGTAACATCTCCAAGAATAAAAATATATTCTGGTAATAAATCGTTGATTTTTATAATTAAATCATCTAATTCATATTTCGTAATATTTTCATTTAAATGTAAATCACTAATTGTGACAATCTTTTTTTCATTTAGTTTTTTTTGTGTTTCTACTTCATATTGTTTATATATGTATTCCATTATGCTCCTTTAAAAAAAGAATTAGATAATTACTCGCCAGCAAGTAAATTATTCATGGTGTTTTCATAGTAAATTTCTAAATCTTCATCTTGAATTTTAAAGCCGTATTTTTCACGCATAGCTTTAATTCCTTCATATTGTAAAGTACTATCAGCCGTTAATTTCTCATCTGATATATTTTTAATGATTCTTGTTTTAACACTTTCTAAACTTGGTTTTTCTTTTTCAGCAACTTTCAAAAATATTTCATAACCATATTCCGTTTCAACGGGAGTAGTTGAATAAGCCCCAACTTCTAATCTAGCAAATTCTTGACGGGTAACATCATCTAAATCTAAACTTGCAAATGTGCCCATACTTCCACCATTATCATAATTTTCGGTATCATCAGAATAGTCTCTTGCAACATTTTCAAAAGATTCTCCATCTTCTAATTTTTGAATAGCTTCTTCAGCTTTTTCTAATGCTTCTTCTTTAGCCGTTCTTTTTTCCTCTTCAGTCATTGAATCGGTTAGATTAACTTCAATTAGAATATGACTACCAGTTATATCACCACTTATTTTTTCATCATAATATTTTTGAATATCTTCATCACTTATTAAAGTTTCAAGATAGTCATAAACAGCTAAATTTCTTTTATAATTTAATTTAAAATAGTCTTTTAATTCTTCTTCATCTTCATAACCATAAGAATTAATATATTCTAAAAATTCAGCTTCTGTACTATAATAATTTTTTAAAGAGTCGATTTGAATTGTTGCATAATCTTCTATTTCTTCATCATCAGGATACTCTTCATTTAAAATATTGGTATCAATCATATCAATTAAAAAATTAACTCCATATTTAGCTTTTAATTTTTCATATAAATCATTGGTCGTAATATTTAAATTAGTATCATTAAATGTTACTAAATCATTTTCTCCACCTTCAAGATTTGTATTTTTATCGCAACCAAGGGTTGTTAAAATAATCGTAAATGCAATTAAAAATGTTAATATTTTTTTCATATTATCCTCCTTCAAGTAACATTAATATCATAACAAAATAGTAATAAAAAAACAATTCTTTTTTACATAATTTCTATAAATTGCCCTCACAAAATAGAAAAAAAACCATACAATAATGTGAATATATAAAAAAAGGAGGAATCAATTATGTGTAATAATAACTATACATCTTCTTATGCAATCGTTTTAGTATTATTTATTTTACTAGTAATCATTCTAGGTAATTATATATAATTAAGGAGGGTTGAATATGAATTGTCAAAATACTACGGAAAGTGTTACAACATGCACTTCTTGTGGAAGTCGTGGAGATAATGGCTTTTTAATTATTATTGTTCTATACATATTACTTGCTATTATACTTGGTAGTAGATGTAGAGGATATTAAGAAATCAAGAGATCATCCGATCTCTTTTTTCTTGATAAAAAAAATTTTTTATGTTATTATCTTGCTGGTGATTTTTGTGAGTGATGTAATTATAGATACTATTCTTGACTTATTAAAAATAATTCCCTTTTTGTTTATTGCTTTTTTGATAATGGAATATTTAGAACATGGTGTTAAAAAGAAAAGTTTCGTTTTAAAAAATAAAAAATTAGGACCCCTTTTTGGAAGCTTGTTAGGAGTTGTTCCACAATGTGGATTTTCCGTTATGGCAACTAATTTATTTGCTAGTGGTATTATTACAATTGGTTCCCTTTTAGCTATTTATTTATCAACAAGTGATGAAATGTTACCTTTATTAATTACTAGTGGAATGTCTTTAAAAACTATTTTGTTAGTTTTAGGAATTAAAGTTTTGGTAGCTATTATCTTTGGTTATTTATTAGATTTTCTTTATAAGGAAAAAAAGACTAAAAAAGATTTTTCTATTTGTCATGATGATGATTGTCATTGTGAAGAGGGCATATTAAAATCTAGTTTAATTCATACGGGAAAAATTAGTTTATTTATTTTAATTACAACTTTTATTTTAAATCTTTTAATTCATTATTTAGGGGAAGATATGATTGCATCAATTCTTTTAAAAAATAACTTTTTTGGACCATTTTTAGCTAGTTTAGTAGGTTTAATTCCTAATTGTGCATCGAGTGTCTTGATAACGGAATTATATATAAGTGGAGTAATTACGACCGGAATGTTTATTGGAGGACTTTTAACTGGTAGTGGAATAGGGTTAATGTTACTTTTTAAGGTTAATAAAAATAAAAAAGAAAATATTATTTTACTTACATCTTTATATTTAATAGGTTCATTTGTCGGGGTTTTAATTGATTTATTTAATATTGTTTTAAATTGACTAGCTTTGGTCAATTTTTTAATTTTTAAAAGAAAAAGGGGAATTAGTTATTTAATTTTTTAATAATGACAAAAAATTTCAATTTTTTTCCTAAAAACATTTAAAAATTGCTTGCATTTGTTTTTTTCCTATGATAGAATACTAGTCGTGTTTGATTGCTTAGATGTGCAAGGTTGCTGACACACGAGGACACGTTGTTAGGTTATTTGCACGGAGCAAGCCTATACCAGATATAGACGAAGGGAGTGACGATATATGTCAAAACAAGTAGTTCGCATCAGATTAAAAGCATATGATCATCGTATTCTTGACAATGCTTGTACAAAGATTGTGGAAACTGTTAAAAGAGCAGGCGGAGAAATTAGTGGACCAGTACCACTTCCAACTGAAATTGAAAAGTTTACAATTTTAAGAGCTGTTCATAAATACAAAGATTCACGTGAACAATTTGAAATGAGAACACATAAAAGACTTATTGATATCAAAAATCCAAGTAAGGAAATTATAGATGCTTTATCTCATCTTGATTTACCAAGTGGAGTTGATATTGATATTAAACAATGTAAATAAGAAAGAGAGGATTAAAAAATGAAAGGAATCTTAGGGAAAAAAATTGGAATGACTCAAGTTTTTGCTAAGAATGGAAAACTTATTCCGGTAACTGTCATTGAAGTTGAACCAAATGTTGTAACGCAAGTTAAAACAATCGAAAATGATGGTTATGAGGCAATTCAAATAGCAGCTTTTTCAAAAAAAGAAAAAAATACTAATAAACCAATGCAGGGTCATTTAAAAAAAGCAGGGTGTGAACCTAAGCGCTTCTTAAAAGAAATTAGGGGAGTAAATGTTAGTGATTATACACTTGGACAAGTAATTGATGCTAGTGTATTTAGTGAAGGAGAAATGGTTGATGTTTCTGGAATCTCAAAAGGTAAGGGATTTCAAGGTGTTATTAAACGTCATAATCAAACTCGTGGACCTATGGGACATGGTAGTCAATATCATCGTGGAGTAGGATCAATGGGTACACTTCTTCCAATGCATGTATTAAAAGGTAAAAAATTACCTGGACATATGGGACATGCTCTTACTACAGTTCAAAATTTAGAAATTATAAAAATTGATTTAGAAAATAATATTATTCTTGTAAAAGGAAATGTTCCAGGTCCAAAAAAATCCTTAGTGGTAATTAAAACAGCTGTTAAAAATCCAGATAAAATAAATGAAAAAGTTGATTTGGTTTTTTATGAAGTAGAATCTCAGGATACTACAAATGAAAATAATGAAGAAGAAACAGAAGAAAGTGTAGAAAATAAAGAAGAAACAGAAGAAACTAAGGAAGAAGACCAATCACAAGAATAATTTGTGATTTAAGGAGGAAAATAATGGAAAGAGTTAATGACATTAAATTAAGTAAAGAAGTCTTTGACATTACCCCTAATGATAACGTATTGCGTGATGCAATTAATGTTTGTATGTGTGGTCTTCGTCAAGGAACTTATAAAGTAAAAAATAGAAGTGAAGTTTCTGGTGGCGGACGTAAACCATGGAGACAAAAAGGAACTGGACGTGCAAGACAAGGCTCTATTCGTGCTCCACAATGGCGTGGTGGTGGAGTAGCTCTTGGACCAGTACCTCGTGACTATTCAATCAAAATGAATCGTAAAGAAAGAAAATTAGCATTAAAATCAGCTTTAACTTATAAAGCTAAAGCTAACGAAATTATTGTGGTTGATAAAATAGATGTAAATGTTCCAAAAACCAAAGAAATGCTTGCTTTATTAGAAAGTTTTGATCTACATGATAAAAAAGTAATAATTATAAGTGAAGAGTTAACGGAAAATGTTATTCTTGCAAGTCGTAATTTACAAAATGTTTTAATTATGGAACCAAATGAAATTAATGTTTTAGATATTGTTAATGCTGATTATCTACTTGCAAGTGTTAATGCTATTAAAGAAATAGAGGAGGCATTAAAATAATGGATACAAAATATTTAGAAATAATTAAAGCTCCTTTAATTACTGAAAAAAGTCGAAATGGAGAAACTTTAAATCAATATACTTTTAAAGTATCTCCAAAAGCAAATAAAACAGAAATTAAAGAAGCTGTTGAAAAAATATTTAAAGTTGAAGTTCTTTCAGTTCAAACTTTAAATATGAAAGTAAAGAAAAAAAGAGTTGGTCGTTATACAGGACTTAGTAACAGATGTAAAAAAGCGATTGTTACCTTAAAAGCTGGTCAAACGATCGAACTTAACTAGAAAGGAGCTTCTTATGGCTATTAAGAATTTTAAACCAACTACTAATGCTAGACGAAAAATGAGTACTTTAGTAAATGAAGAAATTACTAAGAAGACTCCGGAAAAGAGTCTAGTCGTCACTATGAAGAAAAATGGTGGAAGAAATAATCAAGGAAAAATTACTGTTAGACATCATGGTGGTGGAGAAAAAAGAAAATATCGTATTATTGATTTTAAACGTGATAAATTTGATATTAAAGGACGTGTTGCAAGTATTGAATATGATCCAAATAGATCAGCTAACATTGCTTTAATCAATTATATTGATGGTGAAAAAAGATATATAATTGCTCCCAAAGATCTTCAAGTAGGAGATTTTGTTATAAGTGGAGAAACAGTTGATATTAAAGTAGGTAATGCCCTACCTATTATGAATATTCCTGTTGGTACAGTTATTCATAATATTGAACTTCGTCCTAAAAAAGGAGGTTCACTTGCGAGATCAGCTGGTTCTAGTGCCCAAATTTTAGGACGTGAAGGCAAATATGTAATGGTTCGTTTATCAAGTGGTGAACAAAGAAAAATTTTAGGAACTTGTATGGCAACAATTGGGGAAGTTGGTAATGCTGATTATGAACTTGTTCATTTAGGAAAAGCAGGAAGAAGTCGTCATATGGGAATTCGTCCAACTGTTCGTGGTTCTGTTATGAATCCTAATGACCATCCACATGGTGGTGGTGAAGGAAGAGCTCCAGTTGGTCGTAAGGGACCAGTTACACCTTGGGGTAAACCTGCACTTGGATATAAAACTCGTAAGAAAAAAGCTAGCGACAAATTAATCGTTCGTCGTAGAAATGGTAAATAAGGAGAGTAAATATGGCAAGAAGTCTTAAAAAAGGACCTTATGTTTTTGATAGATTATTAAAAAAGGTCCAAACTTTAAATGAAACTGGAAAGAAAGAAGTTATTAAAACTTGGTCTCGCCGTTCAACAATTTATCCTGATTTTATTGGTCATACCTTTGCAGTACATAATGGACGTGAATTTATTCCTGTCTATGTAACTGAGGATATGGTAGGTCATAAATTAGGTGAATTCTCACTAACTCGTAAATTTGGTGGACATGGCGATAACAAAACGAAATAATAACTAGGAGGGAAATAAGTATGGAATCATATGCAATTGCTAAGCAAGTGAGAATTTCCCCTATTAAAGCAAGACTTGTGATTGATTTAATACGTGGAAAAGAACTTAAAGATGCAAGAGTCATATTAGTAAATTATAATACAAAAGCATCAAAACTAATTTTAAAAGTTTTAAACTCAGCAGCAGCTAATGCCGTTAATAATGATAAACAAGATGAGACAAAGTTATACGTTAGCGAAGCAAGAGTAGATGCAGGTCCTGTTATGAAAAGAATTATGTTTGATTCAAGAGGATATATAGGACGTAAAGATAAAAGAACTAGTCACATTGTTATTAGTGTGAGTGAGAGATAGGAGATATTATGGGACAAAAAGTAAGTCCAATAGGACAAAGAATTGGAATTAATAAAGACTGGGAATCTAAATGGTATGCTCCTAAGAAAGATTTTGCAAATTATTTACAAGAAGATATAAAACTTCGTGAATATCTTGAAAAAAAATTAGTAGATAAAGGCATTGCCAAAATTGAAATTGAAAGAAATAAAAAAAGATTAGAAGTTACAATTCATTCTGCTAAACCAGGTGTTTTAATTGGTAAAGGTGGAGAAGAAATTGAAAAACTAAAAAAAGAACTTTCAAATTTAATTGGTCATCCAGTTCAAGTTTCGATTGTTGACGTGAAAAAAGCTGATATGAATGCGAAACTTGTAGCTGATTCAATTGCAAAACAAATATCTAATAGAGCTTCATTTAGAATGGCCCAAAAACGTGCTATTAAAAATGCTATGAAAGCTGGTGCTAAGGGAATTAAGACTAGTGTTTCTGGTCGTTTAGGTGGCGCTGACATGGCAAGAACTGAAGGATATAAAGAAGGAACTATACCACTTCATACTTTTCGAGCTGATATTGATTATGCTCAAAGTGAAGCTGATACAACCTTTGGAAAAATTGGTGTAAAAGTATGGATTTATAAAGGGGAAATTCTTTCTTCAAAGGATAAAGGAGGTAAGTAATATGGCTTTAATTCCAGCAAGAGTTAAATATAGAAGAGTTCATAGACTACCTTATGAAGGAAAAGCCAAAGGAAATACAACTTTAAGCTTTGGTGAATATGGATTAATGGCAAAAGAAGGAGCTTGGATTACAACTAATCAAATTGAAGCTGCCAGAGTTGCTATGACAAGATATATGAAACGTGGCGGAAAAGTATGGATTAATATTTTTCCACATATGCCAGTAACAAGCAAACCACTTGGTACTCGTCAAGGAAAAGGTAAGGGTGCTGTTGATAAATGGGTTGCTGTTGTTAAAGAAGGAAAAATCATGTTTGAAATTGGTGGTGTAACGGAAGATGTAGCAAGAGAAGCTTTTCGCTTAGCTAGTCATAAATTGCCAATTAAAACAAAATTTGTAACAAAAGATATGGAAAGTGGTGAAAAAAATGAAGGTTAAAGAAATAAGAGAAATGACCACTGAAGAAATTAATAAAAAAATTGCCTTGACTAAACAAGAATTATTTAATTTACGTTTTCAACAAGCAACAGGTAATTTAGAAAAACCTTCAAGAATTAAAGAATTAAGACATGATGTTGCAAGATGTAAAACCGTTTTAAGAGAACGTGAAATGACGGAGGTTAAATAATGGAAAAAAGACGTAAAGAATTAGTTGGAAAAGTTATAAGTAGTAAAAATGATAAAACAATTACAGTAGTGGTTGAAACTTATAAAAAAGATCCATTATATGGTAAAAGAGTAAAATATTCTAAGAAATATGCTGTTCATGATGAATCAAATAAGGCTAATGTTGGAGATACAGTTAGAATAGTTGAGACTAGACCATTATCAAAAACAAAATATTTCTATTTAAAAGAAATAATTGAAAAAGCAGTTATTTTATAACTCAGTAAGGAGGAATTATGATTCAACAAGAAAGTCGTCTTAAAGTTGCTGATAATTCAGGAGCACGTGAACTTTTAGTAATTCGTGTTCTTGGAGGAAGTAAAGTTAAGACTGGAAATATTGGAGATATAGTAGTAGGAACAGTTAAAAATGCTATTCCTAATGGAACCGTTAAAAAAAGTAAAGTTGTAAAAGCAGTTATTGTTCGTTCAAAGTTTGGTGTTAGACGTGATGATGGATCTTATATTAAATTTGACGACAATGCTTGCGTAATTATTAAAGACGATAAGAGTCCAGTGGGAACACGTATTTTTGGACCAGTAGCAAGAGAACTTCGTGAAAAAGATTTTATGAAGATTGTATCCCTTGCTAAGGAAGTACTATAAAGGAGTAATTATGAGATTAAAAACAGGTGACAAAGTTATAGTAATTACTGGTTCTAATAAGGGAAAAGAAGGAACTATTAAAAAAGTATTACGTCGTGAAAATAAAGTAATTGTTGAAGGTGTTAATATTGTTCATAAACATAAAAAAGCAACTAATAATGAAACAGGAGGAATTTTAGATATTGAAGCTCCTATTCATGCTTCTAATGTAATGCTTTTAGATCCAAAAACAAAAAAACCTACTAGAGTAGGAATTACTATTTCAGAAAAAACAAATAAGAAAGTAAGAATTTCAAAAAAATCAAACGAAAAGTTTGATTAACAGAAGGAGGAATATTTGATGAACCGCCTAAAAGAAAAATACTTGAATGAAGTCGTTCCAAGTTTAAAGGAAAAATATAATTATACAACAATTATGTCGGTACCAAAATTAGAGAAAATTGTTGTCAACATTGGTGTTGGAGATGCAACAACTAATTCTAAAATGTTAGATGCAGCCGTTGCCGATTTAACAGCAATTACTGGTCAAAAACCCGTTATAACAAAAGCTAAAAAATCAATTGCTGGATTTCATGTTCGTGAAGGTCAATCAATTGGTTGTAAAGTTACTCTAAGAGGAGATAATATGTATAATTTTATGGATAAATTAATTAGTATTGCTCTACCTCGTGTAAGAGATTTTCGAGGCATTAGCCCAAAAGCTTTTGATGGTCGTGGAAATTATACATTAGGCATTAAAGAACAATTAATATTTTCAGAAATTGAATATGATAATGTTCTAAAAATACGTGGAATGGATATAGTTTTTGTAACAACAGCAAAATCTAATGACGAAGCGTATGATTTATTAAATGAACTTGGAATGCCATTTAGAAAGTAATTGGAGGAAATTATGGCTAAAAAAAGTATGATCAATAAAGCTAATAAAAAGCAAAAATTTAAAGTACGTGAATATACTCGTTGTTCAAGATGTGGTCGTCCACATGCTGTAATGAGTAAATTTGGACTTTGCAGAATTTGTTTTCGTGAATTAGCTTATAAAGGACAAATACCAGGAGTCAAAAAATCAAGCTGGTAAAAAGGAGGATAAAAATATGGTAGTAACAGATGCAATTGCCGATATGCTAACGAGAATTCGTAATGCTAATAGGATGCGCTATCAAGAAGTTTTGGTACCATCTTCAAAAATAAAACTTGAAATTGCAAGAATTTTAAAAGAAGAAGGTTTTATTGAAAACTATAAGGTATCAAAAGAAAATGTTCAAGGAACGATTGTTTTAACATTAAAATATGGACCAAATAAAGAAAGAGTTATTACTGGCCTTAAAAGAATATCTAAACCAGGTCTTAGAGTATATGCAAAAAGCGAAGATATTCCAAAAGTCTTAAATGGTTTAGGTATTGCAATTATTTCAACAAGCCAAGGTCTTATGACTGATAAAGAAGCAAGAAGAAATAATTTAGGTGGCGAAGTATTAGCTTACATTTGGTAGAATAGGAGAATATTATGAGCCGTATAGGAAATAGAAAAATCGTTATTCCTGATGGTGTTAGTGTTAGTTTGGATGATAGTATTGTCAAAGTAACAGGTAAATTAGGAGAATTAACTCTTCAATTACCAAGTGTTATTAAGATGGAAATTCAAGATAATACAATTACTTTAAGAAGAGAAAATGAATTAAAACAAACGAAAGCATTACATGGAACAGCTAATGCTAATATCGCTAACATGATTAAAGGGGTAACTGAAGGTTATAAAAAAGATTTAGAAATTATTGGTGTTGGATATCGTTTTAATTTAAAGGGAGATAAACTTGTTATTAATGCAGGATATTCTCACCCAGTTGAAATTCAAATTCCAGCTTCCTTAAAAGTAGAAGTAATTAGCAATACAGAAATTTCTGTTTCAGGAATTTCAAAGGAATTAGTAGGAGAATTTGCTGCTAATATTCGGAAAGTAAGACAACCTGAACCTTATAAAGGAAAAGGTATTCGTTATAAAGATGAATATATTCGTCGTAAAGAAGGTAAAAAGGCTGCTTAGTAAGTAAAATGGAGGAATGTTTATGATAAAGAAAGTATCAAGAAACGAGATGCGTGTAGAAAGACACGAACGTATTAGATCAAAAGTTGTTGGTACTCCTCTTGTACCAAGACTTTGTGTATTTCGTTCAAACACAAATATTTATGCTCAAATAATTAATGATGAAGATGGTATTACTCTTGTTGCTGCTAGTTCTCTTGAAAACAAAGATAAAAATGGTAGCAATATAGAAGCAGCTAAATTAGTTGGTGCTAGCCTTGCAAAAAAAGCCAAAGAAGCTGGTATCACGAAAGTTGTCTTCGATCGAGGTGGATACTTATACCATGGTCGTGTAAAAGCATTAGCAGATGCTTGCCGTGAAGGCGGACTAGAATTTTAATAGGAGGTGTATGTATGCAAAAACAAAAAAAAGATACCAAGAACAATAAAATGCTAGAAGAGTTGGTTGTTGAAATTAAAAGTGTTGTTAAAGTAACACAAGGAGGAAGACAAAGACGTTTTTCAGCAACTGTTGTTGTTGGAGATAAAAATGGGACAGTAGGAATTGGCATTGGTAAAGCAGGTGAAGTACCTGATGCTATTAAAAAAGCCATTCAAGCTGCTAATAAAAATCTAATTAAAATCGCTTTAATTGATAATCGTACAATTCAACATGAAGTTGTTGGTAAAAGTGGTGCAGCCATAGTTTTAATCAAACCAGCCAAAGCCGGAACAGGACTTATTGCTGGTGGAGCTGTAAGAGCCGTTTTAGAGTTAGCTGGTGTTCGTGATATTTCAAGTAAATCACTTGGTTCAAGAACGAAGTTAAATATGGCAACCGCAACTATTAATGCTTTAAAATCAATTAAGACTGTTGAGGAAGTTGCCAAATTAAGAGGAAAAACAGAAAGTGAGATTTTAGGATAATGAAGTTACATGAATTAGAGAGAAATAGAGCTGCCAAACATGAAAGACGTCGTGTTGGACGTGGAATGGGATCTGGTCTTGGTAAAACTAGTGGACGTGGTGAAAAAGGTCAAAAAGCTAGAAGTGGTGTTTCTATTAAGGCAACTTTTGAAGGAGGACAATTACCATTATACAGACGTTTACCAAAAAGAGGATTCTCAAATAGCGATTTTAAAATTAGATATGCAACAATTAATGTTTCAGATTTAAATGAAAAATTTAAAGATGGAGATGTTGTAACACCAGAACTTTTAAAAGAAATTGGACTTTTAAAAAATCAATTAGATGGAGTAAAAATTTTAGGTGATGGTGAAATTGAAAAGAAATTGACTGTCAAAGCACATAAATTTTCAAAAACAGCTATCGAAAAATTAGAAAAGTCAGGAAGCACAATTGAGGTGATCTAATGTTTGCTACTATTAAGCAAATATTTGCACCAACCTCAGCTGATTTAAGAAAAAGGATATTATTTACCTTAGGTGCCCTTTTAATCTTTATTATTGGTACAGGAATTACCGTTCCTGGAACAACTAATATAACGAAAAACTTAGGATTTTTAGAGTTAATTAATGCTATGGGTGGTGGAAGCTTAAAAAGATTTTCCATTTTTGCACTTGGTGTATCGCCATACATTACGGCATCTATTATTGTTCAGTTATTGCAAATGGATATAATTCCCTATTTTTCAGAACTTTCGAAAGAAGGTCCTGTCGGAAGACGGAAATTAAACCAAATTACAAGATATTTAGGAATATTATTTGCCTTTATTGAAGGATATGCTTTTAGTTTTGCTTTTTTAGGAACGGGAAATGCTTTTGATTACTTATATGTTGCTGTTATTATGACAGCAGGAACAGCCTTTTGTTTATGGCTTGGTGATCAAATTACGCAAAAAGGCATTGGAAATGGTATTTCTTTAATGATTATGGCAGGTATTATTGCAACATTACCAACTATGTTTCAAACAGCCTTTTCTTCACTTGTTGTCTTTACAGGGACAACTTCGGAAATTGCTCTTGGAATAGTAGAATTTTTAGTTTTTGTAATTTTATATTTCTTAATTATCATTGGGGTTATTTATGTTCAAGAATCAGAACGCAGAATTCCATTGCAATATGCCAATAAAACAACTGGGTCATATGGATCTGAACAATCATTCTTGCCAATAAAATTAAATACAGCTGGTGTAATTCCCGTTATATTTGCGTCAAGCCTATTAGCAATACCAGCAACGATTGCCAATTTTGTTAATAATGAGTCATTTACAAATTTTGTAAATAATTATTTAGATTATTCAAAACCAATTGGTTTTATAATTTATGTTGTCTTAATCTTTTTCTTTGGTTATTTCTATACTTTCTTACAATTAAAGCCTGAAGATGTGGCTGATAATTTAAAGAAAAATGGTGGTTATATTCCTGGGGTTAGACCGGGAAAAGAAACCGAAGAATATGTAAGATATACTTTATCAAGAATTACAATCGTTGGAACTATATTATTAATTCTTTTAGCTATCATGCCAATATTATTCACAGTAATTACCAAATTACCAAGTAGTGTTAGTATTGGTGGAACGGGACTTTTAATTGTTGTCGGAGTTGCACTTGAAACTTACAAACAATTAGAAGGAAGTTTAGCAACAAGAACTTATAAGAAAAAAAGGAGCCGTTTAAGATGAAAAATATCATTTTAATAGCAGCACCGGCTGCTGGGAAAGGAACATTATCAGAACTTTTAGTTGCAAAGTATGGATATGTTCATATCTCAACTGGGGACTTACTTAGAAATGTAAGTAAAGAAGATACTGAACTTGGGCGAAAAATTTCAAACATGTTAAAAAATGGCGAGTTAGTAACTGATGAAATTGTCTTTGAATTACTTGAAGATAGATTAAAAAAAGAAGATACTTTCAAGGGTTATATTTTAGATGGTTTTCCAAGAACCTTATCACAAGCCTTAGAATATGAAAAAATTATAAATCGTCTTCATCGTGATTTAGGAATAGTTATTGTTCTAAATACAGAATATGATACTTTGAAAAAACGAATTATTGGTCGAAGATTATGTTCTAATTGTGGAAGTATTTATAATGTTTTAACAGGCGAAAATGTTCCTAAAGAAGAAAATACTTGTGATAAGTGTGGTGGTTCGTTATATAGACGAAGTGATGATAATGAAGAATCATTTAAAACACGTTATGAGACATATTTAGAAAAAACTAGTCCTTTAATTGAGTATTATAAAGAAAAAGGAAATTTATTCTTTGTTAATTCTGATAACAAAGAAGCTATGTTAAAAGAAATAGAGGTTCTACTTCATGATTAGTATCAAAAGTGAACGTGAAATTGCGCTTTTAGAAAAAGCTGGTAATATTGTTTATGAAACACATAAATATCTAGAACCGTTTATTAAGCCTGGTATAACGACAGCTGAACTTGATAAATTGGCCTATGATTTTATTTTGAAAAATGGGGCTACTCCATCTTTTAAAGGATATGAAGGCTATCCAGCTAGTATTTGTACTAGTATTAATCAAGAAGTTGTTCACGGGATACCAAGTAAGAAAAAATTAAAAAATGGTGATATAATAGCAATTGATATTGGTGCTTGTTATAAAGGTTATCATGGTGATTCAGCTTGGACTTATGCAGTAGGGGAAATAACTGATGAGGCTAAATATTTAATGGAACATACTAAAAAATCTTTATATATTGGTCTTAATGAAGTTAAACCAGGTAATCGTATTGGTGATATTGGGTTTGCTATTTCTGAATATGCTACAAAACATAATTTAGGAGTTATTAAAGAATTGGTTGGTCATGGAGTTGGTACGAATATTCATGAAGAACCAGATGTGCCTAATTATGGAATTAAAGGAACAGGACCTGTTTTAAAAGAGGGAATGGTAATTGCAATTGAACCAATGTTAACACTAGGAAGTCCAGAAATTTGTATCTTAGATGATGATTGGACGATTGAAACCGAAGATTATAGTTTATCAGCACATTATGAACATACTGTTGTTGTAACAAACAATGGTTATAAGATATTGACGGGAGGCAAGAATGGCGAAGAATGATACTATCGAAGTAGAAGGAAAAGTATTAGAAGTTTTACCAGGGTATAAATTCAAAGTAGAGCTTAGTAATAAGCATATTATTGAAGCTCACGTTTCTGGTAAAATGCGAATGAACTACATTCGTATCATAGAAGGGGATAATGTTTTAGTTGAATTATCTCCCTATGATTTAACACGTGGGCGAATAACCTATCGGAAATAATAGGAGGGAAATATATGAAAGTTAAACCATCTGTAAAACCAATTTGTGCAAAATGCAAAGTTATTAAACGTAAAGGTAAAGTAATGGTAATTTGTGAAAACCCAAAACACAAACAAACACAAGGATAATAGGAGGTGTATATGGTACGTATTAAGGGTGTAGATATACCAAATGAAAAACATATTGTTATATCATTAACTTATATTTATGGTATCGGAAGAAATCTTGCGAAAACAATCTGCGAAAATGCTGATGTTCTTCCAACAAAAAAAGCAAGTGAATTAACAACTGAAGAATTAAATCGTTTAAGAGATGAAATTAATAAACATTTAGTTGAAGGTGACTTACGTCGTGAAGTAAATATGAATATAAAAACCAAAATGGAAATTAATTCTTATCAAGGCGTTCGTCATAAAAAAGGTTTACCAGTAAGAGGACAAAGAACAAATAGAAATGCTCGTACTCGTAAAGGTAAAGGTAAAACAATCGCTAACAAGAAAAAATAGTTTAGGTAATTTTTAAAAGGAGGTTAAACTATGGCTTATAAGCAAAGAAAAAGAAAAGTTAAAAAGAATGTTCCAGAAGGAATTGCTCATATTCATGCAACATTCAATAATACAATTGTTACTTTGTCTGATAAAGATGGAAATGCAATTGCTTGGGCTAGTGCCGGAGCAATAGGTTTTAAAGGAAGTAAAAAATCAACACCATTTGCTGCTGGTCTTGCTAGTGAAGCTGCTGGTAAAAAAGCATTTGATGCTGGTATGCGTAAAGTTGAAGTTTATGTTAAAGGTCTTGGACCTGGAAGAGAAACAGCAATTCGTTCACTTCAAACAGCAGGACTTGAGATTACATCAATTAGTGATGTAACACCAATTCCACATAATGGATGTCGTCCACCAAAACGTCCACGTGGTTAATAAGGAGGGAATATGGCAAATTTTGTAATACCATTTGAAAAGCCAATTTATAAAGTAACAGATTATGTAGAAAATAATTTTTATGGAAAATTTGAATTAGAACCACTTGAAAGAGGGTTTGGAAATACAATCGGAAATGCCCTTAGAAGAGTCTTACTATCTAGTTTACCAGGTAGTGCTATTTCTAGCGTTAAGATTGAAGGAGTTCAACATGAATTTCAAACAATCGATGGGGTAATTGAAGATGTTACAACAATTATTTTAAATTTAAAAAGTGTTGTTGTTAAAAATCATTCTGAAGAAAGTCAAATAATTCGTCTTGATGTAACATGTGATGAAGATGAAAGAGAAATTACAGCTCTTGATATTACTCATTCACCTGATATTGAAATTATTAATCCTGATTTACATATAGCAACGATTAGTCGTGGTGCTCATTTAGTAATGGAAATGACTGTTACAAACGGAAGAGGCTATGTAAGAAGTGAAGAAAATAAAAAACTTCTTGATATTAAAAAAGTTGGTACCATTGCAATTGATTCACTTTACTCACCAATTGAAAGAGTATCATTTGAAGTCGATAATGCCCGTGTTGGTCAAAATGAAAATTATGATAAATTAATTTTAAATGTTTGGACTAATGGAAGTATAAAACCACAAGAAGCTATTAGCTTAGCAGCAAAAATATTAATTGTTCATTTTAATATTTTATCTGATTTAGGTAATATAAAAGACTTAACTGGTTTAATGATCGAAAAAACTGAGGATACAAAATCAAAAGAACTTGAAACCCCAATTGAAGATTTGGATTTTTCAGTTAGAACATTTAATTGCTTAAAAAGAGCAAATATTAAAACACTTAAAGATTTAGTAGATAAAAAACAAAGTGATTTTATGAAAATTCGTAATTTAGGTAAAAAATCTTTAAAAGAAGTATTAGATAAAATTAAAGATATGGGCTTAACTTTACGAGATGAAGATTAGGAGGAAATAAGTATGGCATATAGAAAATTAGGTCGTGATAACAAACATAGAAGAAGTATGCTTGCTAATTTAACAAAAGATGTTATCATGAATGAAAGAATTGAAACTACTGATACAAGAGCCAAAGAGGTACGTAAATTTGTTGATAAAATGATTACCTATGGAAAGAAAGGTGATTTAGTATCTCGTCGATTAGCACTTGCATTCCTTCATAATGATACTGAATGTGTTAATAAAGTATTTAATGACTTAGCTGCACGTTATGAAACTAGAAATGGTGGCTACACACGTATTTTAAAGTTAGATGAAAGACGTGGCGATGGAGCACTAATGGTTATTATTGAATTAGTAAAGTAAACTAATTCTTTTTTTTATGTAAAAAAAAACACTTTCGTGTTAAAATTTCTTTTTGCGAATAAAAATTCTTGTAATATAAAATAAAAAGATCGCCATAACAACAACATAAGCCCAAACTAAGATAGTATATAAATCGTCTTTGGCATATTTTCCAATAATATCAGGAATGTTTTCAGGAAAATATTTAGCTATAAAACTTTTTATTTCTGGCAAAGTATTATATTTAATAAAAGTTAAAATTCTTAAAAATATATCAAATATAGCTACAAAAAAAACAGTATTCGATAATCTTCGAAAGAAAAAAATAACAATTACTAATAAAACTAAAAATATTACAGCATCCAAACTACCACTTCCTATTCTAATAAATATTTTATCAGAACCAGATGTTTTTAGCAATAAATTTTTAATTTTACTTTACATTAAATTATGGTTATTATATAATATACTTATAATAGAGGAGGATGTATGAGTAAAGAATTTAAGTTATCATTTTTTACTAGTTTATTAGTTGTTTTGTTAGTAATTTCCAATTTAATAGGTTTAAAATTAACTAATTTTTTAGATTTAACCATTTCGGTTGATTTTTTAACTTATCCATTTACATTTTTATGTACTTTGTTAATTATGAATATGGGGGGTAAAAAAGCAGCTTATCGTGGAATACTAATAGCAGCCATTATTCAAATATTTATTACTATTAGTTATACACTTGCTGTAAAACTTGGTACCCAAACGGTTATACCAGATAGTGCTATGTATGTAAATGAATTATTTAAAGTAAATGAATTAAACATATTAGCAAGTTTATTAGCATTTTTAGTGTCACATTATGTTTTAATTTATATTTATGATAATTTTAAAAAATATGGTCGTGAATTATATGGGGTTGTTATAGGTTTACTTGGAGCTTTATTTTTAAATGCAACTATTTATTTAATAATTACTTTGAGTAGTTATGAAGTTATATTTATTATTAATATGCTTTTAAGTAATATTATTGTTTCTATCATCATGATTATTTTAATAACTATTTTGTTTTATCTTTTAAAAGAAAAAGAACAAAAAACGGTTGCTATTTCAAATATGGATATTGCTGTTACTAAATCTTTAAATGAAGATAAGACAATCGAAGAAGTTATTAATTCTAAAAAAGAAGAAAAAGCTGAAAAAGAAACTAAAAAAGTAGTAAAAAAGAAGTCAACTTCCAAAAATAAAAATAGTAATTATTCGAAAAAAAATCCGAAGTCAGGAACTAAAAAAACAACCAAACCACGTCAAAAAAGTCAAACAACAGTAAAGAAAACTGACAAATAGTAAAAAAAATGTTAAAAGTGTTGATTTAAATAATTTTTTATGATAATTTGTATATATAAGCATGATATATATGCTTAATAGTATTCGCTAATAAAGGAGGAACATAATGAAAAAAGTAGAATTAGTAGAAGCTGTTGCAACAAATGCTGGATTAACAAAATCAGATGCTTTAAAAGCTATTGATGCTACATTTGAAGCAATTACAGGAGCATTAAAGAAAGGTGACAAAATTACATTAATTGGATTTGGAACATTTAGTGTTTCTAAAAGAGAAGCTCGTGTAGGACGTAATCCACAAACAGGCGCAGCAGTTAATATACCTGCTCGTAATGCTGTAACATTCAAAGCAGGAACTCAATTAAAAAATGAAGTTAACTAAAAAGTTTTATACTTTTTAGTTTTTTAATAATAGGTGATTGAATTGAAAAAAATTGCTTTGGAATTTATTAATCTAATCGAAAATTCTGGTTATAAAGCTTATATTGTGGGTGGTTTTGTTCGGGATTTTTTAATGAAAAAAGAATCATATGATATTGATATTACAACAAATGCCACTCCCAAGGAAATTCAAAAAATATTTTCTAGTGTAACAGTAAAAAGACCGATTAATGATGAAGATAATTATGGTTCGGTTAGAGTAGTTTATAAAAATATTATTTTTGAAGTAACTACTTTTCGTAAAGAATTAGAATATTTAGATAATAGACATCCTTCTAGAATTTTTTATGTTGATGATTTAGAAACCGATTTAAAACGACGCGATTTTACTATTAATGCTATTTGTATGGATAAAAATTCTAATATTATTGACCCCTTACAAGGAAAATTAGATATTCAAAATAAAATTATTAGAACTATTGCTCCAAGTGAAGCAAGTTTTAAAGATGATGCACTTCGAATATTAAGAGCAATTCGTTTTATGGTTACGTTAAATTTCAAATTTCATCCTGATGTTATTATTGCCATAAAAAAGACCAAACAATATTTAAAAAATATTTCTTATGAAAGAAAAAAAATAGAATTAGATAAAATATTTGCTAGTCCTTATGCCAAGCGGGGAATTGAAATTATCAAAGAACTAGAGTTAGAAGAGGCACTTGATTTAAAAAATTTAGATCGAATTCAAGATTATACAGATTTGATTGGTATTTGGGCAATGATAAATTCTGATAGTTATAGGTTTACTCGTCATGAAAAAGAATTAATTAAAAAAGTAAATATAGTTTATGAAATGGATAATTTAGATCCAAAAGTATTATATAAATATGGTCTTTATGTTAATATCTTAGCTGGAATTAATAAAGGTATTAACAAAAAAAGAATAATCAAGGCTTATAGTAATTTACCAATAAAATCAAAAAATGATATAAAAGTAACTGCTAAGGAAATTTGTCTTTTATTAAATAAACAACCAAGTTATTTTTTACAAGATATTTATAGACAATTAGAAGATTTAATTTTAACTGGCAAGTTAGAAAATGAAAATGATATTTTACTTACTTATATTCAAAAAAATTTTAAAGAAATTTATATTTAACTTTAAAATAATCTTAAAATATGCTACTATATTATAAGAGATAATAAGAGGTGACTATGAAAAAATTATTATGTTTTCTAGGTATTATATTACTACTTTTTCTAGCTGTTTTACCACCAGTTTTAAGGATTGTATTACCAGATATGGGCGAAGAGGAAAACGAGGTAGTGCATGAAAATGTTATTTTAAATTGTTCTAATGAAAGTTATATTGCAAATACTAGTTATCAAGATGAAAAAGTAATGATGATAGTTTTTAAGCAATTACGAACAACAGATTCTAATACTAATAATGATCAAGATGATACAACTATTATAGAGGATGAAGAAGACACACCTTTAGAAAACGAAGAAGATATTTTGGAACAAGAACCAACGACTATCGAAGAACTTGATCAAGCCTTTGCTGATTTAAAAAACAAAAGTAATGTTATTTATAATAGTTTAGAAGATGGTGATGTTATAGAAATTGATTTTACTGTATCCAATCATGAAACATTAAATTTAACAAAATTTACTAATAATTTAGCCGATCAGAGAGCTTACTATGAAAATTTAGGACTTACTTGTCTTGTTATAAGATAGTACTAAGAAAAAAAATAAAGATAGTAATTAAGATAAGAAAAAAATTAATTTTTTTATCTTTTTTTATATACTTTTTTAAAAAGTATAATATTTGATAAAAACTTAATAAGAGTAAAAAGAAAAAGAAAAATAAATAGTTCATAGAAAATATTATTTCTATTCTTTGAATAAAACCTATTAAATTAACTTTTTTAAAAATAACTATATATGGATATTGATATAATTTGGTTAAATTAGAACCTAAAACGAAAATTACTAATAAAAAGGTAAATAATTGATAAAAAATACTTAGAAAAAAATCTTTAATATGAAATTTTGTTTTGGTAATAGGATAAATTAAAAAATAAGAATAAATTAATAAAAAAGCATAATTTAAACTTTCAAGGAAGAGATTATTACTTTTTAAAGAGATATTTGTAATATTTTCAATGTTAATATAGGGAAGAGTTAGAAAAACACCAAGCAAAGAAAAGAAGAAAAGGAAATAACTTGCTAAAAGGATAACTTTAATAATGGTATGATACCCTTTTTTCCCAAGAATAAAAATTGTTAATAAAATTGTAAAACTAATTAAAATAGTTGAATATTCTCTTAAAATGTTATCAGTAATAAAATAACTTAATTTATTAGTGTAAAAAATTAAAAAGAAAATAGCAAGAAGAAACATTAAAAATTTTGTTAATTTAAAGTGATACAAATTAGTTTTTTCAGCTATAAAAATAAAAAGTAGAGCTAGTAACGATCCAAAAAGAAAACTTAAAAACGTAATATTTTTAAAATTAAATAAAAAACAAGCAAAAGTAAGGATAATATAAGTAATTCTATTTTCAATTTTATTTGTTTTCATATAGACCTCGAATTGTATTTTTGATGGTTAATTTTTTTTCGGTGAATTTTTCTAAGTTTGTTTTTAGATAATTGGTAAATATATCATTAATTTCATCTTTTTTTAAATTGCAATCATTTGTTATAACTTTTAGTTCATTAGCAATGAAGAATTCCTTTTCGTTTTCGTTTGTTGTTGATGCTAGAATATTTAAATATAAAAATTTGTTATCTTGGCAGGAATAGTTATATTTATAAGTATTAATATTATTTAATAGATAATTAAGAAATAAAGAATCATTTTCTAAAATTTCTTGGTAATTATTATTTAAAAATACTTTTAATCCTTTTATTTTGACGTGTTCAGTAATTTCTAAATTGGTAAAATAAATAGGCTCTTGTAAAGTAAATTTGTTAATTACATCATACATAGTTGTATAAATTGCTTGACTTGCCTCTTGTCTATTTATTTCAACTAAGTCATTTATTTCCCCGTAATTAGTTTTTTCTAGTAGTTCTTTGATATTTTTTGAACATATTACTAAAAAATCTTCTCTTGTTTCATTGTTGTTTAAAAAGAAGTTAATAATTTCTGTAAATTCTTGGGTTTTAATCGTATCATTTAAAAGAAAAAGATCAAGATGCGACAAATAAATTTTTTTATTTAAAGTAAGTGTTAATTGATTTAGCATATCGTTTAAGTTTACTCCTGTTACTTCATATATAGTTGTTTTAGGAGTTGTTGTTTCTTTATCGGTTTCCATAATAATTGAAGCATACATTTTATAAGTATTATTCACTTTTTCAATACCAATGGCATTAATAATAGCTAAATCATTTAATTCAATATAGGAAGAACAACCAGTAAAGAGAAATAAAATTAAAATTAAAAATATTTTTTTCATGATTTCCCCCTTATTTTATTATGACTTAGAATAGGATTTCGAAATTTTAAACCTTTATTTGAAGTTTTAATAAATCCATCTTTTTGTTCTTTTAAATCAATAGGTGCAAATGGATACAAGTAATCTTTAGTTTGACTTTTCGTGTCAGCGAGATTTGTTAAAATTAAAATAATTCCTAGAAATATTCCATAGTAACCTAGTAAGCTAGCAAGAATAATTAAAAGAAAACGATACCATCTAATAGAATTAACAGCTTCAATACTTTGCATTAACATCCCACTAATGGCACTAATAGCAACAACAATTATCATAATTGGTGAAACTATTCCGGCATTAACGGCTGCATCTCCTAAAACAAGTCCGCCTAAAATTGAAATGGCTGTTCCCATTGAAGAAGGTATTCGAATATCACTTTCTCTTAAAATTTCAAACGAAATAATCATTAAAATAGCTTCTATAAAAGCTGGGAAAGGAACAGATACTCTTTGACTTTGAAAACTTAAAAGGAGATTTATTGGCATACTATCGGGATTATGAGTTGTAAGAGTAATATAAATGGCTGGTAGAAAGATGGCTATTAAAAAAGCAATTAAGCGAATAATTCTTATGAAAGTAATATTTAAAGGCTTTTGATAATAATCATCACTGGCATGGAAAAAATCAATAAAAAAAGTAGGTAAAATTAAAACTTCGGGACTATTATCAGTAATTATTAAAACTTTTCCTTCTAAAAGAGCACTAGCTGCTAAATCGGGTCTTTCTGTTCCTTTTAGGGTTGGAAATAAACTTTTTGATTTATTTAGATATTTTTTTAGGTAATTACTATCTAAAATACCATCTATGTTTATTTTTTTTAATTTTAAATCTATTTCCTTAACTAATTTTTCTTGGCAAATTCCTTCAATATAAATAAGTCCAACTTTTGTTTTAGTATATTTTCCTAGATAATATGGTTTAATATGCAGTGAAACATCTTTAATTCGTCTTCTAATTAAACCAAGATTAGTATTATAATGTTCAATAAAAGCATCTTTGGGTCCAACGATTGTTTTTTCGTAGTCAGCCTCACTTACTCCTCTTGTTAAATCTCTTCTTGTTTCAATGGCCATTATATTTTGATTATTAATAATTAAAATTGTAAAGCCATTTAAAAGTTTTTCTTTTAAAGTATCATAATCATTAACAATACTAATACTAGAAGCTGGTAAATAATTATAAAGATAACTAGTTAAATCAAAAACAGATAGTTTATCTAAAAAACTAATTCTTTTTAAAATAAAATTATTAATATCATTACTACTAGCAATAGTTTCGATTGTAATTAACTCTAAATGATTTTTTCCTAAGTAAATATCTTTATAAATGAAATCGTCAGCACTATTAGTTTCTTGTTTTAATTTTTCCGTGTAATTCATATATTTACCTTCCATTAATATTAGTATTTTCATATTTCAAAAATTTAATACTATTTATTAAAAAAATAAAAAGGTGAAATTTGTTCACCTTTTAATATCTGGAAAACGTTATGTAGCAAGGAGAATTTTTTTTAAGTTTTTAACTTTCTTTTTTTAAAAAAAGATAATATTTATATTGAGGGATGTTTAATATAGATCTTTCCTTTAAAAATATATTTACTACCAAACTTTTTAAGCTGAAAACTATATATTTACCACAAACCATAGCATCCCTCGTTTATTAATATTTTTATACTAAAAGTATGTTATAATACGTTTTAGAAAGAGGTAATTATGCAAGTTAAAATTTTAAAATATGATGATTTAGGGAATGGTCTTCTTAAAATAAATGATAAAGTTTGTTTTGTCAAAAAAGCTCTTCCGGGTGAAGTAGTAAATATCAAGATTGATTCTTCTAAAAAGAATTATTTAAAGGCTTCCATTATAAATATTCTTGAAGAAAGTAAAGAGCGTATTTTAAGTCCTTGCAAATTTTATGATAAATGTGGAGGATGTCAGTTTTTGCATGTTAAAGAAGAGGAAGAAAAAAGATTTAAAAAGGCAAAATGCCTAAATTTTTTAGGACGTCTTGATAATTTTTATGAAACATCAGCATTTTCTTATCGGAATAAAGTAACTTTTCATGTTAAAGATGGTATCTTGGGTTTTTATGAAGAAAAATCTCATGAGTTAGTACCAATTTCTTTTTGTCATTTACTATCTCCTAAAATGAATCAAATTATAAAATTATTTATTAAGAAAAAAGACAGTAATTTTCAGGGAACTTTGTTAATAAGAGAAAATTATCAAAACGAAACAATGTTAGTAATTAAAGGAGAGTATTTGTATTTAGATTATTTACTTCAAAGTAGTTTGATTGATAACTTAGTTTATCAAGAAAAAGTATTAAAAGGGAATGATTATTTTTTTGAGAAAATATTAAATTATAAATTTAAAGTTCATTATAAATCTTTTTTTCAAGTAAATAGAATAGGTCTTTTAAAAATATATGAAATTTTGGCGAGATTTTTAAATAATAAAGAAATTACTAATGCTTTGGATTTATATAGTGGAACTAGTGTTTTAGGTATTTTTTTAAGTAAATTTTCTAAAAAAGTTATTAGTGTTGAGGAAAATTTATTTGCTACAAATGATGCAAAATTTAATTTACAATTAAATCGAATTTCCAATTTAGAAGTTATTAATCAAAAAGTAGAAAATGTGATTTCTCGCTTTAAAAATATTGATTTAGTTATTGTTGATCCAACAAGAAATGGTTTAGATTTAAAAACGATTACGAATATTTTAAAAATAAAGGCTAAATATTTAATTTATATTGCTTGTGGAATCGATGCTTTAAAAAGAGATCTAGAAAGTTTAAAAGAAGTTTATCAAGTTATTGAAATAGATATTGTTGATATGTTTCCAAAAACTATTCATATGGAATGTGTGGGGTTGCTATGTCTTAAAGATATCTCAAAAACTCTTGTAAAATAAGGGAAAAACAACTTTTTGAAAAATTTAAAAATTCACTTAAAATTGATGAAAATTAGCAAAAAAAATCAAAAATTCAAGAATCATAACAAAAGTTTGATAGAGAAGTGTATGTTTTTTTATGACATATCTTTTAATTTGTCGATTAAAAAGTTAGAAATGATGTTATAGTAGTAAGTAAATCTAAAAGGAGGTTAGTAAACTATGAAAAATAATGTCGTTAAAACCGAATTAAATGTTATAAACAATAAAGTTAGTGTTATGATAGTAAATAATACTGATTACATATCTTTGACTGATTTAGCAAGATATGCCAATCCAGAAGAACCTAAAATTCCTATACAAACTTGGATGAGAAATAAGGATGTGGTGGCTTATTTAGGTTTATGGGAAAGTATTCATAATGAAAATTTTAAAGGTCACGAATTTACGACCTTTGAGAAAGAGGCGGGAAAGAATAGTTTTTATATGTCACCACAAAAATGGATTAAAGAAACTAACGCAATAGGAATTATATCTAAATCTGGAAATAATGGTGGAACATATGCTCACAGTGATATTGCTTTAGAATTTGCAAGTTGGTTAAGCCCTGAATTTAAATTATATGTAATTCAAGAATTTGAAAGATTAAAGAGAGATGAAGCTTATCAATATAAAGTAGAGTGGCAAGCAAGTAGATTATTATCAAAAGTGAATTATGTGATTCATACTGATGCAATAAAAAGTTATATAGTACCTACATTGACCGAATATCAAAAGAAGTTTGTTTATGCTAATGAGGCAGATGTTTTAAATGTTGCTTTATTTGGAATGACTGCAAAAGAATGGAGAGAAAAAAATCCAGATTTAGTTACTAAAGGTAATATTAGAGATTATACTGATTTATTACATTTAGTTATCTTAAATAATTTAGAAAATATAAATGCTGAAATGATTTCACATAATATTCCTCAACGAGAAAGATTAGTAAATTTAAATGAATCTGCTCGCAGACAAATGAGAGTATTAAAAGATAATAGGGGTATAAAAGATTTAGAATTATTACAACAACAAATAAATAAAGAAGAAAAAATATTAATTGAAAATAAGTAAAACTCAAAGGTCACGAATTTACGACTTGGATATATTATTAGATAATGAGTTTACTTTTGATATACATTATAAATAGATGAAAAAAGCTAAACAAAAACTCACAAAATAGTTTTCAAATGCAATTAAACTGGATATAATTTAATCGTGAAAGGAAAATTAAGCATGGAATAAGAAAATAAAATTTTAAAATTATTTAAAAATGGTTATTTAACTACCAAAGATGTTACTGATAATAATATTCCTAGGACTTATCTTACTAAACTTATTAATGAAAATAAAATAGAAAGAGTAAGTCGTGGAGTATATATTAAAAAAATGAACTAGTAGATGGAGTTTGTGACTTTACAAAGCAAAAGTAAAAATGCTATTTATTCAAATACGACAGCTTTATATTTAAATGGTTTTTCTAATAGAATCCCAATAAAATATGATATTACTATTAATAATGTTTATAATGGATCACTTCAAAAAGAAAAAAATGTTAATTTATTTTATACGAAAAGAGAATTATTAGTGTTAGGAGTAATTAACTATAAATTAGATTTTGGTAATACTATTAGAGTTTACGATTTAGATAAAACCATTTGCGATATTATTAAAAAGAAAAACACTTTAAAACTATATGAATATGCTAAAAAGATAAAGTAAAAGATACTTTCGAGGTGTTTGGATGATCAAGAATAGAGATAGTCTAAAAGCAAATAGATAGAGAAAATCTAACGATAATAAATTAGTTATTTAGTATCAAATTTATTTTTCTATTTTTTTTGATATTTACATATATTTAATTGGTGGAACTATGTTTAATAAAAAGATTGATAGTAGGATTAAATTAACTTTAATTTTTTTTATTAGTTTTTTTGTCGTTATTTTTTTAAGAATTGTTTACATTGAAATGATTGATTATAAAAAACTTTCAAGTTTAGCAACCGATCTTTGGAGTCGCGATTTACCGATTGAAGCTGATCGGGGTTTAATATTGGATCGAAATGGTGTTATATTGGCTGACAATATTACAACTACTAGTTTAGTCTTAGTACCAAGTCAAATCGAAAATAAAGCAGAAGTTACCGAAATTTTAGCTGATATTTTAGGAGTAAGTTATGAAGAAATGGAAAGTCATGTTTATAAAAATACTTCAATTGAAAGAGTTCATCCCGAAGGCAGACGACTAAGTTATGAAATTGCTGATGAAATAGATTCTTATGGATTTGCTGGCGTTTATTTGATTAAGGAATCCAAAAGATATTATCCCTATGGAGAAACTTTAGCACATGTACTTGGGTATGTTGGAATTGATAATCAAGGACTTGGAGGAATTGAACTTATTTATGATTCTTATTTACAAGGTGAAAATGGCGCTATTAAATATTTTAGTGATGCAAAAGGAAATAAAATTAATTTATCCGAAATTTATTTAGAACCAGCTAGTGGGATGAATGTTACTTTAACAATTGATATAAATATTCAATTATCCTTAGAAAGGGAATTAAATAATGTTGAAAGTACTTTAAAACCAGATAATTCCTTAGCTGTTGTTATTGATCCCAATACTGGCGAAATTTTAGCTATGGCAAGTCGACCTACTTTTAATCCGAATAATTATAAACTTTTTGATACAGAGGTTTTAAATCGTAATTTACCAATTTGGATGACTTATGAACCAGGTTCAACTTTTAAAATTATTACTATGAGTACAGCTATTGAAGAAAAGGTAATAGATATTTATAATGATCATTTTTATGACTCAGGAAGTGTTAAGATAAATGGAACAAGAATAGGTTGTTGGAAATCAAGTGGACATGGAGATCAAACTTTTTTACAAGTTTTAGAAAATTCTTGTAATCCTGGGTTTGTAAAACTTGGACAGTTACTCGGTAAAGAAACCTTATTTTCCTACTTTGATTTATTTGGTTTTGGTGAAAAAACAGGAATTGATTTAAATGGGGAATCAACGGGTATTATGTTTTCTTTAGATAGAGTAGGAGAATTAGAGCTAGTTACCTCAGCTTTTGGCCAAGGAATTAGTGTTACACCTATTCACCTTGTTGTCTAATAAATGATACCATTACTATTACTAGAGGATTAAATAGTAAATACACTAAAAAATATGATGTGGAGTATGAATATAAGTGCTATATTAATATTGTTTAGTTTTTTAATTGCGATTAAGTCATTGGTGATTTAATCGTTTTTATTAGGATAAAAGGGTGATAGCATTAATTAATTTTAGACATAATTTTATGTTTTTAATTAATAATCTCTAAATAATGAGTTTTATGTTGTATAATAAATATTAAAGCAAAAACTCGGAGGTGTTTAATGTGTTAGATGTAACAAAAGATGATATAAAAAATTTAAATGATTCTGATTTAAGAATTTTGGTAGGAAAACTATGTGAAGCACAATTATATGAGATTGGAAATGATACATGTTGCGTTTCATATGGTGGGAATCAAGATGAAAAAGATAATGGGATTGATGTAAAAGTGAATGCTACTAAAGTAACTGATACAAGAAGCTTTATTCCTATGAATAATACCATCTTTCAAGTAAAAAAACCTAAAATGTCTCCTGGTGAAATAAAACGAGAAATGAGAACTAAAAAAGGTTATTTAAGAGACTCCATTAAAAACTTAGCAGAGATAAATGGTGCATATATTATTGTAAGTGGTATGGCTGATACAACAGATATTACGTATTCAAGCAGAATTAAGTGTATGAAAGAAATTTTGAAAGAAGAAAAACTAGAAAATACAATTTTGGTAGATTTTTATGATTCTAATAAAATTGCAACCTGGGTTAATAAATATCCTTCTTTAATTTGTTGGGTTAATGATAAGAATGGTAAAAATACTAATGGTTGGTGTACATATCATAATTGGTCTAACAAAAGCGAAGAAGAGCAACCGTTTATAATGGATGAAGAATCGGTAATATATCGTAATGATTTTAGCAAGGAAAATCAGATAAATTTAGTAGATGGAATAAATGAAATAAGAAATGCTTTATTAATTCCGAGAAGTTCGATACGTTTAGCCGGGTTATCAGGTGTAGGTAAAACAAGATTAGCACAAGCATTATTTGATAATACAATAGGTAATAATCCACTTAATAAAGAAATGGTTATCTATGGTGATATAGGTGATAGTTTACAACCTGATCCTATAACGTTTATTCAACGCTTACAAACACTTGATAAAAGAATCATACTTATCGTGGACAATTGTGAAGCTACTATGCATAATAAGCTGACTGAATTATGTCAAAGACACAACAGTAAAATAAGCTTAATGACAATTGAGTATGATGTAAAGGAAGACGATAACGTAGATTCTAACAATTATTATTTAAGTACAACCTCTGACGGAGTGTTAAAACAATTAATTAAAAGGAAGTTTAAAAACATTTCAGATATTAATGTTGATACAATAGTTAAGTGCTCAGATGGTAATTTTAGAATTGCTTTATATCTATCTAAATCTATTTCAACTCAAAAGAATATAGGCGTACTCAATTATGATGAACTTTTTAATAGATTGTTTTTTCAAGGAAATGAAATTGATAAAGAGTTATTAAAAGTCGGAGAGGCATGTTCCTTATTCTATTCTTTTGACATTTCGTATGATGTAGAAGACGAAAAAAATGAATTAAACATTATTTCAGACTTAATATCTATCTCAGCAATAAATGTGCTTGGTAAAGTAGAAGAGTTGAGATGTAGACAAATTGTTCAGAAAAGAGGAAATATGCGTGCAATATTGCCACATGCATTAGCAAATAAACTAGCTATAGACTATCTAAAAAAGATTCCCGCTGAACATATAATGAGATTAATAAGTAAAAACGAAAGATTATGTATATCTTTTTTTAGAAGATTAAAATTTTTACATTCTTCAGATGAAGCACAGGTAATTGCAAAAAAGTATTTTTATTCATTAAGTGATGAAGATTTAATTGACGCAAAAGAAAGTTTGATGGAAAAAATTAAGTGTATTACCATTTTAAATCATGAATTAGTTTTGCAAAGAATAGAAAATATAACAGAACAATCATTTTTTACAAGAAATAACAAACAATTTTACGAATGGGTAAGAATATTTGGTTATATTGCCTTTGATGAAAAAACATTTAAAAGAGCAATAGAATTGATAATAAAAATCGCACAAACAGAGAAAACTAATGAAAATTATAATTCTGTTAGAGATGTTTTATATAACTTTTTTCATATATATTTATCTTCTACCCATGCTAAATTAAGTGTTAGACTGGAAGTAATATCTGAGTTACTCCAATCTTCAAAAAAAGATAGGAAAGAAATAGGTTTAAAACTAATAGATGAAATTTTATATTATGGAAGTTTCTTTGCTTCCTCACTTTTAGATTGTGGTTCTCAAATAAGAGACTACGGGCTTGAACCTAATGGTAAAGACTGGTATGAAGAAGCATTAAGTTATTGTAGAAATTTTTTATATCATGATATTTGTTATGAGGATATAAAAGAAATTTTAGCGTTTAATTTTAGAAATTTAGCCTCTATTGGTTTTTATGATATTTTAGAGACAATAGTAGAAGAAAATATAATTATTAAAAGTTGGCCAAGAATTTGGATTTCGTTACTTGCAATTAAACATTTCGATTCGGAAAGAATTTCTAGAGAATTAATGAATCGTATTGATAAATTAATAGATAAAGTACAACCAGTTACTATTTCTGATAAAGTTACCGCCTTTTTTAATAAACATGCAAAAATATATTTAGGATTAGAAGATATAACTGATAATGATAAACAAATTAATGATATAATTTATAATTTAGGAAAAGAAATAGGATTGGATAAAGAAAACTTTGAATCAAATATTTTATTATTTGATGACACTTGTTCATTATATCGAGTTAGCTTTTTTACTAAAGGATTATATGAAAATTTTAAAGATAAGGATGAATTAATATATATCTTATTAGATAAAATTAATGAAAGTAATGAACATATTTTTAAAGAAATATTGTCAAATCTTATTGGCTTATATTATAAAGAAAATCAAGAAGAATGCTCCAATTTACTAGATAGAATAGTTGAAGATCCAAAATATAATAAAAATTATTTGTATTTGCAATTATCTTATCAACTATCATCTATAGATATTAGAAGAATTGAAAAAACAATTGAACTAGGTGCATTTAATGAAAATGATTTAGGAAAAATTGAATGGTATTTAATGGAATTATCAACAGATGAAGTTACCCGTTTTTTTGATACATTACCTAATACCACCATCGTTCAGTCAACTGTTTTAATGAGTTTATTTGAAATTACAAGAAGAAATAAAGCTGATGAATTATTAATGTCTTATATTAGGAAACGATTAACTCTATTAGATTATAGTCAATTAGACAACGTTAGAAATAACCATGATGAATATATTATTTCAGAACTTATTAAATCTTCTTTTTCAAAAGAAGCTGGTATAATAGAAGCAAGAATAATTTTTCAACATATTAACTCATTAATTTCTGAAAAATACGTAACATTTTATTCATACAAAGGAATATTAATACCATTAATTAAACTTTATCCTAAAGAATTTTTAAATATTTTTATTGATTATAAAGAAAAACCAAATTGGGAGAAAATTTCCTTTTTTAGAAGGAGTTTTAACCTTAATCCTAATGTTTTATCCTATATAGAAGATAGCAAATTAATTGAGTGGATAAAAGAAAATAAAAGGATACAAGAATTATCATATATTATGGAACCATATGTTTTTGATAAAGAAAAAGGTTATTATGTATGGAGTGAGTTAGGTAAATATATTATAGAAAATTATTACAATAATAACGTAGTAATGAAAAACATTATAGCAAATGTATATCCAAACTCTTGGTCAGGAGAATATTCAGAAGTATTGAAGGAAAGAGAAAATCTTTTCTTACAAATGCAAAATAATAACAATCCAATTATCGCCAATATGGGCAAGAAAGAACATTATATTATTTTGAAAAAGATAGATGTTTGTTGTATAAATGAAAAAAATGAGCGAGAAACAAGATTTAATCGATTTGAGTAAATATATATTTTCAAACACACTTAAATATGATATAATTTAAGTGTGAAAGGAAAAAATAAATATGGAGTATGAAAGTAAGATTTTAAAATTATTTAAAAATGGTTATTTGACTACCAAAGATGTTAATGATAATAATATTCCCAGATTTTATTTAACTAAACTTATTAAAGAAAACAAAATAGAAAGAGTAAGTCGTGGAGTATATATTAAAAAGAATGTTTTGGTAGATGAATTTGTAATTCTACAAAGTAAAAGTAAGTATGCAATTTATTCTAATACCACTGCACTTTATTTGCACGGTTTGTCTAATCGAATCCCTATTAGATATGATATTACAGTTAAAAGTGGTTATAAAGGATCTCTTCAAAAAGAAAAGAATGTTAATTTGTTTTATACAAAAAAAGAATTACTTGAATTGGGTGTCACTGACTATAAACTTGATTCAGGAAATATTATTAGAGTTTACGATTTAGATAAAACTATTTGTGATATTATTAAAAATAAAAAGAAAATAGATGCAGAAATTTTTAATAAGGCTATTAGAGAATATTTTTATAGTAAGAAGAAAAATGCTTTAAAACTATATGAATATGCTAAAAGGATGAATATTTATAATAAAGTACGAGATACTTTCGAGGTGTTTGGATGATAAAAAATAGAGATAGTCTAAAAGCAAAAGCATCTAACTTATCTAAAAAGACTAACATACCTAATAAATATTTAATTCAAAACTTTATGTTTGATGCCTTATTAAAAAGAATATCAAAATCTAAGTATAAAGATAAATTTATCATTAAAGGTGGACTTCTATTGTCATCTATCTTTGGTGTTAATTTAAGAAGCACTATGGATTTAGATACTACTATAAAAGGATTACCATTAGATAGAAAAACTATTACTAAAGTTATTAATGAAATTATTAGTATTGATGTAGAAGATAATGTTAAACTTGAAATAGAAAATATTAAAGATATCAGAGAAGAAGAATTGTATTCAGGATTTGAAGTTAACTTAAAAGCAGAATTTGATGGTTTAAAAACTAATTTAATGATTGATATAACTACTGGAGATGTTATCACTTATAAAGAGATAGAATTTAAATATAGCGCCTTATTTGATAATGAAACCATTAATATTATGACTTATAATTATGAAACAATTATTGCTGAAAAGTTTGAATCAATAATTAGTAGAAATATTGATAATACTAGAATGAAAGATTACTATGATTTATATATGTTCGTTAATTTAAAATGGAATGACATTAATAAAGACACTTTAAGAAAAGCAATTATTAATACTTCTAAAGCCCGTGAAACATTAGACTATATTGATAATGCTAATAAATATAT